>JAZUBY010000080.1:0-5330 GCA_045638885.1 Emergencia sp. | reverse complement strand
GCCTTCGCCCTCATTGCCGCCGTTGCCACATGCAGCCAGGGAGAAAATCATAACGAATACTAATAACATGCTTAATAACTTCTTACTCATTTTTTTACTCCTCCATTTTATGATTTGCTATTATTCAGCAGTTGCCCTATATAAGAGCAAAGAGTGTGCCAACAACTATTTCTGAATTATAGCCTGTTTTTTATTTCAATTCCCATTAATCTTTGTCGCATTTTTAAGAATCATTGTCGCATTTCTGAGAAATTTACTAAAAATACGACATTTTCTCCATTCCAAATTCTTTATTTCTTTCTTGCGCAATGATTTTTTTATTCATTCGTCTTAAATTTGCGACTTATTTTGTCGTTTTTTTGCGAAAAGTCTTATTTTTGCGACATTTTTATCATATCTGTTTTCCCTGAAGTTTTCGGTAAATCAGCGAACGGTGTACATTAAGCTCATTGGCTGCCTTCTGCACATTATTGTCACATTCATGCAATACCTTTTGAATATATTCCAGTTCCAGTGCCTCCATTTTCTGCTTCAGCGGCAATATTTTCAGCTGCATGCCAGATTCACTTGCAGTGGATTCGGTGCTCTTTTTAGCCCCGAAGTACTCATCTTCTGATTCCAGATTTAAAAGAACATGTACATTTCCTGTCACCACATAACGTTCAACAATATTTCTCAATTCTCTTACGTTTCCCGGCCAGGAATAGCTGATCAGCTTCTGATGTTGAGACTCTGTCAAAGCGAAATGTTTGCCATATTTACGATTAAATTTAGAGAGAAAATATTCTGCCAATTCCTGAATATCTTCTTTTCGGTCTCTCAAAGCCGGCAAATTCAAAGGCAAAACATTCAGCCTGTAATACAAGTCTTCTCTAAATGTCTTCTCCTTTGCCATCTGCAGAAGATTCCTGTTTGTAGCGCCAATTACACGTACATTCGTTTTCTTCTCTGTATCACTTCCAATACGGCGAAATTCTCCTGATTCCAGTACCCTCAGCAATTTTGACTGCATATTCAAAGGCAGCTCTCCGATTTCATCCAGAAATATGGTTCCATTATTTGCAATCTCAAACAATCCTGCTTTGCCCTTGTTGCTGGCCCCTGTAAACGCACCTTTTTCATACCCAAACAGTTCAGATTCCAACAATTCTTCCGGTATAGCAGCACAGTTAATCGGGACAAAAATCTCATCTTTCCGCAGGCTGTGATTATGAATATAGTTTGCAAAAACTTCCTTACCAACACCAGATTCCCCATACAGCATTACTGTGCTGTCCGTTGGTGCTATGATTTTTGCAGTACTGCATAACTCTGCCATTGCATCACTTTTATATATGATTACGTTGGACTCTTTCTTTTTCTGATCAAAATATCCCACTGCATCCTTATATTTGTCAGTTCGAAGTCTTTCTTTTTCCAGTTCGTCAAGAAACATGTCCATATCGTTTCTTGCGCGGCTGTATGTTACAACCATCCGGATATTTCCTTCACGGTCAAATACAGGTGTCGTCATTGATACAACTTCCTGACCTTCTCTATTTGTAAAAGTTCCCACGGTTTTCTCCCTTGTTTCAATGGAGTTTAACGTAGTCGATTTATTTATAATTCCTTCCTGAATCAGTTCACGGGAATTCCGCGAAAGAAGATATTCTTCCGGTGCACACAGTATTTCTGCGGCATCTTTATTTACAAATATGACATTCGCATCAGCGTCGGTTACAAAAATATTGGCAAAGCAGTTGTTCAGAATTAAAGTTAATTCTTCTTCGCTCAGATTTTTATATCCTTTCTTTTTCATACTTACTCCTCCTTTTGCATAAATGCATTCCTCTTCACCCACCCATAATCAATGCAATATTTGAGCCAAGGAATCATTCATTTTTTTGGCATAAGAATTGCTTTATTTTTATTTAGCATAATCAACTTCTTTTTTTCATAACAGCTCCTCTTCAACTAACGAAACAAGTCTGGTGTAAAACACACCAGACTTGTTTATTTTCCTAAACATAATTAAAGAGAACCTCATAAGAGGTTCTCTTCGTTACGCTTATGCGTGAATATTTTGTCTCGTATGAAAGAATGTCCGAAGAATTATTCTTCTTCCATAGCCTTCATGTTAGGATCCTGGTGCAGTTCGCAGCCAGTAGCAGCCTGAATGTCTTCCCAAGTGAAGTCAGGATGTAATTCTGTTACCCACAGACCGTCTTCTCTAACTTCCATAACACCCATTTCAGTGATGATCTTGGAAACGCACTTTTCTGCAGTCAGAGGCAGAGTACACTTCTTCAGGATCTTATGTGCACCCTTCTGAGTGTGCAGCATTACGATGATTACTTCTGGACAGCCAGCACACAGGTCCATAGCACCGCCCATACCAGCAACCTTCTTGCCAGGTACGATCCAGTTAGCCAGGTCGCCGTTTTCAGCAACTTCCATAGCACCCAGAACAGTAGCTCTTACGTGACCGCCTCTTACCAGACCGAAGGAAGTAGCGGAGTCGAAGTAGTTAACTCTGTCAACAGCTGTTACATATACACCACCGGAGTTGATGATGTTTAC
Source organism: Emergencia sp. (assembly GCA_045638885.1). Taxonomy (GTDB): domain Bacteria; phylum Bacillota; class Clostridia; order Peptostreptococcales; family Anaerovoracaceae; genus Senimuribacter. The sequence goes on along the minus strand of JAZUBY010000080.1, from coordinate 2,771 downwards.
ATCTTCCTTACCAGGTTCAGCAACTTCTGCCAGACCTGCGAAACCGTTTTCGGAATGCAGAGTAACGATTACGTCTTCAGGAATGTAGTTAGCTACCTGTGTAGGCAGACCAATACCTAAGTTGATGAAGTCACCATCCTTAAATTCTTTCGCGCATCTTCTCGCGATTCTTTCTTTTAAATCTGCCATTTTGGTTCTCCTTCCACAATACCTTCTACTACTACACCAGAAACAGCGAATGTATCTGGATCCATTTCGCCGATCTTAACTACCTTTTCAGATGCAACGATTACGTGATCTGCTGCACCAGCCATTACGTAGTTGAAGTTCTTAGTAGCCTTATCGCATCTGAAGTTACCAAATTCGTCACAGATGGAAGCTCTGCAGAATGCATAGTCAGCTCTCAGAGGCATTTCCAGTAAGTACTTCTTACCTTCTAATTCCAGAACCTGCTTCTTTCTGCCCAGTTCGTCTTCAGCATCCTGTACAGGAGTACCTACGCCAGTTGGAGTCAGAACGCCGCCTAAACCGTAGTTAGCTGCTCTGATCTTTTCTGCCAGTGTGCCCTGTGGAACCAGAGTGCACTTTAAAGTACCATTGATCATGCCTTCGCCGATCAGTGGGTTCATACCTACGTGTGTAGCGATGATGTGGTCAACCATACCAGCTTCTACTAACTTACCGATACCTCTAGCAGTTGCAGCACCATAAGCGCCCTGTGGTAAACCTGCGTCGTTACCGATAACTGTTAAGTGCTTAACGCCCTTTCTAACTAATGCGTCCATCAGTACTTCTGGAGAACCAGTTCCCAGGAAGCCACCGACCATGATGGTCATACCGTCTTTAACGCCTGCAACCGCTTCATCAGCAGTCATAAATTTGTTAATCATGTCTAACGATCACCTTTCTATAAGAATATTACTTTAACTTAAAAGTCTAAAATACCTGGGTTACGTAATTTTTTACATACTACCCATCACTACCATGATACACCAAAAAAGGTATTGATGCAAGCGGATTATCTCCTATTGTCAAAATATCTTCAAACTTTTAAGTGTGCGCGCCAGTTCGGCTCATGAAAAAAGAAAGGTGCCGCGGAGATTCCCCGGCACCTTTTGATTTTTAGTTTGCCTCGATCAGATTGCTTCAATCGTCCGACAATTATCTGTCAGCGATGTCAGCCTTCTTTTCCCAACCGCGCTTCTGAACTTCCTGCATGATGTAGGACATAACGTGGTCAGCGTACTTGCCAGGACCGAAACCTGCATCATAACCCAGTTCCTGAGCCAGTTCGTGGGAGATTCTAGGACCGCCGCAAGTCAGGATCATCTTGTCTCTCAGACCTTCAGCTTCCATCAGTTCAGCCATCTTAGTCAGGTTCATGATGTGGATGTCCTTCTGAGTTACAGTCTGGGATACCAGGATAGCGTCAGCGTTTACTTCCTTAGCCTTAGCGATCAGAGCTTCGCAAGGAACCTGGGAACCCATGTTGTAAGCTACAACGTTCTTATATCTTTCCAGACCGAAGTGACCGTGGAAGCCCTTCATCTGAATGATTGCGTCGATACCTACAGTGTGAGCGTCGGATTCGATGGATGCACCAACTACAACGATGTCTCTGCCGATGTTTTCGCCGATCCATTCGCCGCACTGTACTCTGTCATATACTTCACCTTCTACCTTAGGAACTACGATTGCAGTGTAGTCGATGGTAGGAGTTGCGGAACCGTATACGTTGAAGAAAGTGTAACCAGTGGTCAGTTCGCAGTAGTAAGCTACGTTTGGTTCTTCCAGACCCAGCTTCTTAGCATACTGCTTAGCACATTCTTCAGCTTCTTCACCGTAAGGAACTGGAAGAGTGAATGCCAGCTGAACCTTACCGTCGTTTAAAGCGTCGCCATATGGCTTAACTTTTGTTAAATCTACCTGAGTAGTTGCACATGTTGTCATTGTATTTACTCCTCCTTAATTATTCGTGGTCCATAAATAATGCGATGAATGGGTTGAAGTAGTTTTCACCCTTGGTGCAAACGCCTTCCAGACCGTGACCACCGTCGAATGGACGCTTAACGCCGCCGAAGATACCCTTCTGGATAGTTTCGAACAGGCCGTTTTCTTCAACTTCTGCCAGCAGAGCGTCAGCCTTAGCCAGAACTTCCTGAGCTCTTCTCTGGATGATACCATCCTGCTTGAATTCGATTTCATCGCCGATGTGTCTGCAGTTATTGAAGATGTACTGAGCATTTTCGATAGCCAGGTATCTGTCCTGCATCAGTGGAGTGTGGATAGCTTCTGTCAGCATACCGGTCAGCAGCAGGGACTGGTTAGTCCATACAGTTACCAGGTTGAACAGAGCATCCTGCAGGTGACCCTTGAAGATGTTACCAGTCATGAACTTTGTAGGTGGCATGTACTTCAGTCTAGCCTTAGGGAAGATTTCTCTTGCCATCTGAGCCTGTGCCAGTTCTAACAGGAAGCCGTCTTCAGTGTTAGGGTCCATTTCGAATGCGTGACCCAGACCCATCTGTTCTTCTGGAATGTTAGCCAGAACTGCGAACTGTTCGTTGATGAACTGAGAAGCAGTTACAGTGTGAGCAGCTTCGATAGCATCGTCAGTAGTCAGGTAGTTGTCTTCACCGGAGTTGAAGATGATACCGCAGTAACCGATGATTACTCTGGACATGAACTGGTCAACCAGAGTTCTCTGCATGTTGATGTCTCTGAACAGGATACCGTAGATTGCGTCGTTCAGCATTACGTCCAGTCTTTCC
>JAZUBY010000079.1:0-7016 GCA_045638885.1 Emergencia sp. | reverse complement strand
CGGCGCCACGGGCTGCTGCACCCATCAGCCCGGTGGCGCCCCCGCCGAAGACCAGGCCAATCCCTGCCGCGGCCAGGCCTTCGCCGATGGTATGCGCTGCCGCGTAGTATGCATCCGCCAGCGTCTCACTGCTGGCCCCATATAAACAGATACGTTTCATCTGAAATCTCCTTTTGATTGATAAGATAAGGTTATTTTACCTATAGAATCCTTAATGTGCAAGCCTCTCCAGGTTGAAAATTCTATAATCCGATGGCATTTAATCAATTTTATAGAACTACGAGAGCATAAAAAATAACTTCAATGCATTTTGCTCAAATTTGATAAACTTTGCTTGACTTTGCTTGAAATTGAACGTATACTTAATGTGAGAAGGGATGGTGTTTTTATGCTTCACGAAGAACGACACAATCATATTCTTTCAGAAATTGCCGTAAAAGGAGCGGTCAAGGTAACGGAACTGGCGAAGAACCTGAATACCAGTGAATCTACAATTCGTCGTGACATTACAGAACTGGCTGAGCAGGGTAGACTGAAGAAGGTCTTTGGCGGTGCAGTGGCACTGGAACGAAGTGTTAAGACCGTGGCCGAACACATGGAAAGCAAAGTCAATGTCAGAGTAAAGGAAAAGGATTCCATTGCGAGATATGCGGCATCGCTGCTGGCTGACAATGATTTTGTCTTTATCGATGCTGGAACCACTACAGAGAAGATGATTGATTATATCGACAATCAAACCGTAACCTTTGTGACCAACGGCATTACTCACGGAAAGAAACTGAGTGAAAAAGGACTGAAGGTCTACATGACCGGCGGCAAACTGAAACCGGACACCTGGTCCATCGTCGGCATTGAGGCGGTTTCATTCTTAAACAAATGCAACTTCACAAAATGTTTCATGGGAGCCAACGGTATTGATCCGCAGCGTGGATTTACCACACCAAACATGGATGAGGCTTTGCTCAAGGCTGAAGCTATGAAACGATCAGAAAACGTATATATTTTGGCAGATGGGTCTAAGTTCGGATGTATTTCCGCAGCCAGCTTTGGAAAGCTGGAGGACGCATGTGTCATCACAGATAAATTGAGAGAACCAGACTTCCGTCGATACACGATTGTCAAGGAAACGGAAGCGGATGCAAAATAGGGAGGAAATATCATGAGTATCAGAGTAGCAATTAACGGATTTGGTAGAATCGGCAGACTGGCGTTCCGTCAGATTTTCGGTGATGCAGACTTTGAAGTCGTAGCAATCAACGACCTGACAAAGCCGGAAATGCTTTGTTACTTATTAAAATATGACAGCGTGCAGGGTCCATACAGAGGCCATGACGTAACTTGCGACGAAGAATCTATTACAGTAGATGGCACTCGCATTAAGATTTACGCAGAAGCAGATGCAAAGAATCTGCCATGGGGTGAACTGGATGTAGATCTGGTATTAGAATGTACAGGCTTCTATGCTTCCAAGGCAAAATCCCAGGCACATATCGATGCAGGCGCAAAGAAGGTTCTGATTTCTGCACCTGCAGGTAACGATCTGCCAACGATTGTATATGGCGTAAACCATGAAACACTGAAACCTGAGGATACTATCGTATCCGGTGCAAGCTGTACTACAAACTGTCTGGCACCAATGGCAAAGGTGTTAAATGAATATAGAGAAGTTAGAACCGGTTTTATGACAACTATCCATGCTTACACTGGTGACCAGATGATCTTAGATGGCCCACACAAGAAGGGTGACTTCAGAAGAGCAAGAGCTGGTGCAATCAACATCGTACCAAACAGCACAGGCGCAGCAAAAGCAATCGGTCTGGTTATTCCGGAGTTAGATGGCAAGTTAATCGGTTCTGCACAGAGAGTTCCAGTTGCTTCCGGTTCCATCACAATCCTGGATGCAACACTGAAGGATGAAACCGATTCCGTAACAGTAGAAGGCATCAACGCAGCGATGAAGGCAGCGGTAAATGAATCCTTCGGTTACACAGAAGAAGAACTGGTTTCCAGCGACATTATCGGTATGTCCTATGGTTCCCTGTTCGATGCAACACAGACACTGGCACAGAGATGTGGTACAAACATCTACGAAGTAAGAATCGTAGCTTGGTATGACAACGAAATGAGCTACACTTGCCAGCTGGTAAGAACATTAAGACATATGGGCAAGATGTTCTAAAATAAATACGTCTCAAATCAAACAATCTTATATACAATCAAAAACAAAGAGAGCGCAGCATCATTTCTGATGCCGCGCTCTTTTGCGTTATTCTTATTTCAAATTCTCCGGATTCAGGCATTCTAATTCTGGAATCACGAACAGGCCGTCTTTTCGGATCAGTACGTCATCGAACCAGATTTCACCGCCGCCGTATTCAGGACGCTGGATCATAACCAGATCCCAGTGAATGGCGGATTTATTTCCGTTTGGTGCATCTTCGTAGCACATGCCTGGTGTCAGATGGAAGCTGCCTGCGATTTTTTCATCAAACAGGGTATCCTTCATTGGTTCTAAGATATATGGGTTGACGCCGATAGCGAACTCGCCGAAGTAGCGGGCACCCTCATCTGTATCTAAGTGAGCATTAATACGCTCGGTGTCATTGGCAGTCGCTTTCACAATCTTACCGTTCTCAACTTCGAAGTAGATATTGTCATAAGTGAAGCCTTCTTCTAAAGAAACGGTATTGTAAGTGATATAGCCGTTCATGCTGTCTTTGACTGGAGCGGAGTATACTTCGCCGTCAGGAATATTGCATCTGCCTGCGCATTTCTTTGCACCGATGCCTTTGATGGAGAAGGTCAGATCGGTGCCAGGCCCTTTGATTTGCACCTTATCTGTTTTGTTCATCAGGTCTAACAGGGCATCCATGGCATTGCTCATCTTTTTGTAATCCAGGGTGCAGACTTTGTAGTAGAAGTCTGCAAATGCTTCCTGACTCATGCCGGCAGACTGTGCCAGGGATGGAATCGGATAGCGAAGCACGCACCATTTAGTGTGGTCAACACGGTAGTCTAAAACAGGGCTTTTCAGCTTGCTGTACATGCCCAGTTTTTCTGCAGGTACATCGGCCAGTTCGCAGGCGTTAGCACCGGCACGGACTGCGATATAGGCATCCATGGACTGCATTTGCTTCAGTTGATAGTCACACATCAGCTGAACCTGTTCTTCCGTGCATTCCATAATGATTTCGCGGTTAATTTCGCTGTCGATGATGTTAACGTGTGGTCTGCCGCCAGCTGCGTATACGTGGCGGATAATTTCCTTAATCAAAGGTTTGCATTCCACACCTTCGTAGTCAATCAGAATGTTTTCTCCCGGCTGTATTTCACAGGAGTAGTTAACCAGCAGGTCTGCCAGTTTTTTATTTCTAGGATCCATAGGAAATCCCTCCTTTGTTTACGTTTTTCATACTTTGTATTATATACCAAAAAACTTGAATTTAAAAGTTATGTGCAGTAAAATACAAATGTAGGAAAAATAAAAGAGGATGAAGCTATGAAACACTATTTTTTTATTAACCCTATGGCCGGTCAGGGCAAAGGGATTGACAAGCTAATCGAAGAAATTAAAACTACTGCAGAAGAGCTGCAGGCAGAGGTAGAGATTTGTCTGACAGAATCCGTAGAAGACGGCATCAAAAAGGCTAGAGAAGCTGCAGAAAAACTGAACGGTGCACCAGCACGTTTTTATGCATGTGGCGGTGATGGCACCAATAACGAAATTATTAACGGTGCTGCTGACTTCCCCAATATTGCTTTAGGCTGTGTGCCAATTGGCACAGGGAATGACATGGTAAGAAATTTTCCGGAAGCGGGGGATTTTCTGTCTATCAAGAGTCAGATGCTGGGAGAGCCAAAACGTATCGATTTGATGACATACAAAGGCAAGCTTAACGGCGAAATGAGAGAAGGCTACTGTGTAAACATGTTCAACATCGGATTGGACTGTGACGTGGTTGTATTGACAAACGTATTGAAGAAGAAACCTTTTATTGCAGGCTCCATGGCATATCTCCTTGCGGTAGGCGGTATGTTCCTGCGTAAGAAGCCAATCCATATGCAGCTTTGGGAAGATGATAAGCTGATGGTAGACGGTGAAGTATTGCTGGTTGCCATTGCCAATGGCGGTTACTGCGGCGGTGGTATGAATACGTCACCACAGTCCTGTATGAACGATGGTGTTTTTGATTTAAATATCATCAAAAATGTTTCTCACGCCCAATTCCTGAAACTGTTTCCAAAATATAAAGCGGGAACCCATTTACAGATTCCCGGCATTGAAAAGGTAATTACCACAAAGCAGAGCAGATCACTGGTAATGATTCCGAAGCAGAACGATTTCCACATCTGCATTGATGGTGAAGTATATAGTGCGGAAGGTCAAATTGAATACGGTATGGCTGAAGGTGCGCTGAACTTTATTGTTCCGGCACGTCTATAGCGATTTCCTGCACATCATGTAAGATAATAGGCCCTTGGATGTAGATGTTTTTCATTTCTCCATGGGCTTTTTCTATGGTAGCGATAATTGTACCTGCCGGCTGGGTCAGTTCAAACTGGAAGATGCCAGCCTTTTCTTCTGTCGTGAAAGCGGCTGCTACTGCCGTGGAGCCGGTGCCGCAACTACCCTCGAAGTATGTCGTGTCGACGTCTCGTACATAAACGACAGGAGTTAGGAAATTCTTCTCACTGTCAAAGAACATCACGCCCATAGCAGGGGGGGCGTAGTTTTCGTTCACATAATCCTTCGCAAGGACAAAGTTCTCTTCCGAAGGTTCTATATCTGTAACAACCGCATGCATGATGCCATCCAAATCTACCAGACAGGCACCATCCAGAAAATCGATACCGGTGTTTTTCATATGTACGACGGAAACTGGCAGAGGCATTTTGATACGGGTATAGTTATTAGCGGGGTCTACATCCACACCCAGAACTTCATTGCATCCGCTGACCTGAATCTGAATCTTTGCAGTGCCTTCTATCTGACGTTCTTCTGCCAGCATGAGAGCAAAGGAACGGGACGCGTTGCCACAGAATTCCAGTCCGCACATATCCATAGAATTATCTCCGGTCACAAAAGCCACCTGCTCGCCGCCTAAGTGTTCCATGGAAAGCAGCTGTGTCGCGATATCCTGATACTGGTTTCGTTGAAATTTATCTAATACAAAAATAGTAATGTTGCCGGATGCATCGGCAACACGAACGTGAATGTTCTTTTTCATAGGAGGTCCTCCCAGTCATATTGTTGGGGATATTTTACCACGGTAAAGCGGTAAATACAATCAAAAAGCTACTATTGACAAAGGTTTCTTCAGTGAGTAAAATAATATAGAATTCAATATTTGAATCATCATATTGATGGGAAACCGGTGTGAATCCGGTACAGTCGCCTCTGCTGTGATGCTGATGAGGGAACAGATTGCCATTGAAGTTATGTGCTTTGAGAAGGCGTTTCCGAAGATGAAGCTAAGTCAGAAGACCAGGTATGATGAAGAACTGAGTTTCTGGGCTGTGAGGAAGCAAAATGTCAAACTACCGATTATACAATAGGTAGACTTATTTCCAGAAACTCTCTAGCATCATAGAGGGTATTTTTTATGCCCAAATGTAAACTATGATGGTGCCGGGAAGGCAGAAAGGGAGTAAAAAAAATGAAAAAATTATTCACACTGATGACAGCCATTATGATGGCATTTGTTCTTGCTGCTTGTGGCAGCAGCGGCTCTGGCGGGGGAGATTTGCCGGAAGCGGGCGTATATCCGATGACCCTGACAGATGGCATTGGCAACACCGTTGTTCTGGAAGAAGAACCGGACAAGATTGCATCACTGTCTCCAAGCTGTACAGAAATTCTGTACGCACTGGGACTGGAGGATAAAATTGTTGGCGTATCTACATGGTGTACCTATCCGGAAGAAACAAAGAATGTGCCACAGATTGGCGATACATTCAGCGTAAATATCGAAAAGCTGATTGAAATGGAAACAGATCTGGTCTTTGTTTCCGGACATGCAGGTTCTGATGCAGTCAGCGCACTGGATCAGGCAGGTATTGCAGTTTATACTACAAGTACTGTCACACTGGATGACATTTACAACAATATTACAGTTATGGGTGCGATGACAAATACTGCAGACAAGGCAAATACTATCGTGTCTGATATGAGAGCAGATGCGGAAGGGCTGCAGGAAGAATATGCAAAGTATGATAGTAAGAAGGTCTTCATTGACCTGGTTGACTTATATTCTACAAGCAAAGAGGATTACCTGGGTCACAGCTTACCTATGCTCAATACAGAAAACATCGCATACGAATACGACTACACTTCTCCAAGATTATCTGCAGAAACAGTCATCCAGGAGAATCCGGACGTATACATCGTGCTATGCAGTGAAGCAGACTTTGTGATGCCGGATGGTTTCGAAGAAATCAAAGCATTCAAGGAAGGTAACGTTCACTACATTCCATACGACGATCCAAGAGTGGACATGATCACCAGAGATGGTCCAAGATTTGTAGAAGGGCTGAAAGTATTAGGTGATCTGATTCACAAAAAATAACAATAATCATAGCAAAAGAGGTTTTATTATATGAATAAAAAATGGCTGGGGATCAGTCTGCTGGCACTGGCAGGCACCTTATTGGTCATCTTAATCTGCACCTTCTTTGGTGCAGCGGACATTACAATGAAAGACACTTTGATGGTTCTGTGCCACCATGTTTTTGGCGGTTTTGACAGCCAGGTGGAAGCTCTGGGTGCGCAGAGCACCATTATCTGGAGACTCCGCTTTCCACGAAGCATTCTGGCTTTCCTGGTAGGAGGCGGACTGGCTCTTTGTGGCGGTGTGTATCAGGCTATCTTTAAGAACCCTATGGCGGATCCTTTTATTTTAGGGATTTCCTCCGGGGCTGCTTTTGGTGCAACTGTAGGCATCCTGGCTAATTTTTCAACAAATTTCATGGGCATGAATTCCACGTCCCTGCTGGCTTTCGCAGGAGCGTTGCTCTCT
>JAZUBY010000078.1:0-31286 GCA_045638885.1 Emergencia sp. | reverse complement strand
ATCCCAGATAGCAGCGATCTTCTGCTGTCTAGCTTCACCTAAAACTAACTTGTGGGAGAATACAGCTCTGCCTCTCTTCTGGTCAACTCTTGTAACCTTAACTTCCAGTACCTGTCCCATAAATTCGTCTGCATTTTCTACGAACTTATCGGATAACTGGGAAAGAGGAATAAATCCAGTAACTTCTTTGTACGCTGCGATAACGCCGCCGTTAACCTGCTTAACAACCTTAACAGTGATGTTAGATTTATTTTCAAGAGCTTCGTTAATTTCGTTCCAATGCTCATTAATTTCAAGCTTTTTCTTAGACAGTAAGATTCCACCGTCGCCATCGTCTGTCTTGATAACCTTAGCCTGGATCTCATCGCCTTCTTTAAATAAATCAGCCAGCTTCTGTCCTTCCTCTAAAGTAACTTCTTCCACAGGAAGAATACCGTCTTTCTTACAACCCATGTTTACGATAACTTCTTTTTCAGTTACCTGATGTACGCTACCGTCAACAACTTCACCAATGCGAGGTAATCTTAAAGACGCGTCGATTTCATCCATGAAATCTTCCATTGAAAATTTTTCGTTTAATTCACTCATGTTAGCAATAACCTCCTTAATTACGCATTCAGGTGTTGATGCACCTGCCGCAATCCCTATTTTATTACATTTTTTCAATTCTTTCAATGGTAAATCTGCAATATTTTCAACAAAAAATGAATTATTGCAATTTTTTTTCGAAATCTCATATAATTTGCGGGTATTGGAGCTGTTTCGTCCTCCTACAATGACCATGGCATCCACTTCCTGGGACAGTTGGTCACAAGATTCCTGACGTTCTCTGGTCGCGTTACAAATCGTATTATTCACTTCAATTTCAACGCCTTTTTCCTGCAGCGCCTGAATGATTTCATCCATTAGTTCCTTTTTGATGGTAGTCTGGCATACCAGGAAAACCTTGTCCACATCTACTGTATCAACATCTTCTCTGCAGTTTACGATAAAAGCTTTGTTCTCGCACCAACCGTTAATACCTACAACTTCCGGATGATTTCTATCACCCACGATGACGATAGCTTTTCCCTCACCGTTGGCGTCAAAGACAAGTTTGTGGATTTTGTTAACAAAAGGACATGTTGCGTCTACCACTTCCAGTTTGCGGTTTTCTGCTTCGTCAAAGAAAACCTTGGTTTCTCCATGGGATCGGACGATAACAATGTCACCTTCTTCTGCCTCTTCCGGTTTGTAGATAATGCCTACGCCTTTTTCCGCCAGCTGATCAGTGACAAACTGATTATGAATTAAAGGTCCACAGGTAAAGATTCTCTTTCCCTGATTTTTCTCTACTTGTTCTTCTGTTTTTTCGATGGCCTGTTTCACACCGAAACAAAAGCCGGAATTCTTTGCTCTAATGATTTCTGCCATATTTCTCTTCTAATCCTTCCAGGAATTTTTTAAATGAGCCTTCAGAGCCATTGCTGGTAGGCTCATAGTATTTCACACCTTCTGCATAGAGGTTGTCCGGCAGGTATTGCTGCGCGACATATCCGCCATAGGCATGAGGATATTTATAGTCTTTGCCGATGCCCATCTTCTTTGCACCCTGATAATGTGCATCCTTCAGATGTAATGGCACATCGTCGATTTTCTTCTTTCTAATGTCGGAAAGGGCCTTTTCGTACGCCATGTATGCCGCATTAGATTTTGGCGCTGAAGCCAGCAAAATAACTGCCTGGCTCAGGTTAATCACTGCTTCGGGATAACCCACCATAAGGGCTGCCTGCACACAGGAAGTAACAATAGAAACAGCTGACGGATATGCCATTCCGATATCCTCGCTGGCAATGACCATCAGTCGTCTGCCGATCATCTGAATATCAGCACCACCATCTACCAGTCTTGCGAAATAGTGGATGGCTGCATCCGGGTCGCTGCCCCTGATGGATTTCTGCAGGGCTGACAGCAGGTTATATCTATCATCGCCTTTGTCGTAAAAGCCAATCTTTCTCTGCATGGCTTCTGCCACCATTTCTTTCGTAATCCTGTCCCCCAGATTCAGGTTATCGATGATAAAACCAAAGGTATCCAGCGCCACACGGCCGTCGCCGTTGGCTAGGTCTGTCAAAATATCTAACGCCTCTTCATCGTAAGGAATCTCCAGATTACCGAAGCCCTTTTCCTTATCAGTGAGGGCTCTCAAGACCAGATTTTTCAGATGTTCCGGCTTCAGTCTCTCGAACTGATAAATATTTCTTACCCTGCTAAGCACCGCATTATTGATGGCAAAATACGGATTTTCCGTGGTACTGCCGATGAATCGGATGACTCCTTCTTCCAGAGCCTTCAGCAGAGAATCCTGCTGCAGCTTATTCCAACGGTGAAACTCGTCGATATACACATATGTCGTCTTATTCTCCAGTCCATAAAACCGTAGTTTGGCATTCTCAATGAGGTCCTTCAGTTCCTTAGTTCCTGTTGTAGATGCGTTGATTTCCATGAACTCACTGTCCATTTCCCTGGCAATGATACGTGCCAGAGTCGTTTTTCCGGTACCTGACGGACCAAAGAAAATCGCTGACGTAAAGGTCTTGTTCTTGATGGAATTATATAGAAGAGACCCTGGATACATAAAATGTTCCTGGCCCTGAAAATCCTCCAGTCTTTCCGGTCTCATCCTTGTCGATAGTGGTATCATGGTAAATCCTCTTTTCTAAATTTAATCGACAGTATCGATAAATACGTCGATGTTCTTTTCGTCTTTTAATTGTTCCAGCTGTTTCAACGCGTCTTCTTTGGTTTCGATGATTTCACTGATAACCCTGTAACTGCCATCCTCTTCCTGGATTTCAGCATCGATATCATCTTTTTTGAGTTGGGTAACCAAAGTTTTGGCACCGCTCTTTGCATCAAATCTGCCAAATTGAAGCACATAACCTTTCGCATCTTTGTCCTTATCGTTCTCTTTGGATTCATCCGCAGATTTATTGTCCGCCGCCGCGTCTATGCGTGCCGTCAGCTTTGATGGAAAGTCCAGTTTCAACACTTCCGTGTCATAGCCAAAGAGTGGCCCTAGTGCAAAGCGGGCTGTCAGATAGCCCAAAACAACTGCGCATAATATTATACCAAAAAGCAGACCCAATTTCATCATAGAATTTTCTTTTCCCGGGCGATATCGCCGCATTCTTCGTCTTCTCATGTTAACCTCCGTAAGTTTCTCTGTATAGAGTTTATGCAAAGAAATAAAAAAAAGAAGAAGGCTTTTACCTTCTTCTTTACGGAATGTCACAAACATAAATTTCCTGTTGCAGAAGCTCGCAGCGGCGAATTGCACTACGGTAATTAAGCGAATCCGTTCGCATTTCCTCCGCCAGGCTATCTAAATAGCCTTCTCCCTCTTCACTGATCATTCGTTTGCAGTCTGCAATCAGGCGTAGAAGCTGCTCCTGGCCCGACATTTCTTCCGCGTTTGGAAGAAAGATTAGTTTCACACGGTTTTTCAAAGGATCGTAGTATATAGTTTCCAAATTCATGAGATAGCGCTCAGGATACAGATAATGACTCTCGTTGTTTTCCATTTGAGAAATTAACTGGCACAGCATTTGAAACAGCTCTTCTGTAGATAAATTACGAAGATGAGATAAAGGCCTGTAACCATCTGCTGAAAATATGCCTTCAAGTCCATTCTCCGCTTCTATAAAGCTGGCAGGAAGAAATCCATCCATCGTACCCATAGCAAGCTGCTCCATAATCCATTCTGGTAACCCTTTTGCTCCATAAAAGACCTCTTTTTTCTGGTTCATCTTATCCTCCACATTTACTGCAAGGGCTATACCCCTGTCCCTCTGCTTTATGCTGCCCCATGGTAACGTAATATTTTTTGACAGTGCTGCATCCTGCCACATGATAAGCTTCGCCGTATTTCACAAAACAAAATACGGGGCTTCCAATCTGAGCTGATCTGGCATAACATAATTTGCAGCTTTTGTATTGTTTCTGTATTTGTTCTGTCAAATAAACCATCTGACAGCTTCCCGTCACATAGGTGCAGTTTTTTTGATGATATCGCATTCCCCACTGGGGAAATACATATACTATTTTGTCGTCTTCTTTGCCCTTCCCCTCAGGTGCCCTCTTGTGTATAGTCCCTGTAAAGGCGCGTACCGTTATGGATCCTGTAAATCCTGCAGACCGAAAGATACGTTGCAGGTCGTTACCATCATAAGAAAATCTGTATTTTACCGTAATCAAATCATCGATATTCTGTTTTCGATACCGGTATTTGCAAGCAGTAATTTCAAACGCCGAAAGCTTAAGATTTTCTTCAGCAATCCGCTTTTTCATCCGAAGCTTCATGGTTGAAGCTTCTGCTGCAAAAGGCACCTTTGCCGATTCCAGATAAAGCTCGTCACTCATGGAGAAAAACACATTTTCAGCAGTAGACAAAGCCGGTACTGCAGATATCATCATCAAAACAGCCAGAATAAAAATCGGCATAATGATGGCAGCTTCCACTAAGTAACTGCCTTTTTTCCCCATTCTATTCATAGCTTTCTTCCACATGACAGATTTCTCCATTAATGTTGTAGGTATACGAAACACCGCCATAGTAGTCCCCTATGAGAAAAGAATCGTAATAGAGATAGCGCATGTTCATTTGGATGAGGTCCATCATTCGAAGCAGCCTGGTTTCCTCTTTCATAGAAAACAGAAAAAGCCTTAAATAGTCCTCATAGTCATCGCCTTTTTCCGTACCTGTATAAATGCAGTTCTCTACACCGTCCTTTTCAAGGACAGCGTCTAAATCCGTGGCCCAGCTTGCATCTGTCTTGACTAGTGCTACAGGATATCCTGCCAACAGTAGCTGATAATCATTCATACTCTCAGCATAAGCCCAGGCAGCCATAATGGATTGGGCCGTTACTTCTGCCGCACTCGGATTTACCAATACCGCTGCGGCCTGTATAGCCGCCGATTTCTCCGGACTTTTTTTCAAATAGACCAGATTTACAGCCTCACGCAAAGCAATGATTCTGCTCTTGACAGCTTGCTCATTTTCTCCGTCACTGGCTCTGCCGCTAATAATGTATTCTGCTTCTGACTGAAGATAGGTCTCCCCCAGGTTACGCGAATGACACTGATTTTTAAAATGGGAAAAGATATAATCCAGTTGAAAACATGTAGCTGTCCCTTTTTTTGCAAGATCAGGTAACATAGTTTCTCCCTGCAGCAGGTTTATTATGTCTGATACGGAATTTCCTGTTCTGCATCCATCAGATGGCAGGTCCGAGAATAGGACCTCCTTCTCAGGCTTTTGGTGGTGTGTTACGCCTTTGATGGCTGCCGGTATAGCGTCTTCCTCTGATTTATCAGCCAGAGACAGCTTTCCCCAGGTGGTAATCTGGCTGGAAAAAGTTTCAGTATTCCGCAACGTATGTTCATGAAGACTGCAGGAGACAATTTCCAAATCTATATTCTTTTTTTCACTGAAAGATTCTTCTGCATAAAACTCGATTTTCTCTTTTACCATGGCCGGATAACCATAATAACCAAACAGATGATAGCGGTTCTGCAGGTTTTGATCATATTCGGCCAGTATGGAATGAGACCACAATCTGCTGTCGGCATAGGCAGTTCCAACCACAGTGCTTTTCTTGGCACCAGCAATAAAAATCCCTGCTGCAGTCAAAAGAATTACAAGAAACAGACAGGCATAAACAGAAAAGAATCCCTTCTTATTCATCTGAAAAGCCTGCCATCTCCCCCAGGAGAATCCATTCTGCAGCTTTGAGCGCATAGATCCGATATTGTTTTTCCTCCTGCAGGATGAGTTCCACCATACCGTCCAATTTAGAATGATGATGCAGTTCCTTTTTCTGGATATGGAAGACTGCCTCACTTTCCTGAGACCAGAAAATCAATTCTTTATGGAGTCCAATCTGCCCCTGATGATATGTATAAAAGTGAATCATCACCAGCATCAGAGTAAATGCAATCAGAATCAGAATCGGCAGTACCATAGCAGCTTCCACTATTTCTTCTCCCCGTTTATTCCTTATCATCCGTTGAGTTGGGAGAAGGTATTATTGACGAACGTGGTGACTTCCGTTTTGAAAATCAGGCCGATGACAACAGCAATACCAATCAGGATTGCAACCTGAATCATTTCCATAGCACCGGCCAGAATCATACCCTTTTTATTCTTCATCTCAGTTCCTCCCTTCTGTCAATTTTTACATATTCATCAGCGCTGGCGTACCGGCAATGATAATCAACGAGAATAACAATAGCGCCAGCGGGAAGACCATCTTTGTTTCCATTTCCTTACCCTTTTGCAAAGCCTCTGCTTTCCGTCCTTCCCAAAGCAGACGTCCCTCTGCCTGAAGTTTTTCCTCCAGGTTAACGCCTCTGTGCTGATGATCCATCAGAATATTTACCAACCGCACATATTCCCGGACACCAACCTCACGTGACAAATCTTTCATTACAGTAACTACCATGCGTCCCGACTCATCGGCTTCTTTACGAATGCGTTCAAGGAGATCACAAAAAGCATCTCTGCGGCTTCGGGATGTACATCCTGCTTCAATGTGATAGAAGGCGTCATGAAAAATCATGCCGCAGTTCAACAACAACAGCAGCTGATCCAGAAAGGCTGGCAGTGCCTTGCGGATTTCCGCTTCCCATTTCCTTTTTCTTATCTTTTCCTGCTGTCGTTCCATTTCATAAATGTATAGGAGGCACACGGGCAACAGCAGAAATACAAGGAGAAACCGCAGATCTATCGGTCTTTTCCAGCGCAATCGGGTCCCATCTGCTAATGATTTGGGCAGAACAACCTGTAGGTCTTTTGAACCTTCCACTTCGTCTACGATAGATGCAATGGCATTTTCTACTAAAACAGTTTTTGCTTCCCCCAATTCTTCGGGTGTCTTATTCTCCCCCGTCTTTGCGTCTATCCCCTTTAAAGAAAGTACGACATCAAATGTCAAAACTTCTCCATCCCCTTCTACCTGTACTTTTAAAGGCAAAGACATATTTTGCTCCAGACTCTCTCTTTCGATAGCCACTACAGTCCGGTTTTCTTTTATCAGAAATCGATTCTGTCTGACATTAGAAATCAGCAGGCACAAAGAAAGCAGCAAACAGAGGATTAATAGAACTTTCATCTCTTTTTTATGTAATTTCAGCCAGTCAGAGTGTAACATCGGTCATCTTCTCCATCCAGTAATATGCAAATCCGTTGATTGCAAGTGCAGCTGACATCAGCAGTCTGCCAGCTGCTGTCGTGTACATCGCCTCTAAATAAGAAGGCGACATCCATAGAAGAAAGAAAATCATTACCGCCGGCATCAGTGCAATGATAGTTCCTTCCAGCTTCTTCTGAGATAGCATTGTCTCAATCTCCATCTCCAAGTGAATCTTATCCGTCAAAAGAGATGCCGCCTTGTTAACAGCTGTAATCATATCTCCGCCAGTAGCTCTGCATACAGTGTATACTTCTGCTAGTAATCGGATGTCTTCCAGTCCCGTCCGATTGGCAAAGTCTGCAAAGACTTTCTGCTCGCTTTGACCGGTCTCTTCTATTGCCTTCAGCATGGCGCAGAGTTCTTCTGCCAGCAGCCCCTTCATTCCGTAGATATTTTCCAGTGCATTCTGTGCTTCTTTCATGGCTTCCGTCATATGTCTCCCCGTTGCAAAAGAAGCCGACAGACTGAAGAGGAAGTCTCTGAATTCCCGCAACAGCTGTTTCTGTTGTTTGTTTTTGAAGTACTCAGCGTAAAGCTGTTGGGCTTTTTTACGTATAAACGGCAGAAGCAGAAGCAATATCAGACTGTGAAAAAATAGAAAGCTGAGGGCTGCAAGAAATACAGTCATAGCCACATCTGCTATGATTCTTTCTCTTTTGGATAATATGTAAATCTGATAATCGGTCATATATCCACCCCTTTCAGCTCCAGTTTCTGTCTTCTTATCAGCGGGTTTCCGGTAGCAGTCAGATTCTGGTTATTGTCGAGGCAAAACAAAGGATTCAGCACATATTTCCCATTTTCGTAACCTAAAAGTTCCTGAATTTCCATGACCTTTCGGTTTCCATGTCCCAGTCTCCCAAGATGAATCAGAACATCAATGCCCTCTACAATCTGTGCACGAATTGCATCCATAGGAATCTGCGCTGACATCAGGTACATGGCCTCCAGCCTTCGCAGCATCCCCTCTGCAGAGTTTCCGTGGCCGGTGCTCATGCTGCCATCGTGCCCTGTATTCATAGCCTGCAACATATCGGCAACTTCTCTGCCGCGCACTTCACCAACGATAATCCGGTCCGGACGCATACGCAAACTGGTCTTAATCAGCATGTCCATAGAAACTTCTCCCCGCCCTATGATATTGGCCTGATGACATTCCATCTGAACTAAATTCTCAATATGAGAAAGCTGCAACTCTGTCGAGTCCTCTATGACGATGACTCTCTCGTCTTTCGGTATGGCCTCAGATAAGGCGTTGAGGAAGGTGGTCTTTCCTGAAGAGGTCCCGCCGCAAATAAACAGATTATATCCGCACCGAACCAGCTTCCAGAGAAAATCTGCACACACTTCCGTAATCGTGCCGCCTGCAATCATATCTTCCATGCTAATTCGTTCTTTGGCAAACTTTCGGATGGTCAGAATAGGACCGCGGGCTGCAATGTTCTTATACACCGCATTGACACGGGATCCATCAGCCAAACGTGCATCTAATATGGGATGCATCTCGTTAATTTCCCGGTGTACTGCCGCCGCAATGTTCCGGATAACTTCTTCCAATTCCTCTACAGATTCAAAAGATTCTTCCAGGCGTTGTATCCCCTCTTTCGTTTCAAAGAAGAAAGTATCCGGGCCGTTAATCATAATTTCATTAACATGTTCGTCCTTTAAATACAGTTCTAAAATTCCCAGCTTGCTGCGCACTCTGGCGAAGATACGTTCAATGTTCTTGCTATACGTCTCAAAAGGAAGCTCTTCATTCTGTCCCAGTACCATCTCTTCAATACAGGTCAGAACCTGGTCATCGGTTAAATCTCCCTGGAATTGCATCAGCTTCTTTCGTATTTCATCTATCATTCGTCATCCCCCTCATCGGATTTCATTAGCGACTTTACCAGTCTTCCAGCCTCCCATTGGAATCTTTTCATAGATAACGGATCTTCCTCCGGTTTCGCCGGATCTAAAGTAACCTCTCTGATGGTACCACCGTCACAAAGCTGCTCTAATAGCTTCAGAAAATCTTCGAAAAAGGGTTCAGGAAGCCGGTCTTCTTTTTCCATTACCAAAATCACATCAGTCCCTTGGGAGAGCATCTGCTTATTCCCTCTGGACAGATGATTTCCAATGTCCAACAGCAGATAACTGTAAGTTCCCATCTCATCAATCTTTTTCAGTAAACGATGTAGCTGTAAGGGGTGAAGCTCATCGAAATAAGGATTCGAGATATTCGTGTCGATATGGTCAACATGGAGGGTTTTACTGATAAAAGACGTCATCGGGAATTCTTTTTCCTGATCCAGATAATACAACAAAGTCAAAAGCCCACGGCCGCCACTACCTTTGATAAACTTTTTAGATCCGTCTATAGGACAAAGATTCAAATACAGACATCTGCATCCAAAATGCTTATCCAGTAGTTCTGCCATAGAAAGTGCCAGGGCTGTAGATGCCGGACCTCCTGATATAGAAGTAAACACCAGCGGTTTGCAGCGAAACTCCCCTACAAACTCCAGGTTCCTTCCAGTCTCACGATAGTAGATAAAAAGCAGCTGACTGACAAAAGACTTCGCATCCTGATAACGAAAAACTCTGTAAGGGGGACCTTCAAAAATGCGCATTTCATCAGGATGGGAAACCAAAAGCACATACTTTGTGCCATCGCATTCTCTGTCGATCAGAATCAGATCAAATTCCTGCTCACTGTAACCGTCTTCCGGCAAAACAAAGCGAAGACTCCGTCCTTCTGATGCCAGGCCTCTGACAAGAGCCCGGGCAAAGTCTTTGTCTTTCAGTTGTATACCTACTTTCATCATGGGTGTCATCCCCTTTCTCGAGGATAGCATAGCACGTGTTTTTTTATCAGTCAACCATATTTTACCATTTTATTTATTTATTTACATTTTCACCAGATAGTTCCTTTAACTTCTCCATAGCTTCCCGTAATCCGCCAATTTCGTCGATAATTCCAATCTTTACGGCGTCTTCGCCAAAGAGAATGGTGCCCACATCATTAGACATATTTCCGGTCTCGTTCATCTTCTTTTCGATGTGTGGCTTAGATGCTTTGGAGTGAGACACAATGAAGTCGACTACCCTCTCCTGTGTCTTTCTCATATAATCAAAAGTTGCATCAGCCGTAATCAGAGTCCCACTGGTTCTGATAGGATGCAGCGTCATGGTTGCGCTCTTTGCCACAAAGGAATAGTCAGCAGAAACTGCCAGAGGAATGCCGATACTATGACCGCCTCCAATCACCAAAGAAACGGTCGGCTTTGATAGAGATGCAATCAGCTCTGCCAGAGCCAGCCCTGCTTCCACATCGCCCCCTACGGTGTTCAGCACCAGGAGCAGACCCTTAATATCCGGATTCTCTTCCACCATAATCAGCTGGGGAATCAGGTGCTCATACTTGGTTGTTTTATTCTCACTGGCAAGAACCGTATGGCCTTCCACGCAGCCGATAATGGGAATATATTGATAGTCGCTTTTGAATTGGTTTCCAGCGGCCAGAATGCCCAGTTCCTTAATCAAATCAACCGGTTCTGCAGGTGTCTGGTCTTTTTCTTTTTCTGTATTTTCACTCATAAAAAACGTCCTTTCGTCATAAACTTTAGAAAATATTATGCGTAAAGGACGTGGGATTTATGCGGTTAAGCGAAATTGGCGACAAAGAAATCATCGATTTAACGAAAGGCAGCCGTCACGGTGCCCTGGGCGATGCAGAGATTCTTTTTGATCCTCAGACAGGCCTCATCAAAGCTCTCATGGTGCCCAACTTCATGGAACGAAGCCGGTTCGGCAGTTTCCACGAGCACTTCCAGTTGCCATGGGAGTCCATCGAGAAGATTGGGCTGGATTTGATTATATTTCGGTCATAGGGAGTGGGGGATTGTCTTAGATTTTTGGTGGAGTTCGGTGAAAATCATTTAAAACATGAATTCCACCGAAAATACGTCTTATCCAAAGTGCTGTTTTCGGTGGAAGCTCCAAATTTATAATATTTTACCGAAAATCTTCGGTGGATAAGGAGAAATCCACGTTTTTCAACGAAAACTTGACAGGATTCCCCTCTTCACACTGCAGAAATTTCGGTAAACACCTCTGCTTTTTCCATTTTTACCGAAAATACACCTTCAAAGTTCGGTGAAATCCACTTAATATTCTTTTTTCACCGAAAATTAAAAAAGGAACGTCTGCCTGGGCTTCGACTTACACAGCCTGCTCTGCATCCGCTCCTTCATACTTAATTCAATTCATATTTTGTTTGCAATAATCTGATAGACCATCGCACTGCTGCAATGATCAGCGCAATCTCCAGAACCATTGTGATTACAATCGGTGAAACGGTTATCATGCCACTGCTAACGATACAGAATATCTTTGTTGGAAGGTAAACACAGCCTACTGCAATGGCCAGACCAGCCGCCATCAGCAGCACCGGCATATACCGTTTTCTGCCGCCCCTGTTATATACATGATTTAATATGGTTCCCAGCTGTACCCCTGAACAAAGCAACGTGCATGCAAGCACGATCTGTAAAACAAAAGACCCCAAAAAGACTGCCGTAGCCTTTGAAGAAAATGTCTGTCCGTACAGAACTTCTCCAACACGATGTAAATCCTCAACTAAAGTTTCGACTACATACAAATCCCAAGGAACCACCCCTTCGTTAAGATCTCTCCACCATAGATATACAAAAAGCCACATAGTAGAGAATATAAGCGCGTTCCATATCATGGCATACAATACGGTTAAAAGTTTTCCTTTTACAACTGCGCTACTGGAGAGTGGAAATTGCATATAAGTATAAGCGGCTTCATCGAATAGACTTTGATGGAAAATCCGATGGCAAACGCCAATCAAGATGCATGCAGATACTCCAGTTCCTAAGGCGGCTACCACCGCTGCAAACATTTCCATCGGATGTTCTACATAAGAAATATAGCAGGTTGCTAGGAATATAAAAGTTGCTAGCTGGGAAAGCTTTAGTTTCTCTATAAAAGACTTTGTTAGTGAGAAATTCAAAGAAAGGCTCTTATCCAACATTTAGTTCACCCCCTTCAAGTTCACAATCCCATGCTTCCCATCTACCCAAATAATTGCGGAACCACCACCTGATAAAAGCTCAATTTCATCAAACCACGGTTCTAAAACCAGGCTCCCTTCTGCATCTACAAGCTGGTTCCAGCCTTCCTCATTCGCATTTACATGTAATCCATGTTTTTCTACGTCAATAGAATACAGTTCCTGACCGTAATCGTCATAATAGCAAACTGTACCAAAACGTTCATCACCACGCGCAAATCGAATACCGATATTACCATCCTTGTCTGAGGTTAAACAGTGACTACGATTCAGGGACGCTGTAAAAGAATTCTGATTCAATTCCGAACCAAATGGAGAAAATCCTGATATTTTTTTCCACACGCCTTCTTGGTCCAAAAGCACAAAGTCTCCCAAAATACCATTGTCTACCTGGCTGGCAGCATACAGACCGTCTCCTGTTGCCTTTAGAATATAAGATTTTCTGTCATACATTGGCTTCATATTTTCGTCTAAAAAATAGCCATTTCCAACTTCATTATCCTGAAAATACAACTCTCCCTCTTTCATTCCCATTTCGGAATCAAAAAGCACGCGATCAAAATCCCCCTTACTGATACTTTCGCTAATATACCATATGCCATCTGGCAGGCAACGTCCGCTATATGCCGTTTTAAAAGATGCTTTTATCTGGCCACTGATGCCATCAATAATGGAAAATCCCTTTTCTTCAAAGTTTTCATATCTGATAAAATCTTTACCTCCCGCATAAAAAAGATGTGTATCCTCTCGTTTCATGCTAGTAATAATTCGTCCGTTAAAGTCAAAAATAATCCAGTCATCATCCGTGGCAGCTGCAAAATAATCTCCTCCGTAATATACAATCTCCTCATAACTACACGGGATAATCTCCTGACCCGTTGGTGTTACAAGTCCAACTGTGTCCACAGTTTCCCCTATATTTTTATCATATCGTGTTTTACTGTAAATTAGATTTTCATTTCCATAGTCTAAAAATAAAAAGTATACGTCTTCCTCTGGTTCCACATACCACTCTAGACTATTTAGATACAATGCTCGTTCTTCAATTTTCTTCATCTGTGGGTAAGATGCAATGGTGAAAAAAATCAGCAACAGGGTTAGACCTATCAGCACAATCCCTAATATTAAAAATCGTTTCATCTTCATCTCGATAACCCCCTCACGATTTCCTCCAGCGAATATTCTTCACTTCCCTCTAATCCATCACAAGGTCCATAGGCCGCAAGGCCGCCTTCTTTCAGTACCATCACCGTATCAAAGATTCTCTCCATCTCATCGATAAAATGGGTCACGATGATCATGACACCCTGAAAATCAAAATTCTCAAGAATGGCGTTTAACACCACTTCTCTGGCGTTACTATCGACGCCGCCCAGCGGTTCATCCAGTAAATAAACCTTCGCCTCTCTCGCCAGCACGAAGGCCAGCTGCACCTTGTCAATCATACCCTTTGACATCTCACGAAATGCCGACTCCGGTTCCAGTCCGAACTGGGATAACAGCTGTCCGCACTTCTCCTTGTCAAAATTATCAAAGTAGGTATCGTACAGCTCCATCATCTGGGCCGGTGTCTGATCCAGTCCGAAACTGTTTTTGTCCGGCAGATACGCCACTTCTCCCTTTGTCTTGTGTGATGGCTTTTCTCCCAGAATCTCGACAGAACCCTCATAGTCACGATACAATCCTGCCAGGATTTTCAGAAGGGTGGTCTTTCCGCTTCCGTTTTCGCCAAAGAGTCCAACGATATGCCCCGGCATAATATCTACCGTTACATCGTCCAAGGCCTTGACGCGATCAAAAGATTTAGACAGGCCCTGCAGGCGGATTACAGGCATATTCTCAACCAATTTTAGCATGCCGCCTCACCCTTTCTCTTTATCTTTGTAAAAAAATATTCTGTCATTGCCTCTTCGTCGTATCCCAGGGCAGTCATCTGTGCCGTAAATTCATCAAAGGCCTTCTGGGCCTGCTTCTCTTTCATAGCCGTCAGTACCGTTACATCATCAGTTACATAGCGGCCGGTATTTCGTTCAGAAACAAGAATGCCCTCACGTTCCACCACATCCAGCGCACCCTGCATGGTGTTTGGGTTGACCTCAAAAATATCCGCATATTCACGAACCGCAGGCACCCTCTGCCCTGGCTTCAGTTCCCCGGATGCGATGCTGCCACAGATTTCATCCATGATCTGCAGATAAATCGATTTCCCCTGACTCCATTTCTTTGCCATAAAAATCTCCCCTTTTCCTCTTGATTCACTACTCCGTGTGCTAGTGTACTATCTTACTAGTACACTAGCACTTTTTATCTCTGTTGTCAATACAAAATCAACGGCATGTCTGGATGAAAAACTTTGTCTACAGATTTCGTACAATCATACAAGGCAAGAAAAAAAGCTTTGGATGGAGTTTGATACAGCTTTATCAAACTCCCCAAAGCTTTTGAATGCGTTGTTTATGATTGTGAAATCTGCAGACAGTTTTAGAATGCAGACTTGCCGTTGATTAATAGCAAGCCTTATAAATTGCCAGTACATCTTCTACTGTCATTGGAACGAATGTGCCTGTCAGAACGCCATCCAGGTTCTTTGCCATCATTTCCAGGCTGTCTTCCGGAACGTTCAGTTCTCTCAGTGTACCAGGCAGTCCTAAGTCGTTTACGAAGAAGTCTCTTGTCTTTGCGATACCTTCTCTTGCAACTTCATACTTGTCTCTGCCTTCTGCTTCTACGCCCCAAACGTTTACTGCGTATTCAGCGAACTGATCTACAGAAGTGTCATTTAAAATGTGTTCCATCCAAGCAGGCATAATCACTGCCAGACCTGCACCGTGTGTTACGTCAAAGTAAGCAGACAGTTCGTGTTCGATTGGGTGAATACCCCAATCCAGGTAGCTGCCGTAAGATAACAGACCGTTGATTGCTAAGCTGGAAGACCACATCAGGTTTGCTCTTGCTTCGTAGTTCTTTGGATCGTTTACAGCGATTGGACCGTATTTGATCACAGTCTTTAAGATCGCTTCCGCCATTCTGGACTGTAAATACGCTTCCGGTGTTCTGTGGAAGTAAGCTTCGAACACGTGGCTGATGATATCAGCTGCACCAGCTGCAGTCTGGTACTTTGGAACGGAATATGTAAACTTAGGGTCCAAGATGGAAATCTTAGGGATTACAGGATCACCGCCTAAGTCCTTCTTTTCGTTTGTTTCTGTATTTGTAATAACAGCGTAAGCGTCCATTTCGGAACCTGTTGCAGCCATTGTGGAAACAACGAATACAGGCAGTGCATCCTGCATCAGGGACCAGTCAGAAGTCATGTCCCAAACGTTGCCGTCATACTTTACTGCTGCTGCGATTGCCTTGGAGCAGTCGATGGAGCTGCCGCCGCCGATTGCCAGAACGCCGTCCAGACCCTTGTCCAGGCACAGCTTCTTACCTAATTCAACCGTTTTCAGTCTTGGGTTTGGATCTACGCCGGATAATTCGAAGAATTCAATACCGTTTTCTCTTAAAACGGAAACAGCCTGGTCATAGATACCAGCTCTTTTGATGCTGCCGCCGCCATATACCATTAAAACTTTGGAAGCATAGTTCTTGATTTCGCCCAGTCTTTCGATCTGGCCTTTACCGAAATATACTTTTGTTGGAATGTTATAATCAAAATTCTGCATAATTTCCTCCTAAAATTCTAGTCTATTCAACTTATTTATTTTATCACAAATCTTACACTTCCGCAACCACTCTGCATGGAAGCCCCGACATTTCACTATAGTTTACGGGATAAGTGTGGGCGGTGAAGTTTTTGCCAGCGATTAATCCCAGGTTCACCAGGTTTTCTACAACAAAAACGCCAACTTCCGCGCATTTTTGGTCTGTCGGTGTATGCTCGCTACCTCTGCGCACGCCACTGCAGTCCACGGCGATGATGGATACGCCCTTCTCAAGCAAAGCATCGATCAGCGCAAAAGAAAGCTGGGGATGCTCCTTGAAGTAGCGCTTCGTGCCATATTCCTCTTCTTCAATGAAGCCCGTATAAAATGCTACAAACATGTCCGGTTTTATTGTCTCCGGATTGATGTGCTCCAAATTTATTTCTTCAATACCTCTCACATCAAAGCAGATGCCATCCCTTCTGGTATATTCCAACGGGAACTCCTTGTTCATCACATCGAAGTGGGTGCCCAGATGACCTGATAAGGCCTTTTTTTCGGCATTTCCAGCAGTTTCACGCATCTTCGGTGTAACTTGTAATGTCAAATCCAAAAGCATGGTTAAACCTCCTTTTTCATGTTTTCATCTTACGCCAGGGCAGTCCCTTTGTCAAAGCAAAATTACCTTGACTAGTGGCCCTTTGCTATGCTAAAATTTCTTTTGTAACTGAATAAAACCTTTGATTCAGAGTAGTAATTTGTCAGAGTCGCGAAGAGAGAGCTGCAGGTGGTGGGATTGCAGACGTGGACGGGCAGAGGAATGGACTGATGAGGGCGAACAGAACGGCTGTTATCTTTGATAGCCCAGTATGAGAGACGGGTTCCGACCGTAACATCGGATGACATATGTTTGTATGTCCAGAGTGCGCATGGCTCGTGAGGGCTTTGCGAATTAGGGTGGTATCGCAGAAGTTAACGCTTTTGTCCCTTGGTAACAGGGATAGAAGCGTTTTTTTATTTACAAAAGCTCCTTCCCTCACTCGAACATCGAATGAAAAAACGGAGGAAATAAAATGACAGAAACTACAAGAAAGAAAAGAGTATTTTCCGGCGTACAGCCAACAGGAAACATCCACTTAGGTAACTATTTAGGCGCACTGAAGCAGTTCGTGGAACTGCAGGAAGACCATGAATGTATCTACTGCATCGTAGACATGCATGCCATCACTGTAGCGCAGAATCCAAAAGAATTAAAAGAACACATTTTAGACGTTGCTGCATTATATCTGGCAGTTGGCGTAGACCCAAAGAAGTCCATCGTATTCGTACAGTCTGACGTTCCGGGTCACGCAGAACTGAACTGGGTTCTGACTTGCAACTCCTACACAGGTGAGCTATCCAGAATGACACAGTTCAAGTCCAAGAGCCAGAACAAAGAATCCGCTCCAACAGGTCTGTTCACATACCCTGTTCTGATGGCAGCTGACATCCTGTTATACAATACAGACGTTGTACCTGTAGGTAATGACCAGAAGCAGCACATCGAGCTGTGCAGAGACATCGCAACAAGAGTAAACAATACTGTAAAGAAGACTTTCGTTATTCCGGAAGGCAGATTCATGAAGGAAGGCGCAAGAATCATGTCCTTAGACGATCCTACGCAGAAGATGAGTAAGTCTAATCCAAACGTTCACAGCAGAATTTCTCTGTTAGATGAACCAAACAAGATCAAGAAGTCCATCATGAAGGCTACAACTGACTCTGAAGGCGTAGTAAGATTTGACGTAGAAAACAAGCCAGGCATCTCCAACCTGATGAACATCTACAGCGTACTGGCAGGCGTTTCCTTAGAAGAAATCGAAGCCAAGTACGAAGGAAAAGGCTACGGCGACTTCAAGAAGGATTTAGTAGAAATCACAGTTGAAGCACTGGCACCAATCAAAGAAAGATACGAAGCAATCAGACACTCCGAAGAGCTGATTGAAATCTTAAAGGACGGCGCAGCTAGAGCTAACGCGATTTCCGTAAAGACAATGGAAAGAGTAAAGAAGAACTTCGGTTTAGGACTGTAAACAACATATGAAAATAGAAAGACAGCGGCAATTCAGTTGCTGTCTCTTTATTTGTAAATCCACGCAAAAAGACCCGACGCATTCGCGCCGGGTCATTTGTTAGTTTATTTTGATAATAATTATCTTCTCTTAGCTAACCATTCTACGATGTTCGGAATGATTTCCTTCTGAGACTTAGAAGAAGTGAACATACCGATGTGGCCAGTCTTGAAGTGCATGTAAGTAGCGTCATCGGAACCTACATATTCAACGAACTTTTCGGAAGCAGCCAGTGGTACTAAGTGGTCAGCGTCGCCGCAAGCCATTAATACTGGGCAAGTGATGTTCTTCAGGTTTACTGTGTGTTCACCTACAACTAATTCACCCTTAACCAGCTTGTTGCCCTGGTACAGATCCTTAACGAACTGTCTCAGAGTTTCGCCTTCCTGATCAGGAGAGTCGAAAGTCCATCTTTCCATTCTCATGTAGTTTTCTAAGAACTTTCTGTCGTGCATCTTAGGAACCATCTTCACGTACTTGTCGAAGGACAGAGTCAGTGGCTTTAAGATTAAGTAAGAGAAGTTCATTACGTCAGCTGGAACTACACCGTAGTGGTCGATCATGGAGTCAATCTTCAGGTCCTTACCCCACTTGAATAACAGACCATCGTTTGTTTCGAAGTCGATTGGTGTTACTAAAGTAATCAGGCTGTTAACCTTATCCTGGTGGCAAGCTGTGTAGATTGTGGAGAAAGTACCGCCCTGGCAGATACCCATTAAGTTAACTTTCTTTGCACCAGTTGCTTTTCTGATGTATTCTACACATTCGTCCATGTACCAGTTTACGTGGTCATCGATAGTCATGAACTTATCTTCAGCTGTTGGGTAACCCCAGTCGATCATGTATACGTCGTTACCAGCTTCTAATAAGGACTTGATTACGGATCTGTCGTCCTGCAGGTTTAACATAGTCTGTCTGTTGATCAGAGCGTAAGTGATCATCAGAGGGGACTTGGAAACCTTGGAAGCTTCTACTAATGGCTTGTAGTGAACTAATGTCATCTTACCTAAGGAGAATACAACTTCCTTTTCTAACTGGTCAGTTGCAACATCTTCTTCAGTTAAGTCGATCAGTGTCTGGAAACCTTCAAATAAGTCTTCCTGGAACTGAATCATTTCTTCCATGTTCTTCTGTGGAGAGAACTGTTCTGCCATGTTAGCAAAAATTTCAGTAGCTTCCTTCTGTGCAGCAACAACATCTTCTAAGCCTTTGTTGAACTGTTCCTGCATCTTTACAATCATATCTTCGTTTTTCATTTATCTATACCCTTCTTTCCCTAGTTTCAATTATTCAGCCTTTGGAGCCTTTGGAGCAGCCTTTGCAGCAACTAAGTTTGCAACTTCCTTCTGCAGGTCACGAACTGCTTTTCTCAGATCGTAAACTGTCTTGTACAGACCGTCCATATCCTTGTTTGTAGGGATTGGTAAAGAGGATAAGTTTCTTTCTACTACTTTGTTGGAAGCAGTTAAGTATAAGAAGTACTTGTCAGTGAAGTCAGCGAAAGCAACGGAGAATTCAGCTGTTGCGAATAAGTCTTCCATAGCCTTTTCGCTTGTGTTGTACCACAGGTCATAGAATTCTCTGAAAGTGGAAACCTTCTGGCCTTCCTTCATCATGTTCTTGTAAGTTTCAGTTAAAGTCTGAACGTTAGCGTTGTTGGACTTAGTCATGATAGCGGATAACTTACCAGCGGAGAACATCATCTTGTAGTAAGCGTCCATAGCAGCCTGCTGTTCGTTAGCAGCTTCCATGTTGATACCTAAGTTCATCATCTTAACAACCTTACCGAAAGTTGCTTCGTATCTGTCACCGATTTCAGTGAAGAACTTGATTACAGCATCAGAGTCGCCGTTTAAAACGTTCTGTACTAATTCTTCATCTAACTGCATCCATGGTCTCATCATGTTCTGGTAGAACTTTACGCACATTTCAGTCAGTTCCTGAGGCTGCTTGAATAATTCAGCAACGTCAGCATTTGGGATAGCGTTCTGGATGAAAGATGTCATCATCTTGTTGTAGTTTTCCTGTAAGTTCTTAGCGAAATCTTCTGGGTTCATTACGCCTTTGTAGAAGTCAAACAGCTGGTTGTACATTTCTAAACCTGGAACCTTAACTTCGAATAACTTAGCATAGTCATCCATCATTGGGAACATTTCAGTGAACTTCTTCATGTATTCTTCGTAGCTTGGCATTTCACCGTACATTTCCTTAGCCTTTGCCTGAGCTTCTTCGTACATTTCCTTTACTTTAGCCTGCATTTCTTCGTACATTTTCTTTGCGTTTTCCTGCGCATCGCCGTACATAGCCTTCATAGCATCCATGTTAGGGAACATAGCCTTCTGCATTTCTTCGAAATCTGGAGTTGCAATCTTCTTCATGTTTTCAGTCCATGTTTCCATTAACTTCTGCTGTTCTTTAATTGGATCGAACATAATTTTTTACCTACCTTTTTTCTTAACAATTAACAATATCTTATCTTAAAATTAGCAAATTTCTAGTTAAAATCTATAGTCAAACTGTGCTAATTACATTAACTAACTTATTTTTTCAGTAATCCTCTGATTTCTGAAACAATTTTCTCTTTCTCTAACATCATTGAAAAATGATTGTTTGGAAATAAATCTATTCCTTTGTAGTTTCCCTTTACATTTCTGCGAAGCCATCTGGCCGTTGATGCAGGATACATACCGTTTTCCGTATAGAAGTAGACCATCGGAACATCGATTTTCTTAGCACCTTCACGGTAATCCGCATCTAACATATCCAGCCACAAAGTATACAGGACAGAACCAAAAGGCACTGGTGAGATCGCACTCATCATATTTGAAAAGGCTTTCAACGCCCAGCCCCCCATCATCATAAACTCGCCAGTCACTGTTTGCATCGTATGTTCCATATAAGACGCCATTGGGTCTTCAGAAATACGCAGACCGTGATCCCATTCCGTATCACAAAGTACTTTCGGACTCATATCCAGTACAGTAACCGCTGCAATTCTTGCACCGTCATACTTCTGGAAGTAGTCGTAAATCAGCAGTCCTCCCAGGGAGTGTCCTACCAGAATGACATCGTGCAGATCTAATCCAATAATCAGATCGTGCAGATCATCTGTCAGTCTGCCGATGGAGCTTGCATTGTAAGTATAGGAATGACCATGACCTCTCAGGTCAAAGTAAATACAGCGAGCTGAATCTTTTAATGCTTCTGCCATGTGGCCAAAACTATTTTCACCAGTGGAACTCCAGCCATGCACGAATACAATCGGCTGGCCGGTTCCAACTTCAGTGAAATAGATTTTTCCATGATCAGAGGTTTTGATAAAACCATCTTTTTTCATTACAGTCTCATACCACCGTTAACATTCAGAGTCTGACCTGTTACATAAGATGCATCATCGGAAACTAAGAATAATGCAGCTTTTGCAATTTCTTCAGGCTGACCTAATCTGCCTAACATAGTCATCTTCGCGAACTTATCTAATAAGTCCTGAGGAACTGTGCTTAAGATGCTAGTCATTGTGTAACCAGGAGCGATTGCGTTAACTCTAACAGCAGCGCCCTTTCTAGCGAATTCCTTAGCCCAAGTCTTTGTTAAGCCTAACAGACCTGCTTTTGCAGCGGAGTAGTTAGCCTGGCCGATGTTACCGAATACACCTACTACGGAAGAGATGTTTACGATAGCGCCTTCGCCCTGTGCTTCCATCTGAGGACCAACGTGTCTTGTCAGGTTGAATACACCCTTCAGGTCTACGTCGATAACCAGATCCCACATTTCATCTGTCATCTTCTTTGTCATGCCGTCTCTTGTGATACCAGCATTGTTTACCAGAATGTCGATTCTGCCGTACTTTTCTACAACGTAGTCAGACAGTGCCTTACAGCCTTCAACATCAGTAACGTTTAACTTGTAGTACTCAACGTTTTCTGCTTCGTACTTAGGAGCATCTGCCATATCAGCTGCGATAACCTTCGCACCTTCAGCAGCAAACAGTTTGCACATTGCTGCGCCTAAACCGTCTGCGCCACCTGTAACGATAGCAACCTTGTTTTCCAATCTCATGGTTCTACCTCCAAATAAAAATATCCTTAAAATTATACTATATTTACCAGTTAAACACAAGGAATAATTCTCATTCAGAATCGTGCACACATCGTCTATCCTATGCAGGAATTGCATATTGATGACAACTCTTTTGTTACCCCCGCAAAATGGAACATTTTGTCGAAGAAAAACATTGGAGTTTTCTCTGAACTGTGCTATACTTACAGTTGTTATGCGCCTATAGCTCAGGGGATAGAGTGGCACACTCCGAATGTGAAGGTCGCAGGTTCGAATCCTGTTAGGCGCACCAGCGACGGAACCTATATGCTTTGGGAAACCATTGTGTATAGGTTCTTTTTGTGCTTCCGTTTCTTACAAAACGGGGTAACATAGCTACATGAGTTTGGTCATCATCTTAAGTTTAAGTCTTCCATTACCAGTTTGAAAGCTCTTTCACACTGCATGGAACACTGACTCAAAGATGTGATCGAGGAGCTGTCTTTGAGTCCCGCTTGAGATGTCAAGTGTTTGATGTTCTGGATCTTCATCCGTAGTGATCCTTCCGATACCTCCGGTACTTCCTTTGCAAGCTCCTGCAAGAAAGAGACCGTATCCATGTCGCTCTTTTCGATAACATAGACCTGAAGGAATCGTTCACAGCAAGTCAGATCTTCATCCATGGTCCATCTGTGAACCGTAGATGTCTGGAAGTATGGCTGCGGCATGATTGGCATATCCATAACCGATAATCCCTCTGCCTGGAATCTTAAAAATTCTTCATACTTCTTCAGGGCTGCTGTCAGGCCGTTATGGACTTTTGCATCAAATTCTGCATAGCCCGCACAGTCTTTCAGCTGCTTCTTGACATCCAGGAAGTCTGTCAGATCTGTAATGCCGAAGAGATTTGTGATTGGCACAGATGCAAAAGCAGCTTCCTTACAGGCATTCTCGATTCTGCCAGCGTAACCGCTGATAGTAACCGGATTATATGCCTTCCCGTTTCTCGTCAATCCGCGGAACCAGGTAACGAAGGATTTTTTCTGTTCGCTTGCGTCTGCTTCTGTCATAGCAGTATTCGGTTTTTCTGCAGCTGGAGTTTCCGTATCCTGATTACCGGATACCACGCCTGCAAACACGTTATGTGCATACTCGCTAATCAATCTGTTCAGTACAAGAGTTTCATCTTCTGCCGTTAACATTAGGGCTGCCTGAAACTTCTTATAGCTTTCTTCGTCAACAATTACTTGTCTTCCCATTGGACTCTCACCTCCCATACATAAAGAATACATTAAAAAACATAAAATGTCAATATTTTATTTATGTTTTATTGCCAGTTTTTATGCCAATTCTTTATGTTTCATTTATGTTTCTACATTTTCAGTCAGAATATACATAAAAAAACATATTCCTTCCCATAAATTCAACTTTCATGATAAAATAATAGTGCACTTATTATTTATATTATAGGAGAATTGAATATGGACATTTTTTCTATCATTGCTTTATTAGGTGGCCTTGCCTTCTTTCTCTATGGTATGACAGCAATGTCAGACGGCTTAGAGAAGGTTTCCAACGGCAAACTGAATCAGGCCCTGAGCAAAGTCACAGATAATCGTTTCATGGCGATGCTTTGCGGTGCAGGTATGACCATTGCCGTACAGTCCTCTTCGGCAGTTACCGTTATGTTGGTAGGTCTGGTAAACTCCGGTATTCTGGAATTCCAACAGACCATCGGGGTTTTGATGGGTTCTAATATCGGCACAACGCTGACCGCATGGCTGCTGTCCTTAGCAGGTATTGACAGTGACGTGGTATGGATTAATCTGCTGAAGCCTGTAAACTTCTCTCCACTTTTTGCCTTCATCGGCATTATCATGATTATGGTGGGAAAGAAAGACAAGCATAAGAGCATCGGCTCTGTTTTAGTCGGCTTTGCAATTCTGATGTTCGGGATGAACCTGATGTCAGACGCCATGAAACCGCTGGGTGAGATGCCAGAGTTCGCCCAGATGCTGACCGCATTTAAAAATCCTATCATTGCAGTTTTAGTCGGTGCCGCTTTTACCGGTATCATCCAGAGTTCCGCTGCTTCAGTTGCCATTCTGCAGGCACTTTCTCTGACAGGCAGTGTAACTTACGGTATGGCAATTCCGATTATCATGGGGCAGAATATTGGTACTTGTGTAACGGCTGTTCTTTCCAGTATCGGCGTCAGCCGCAATGCAAAGAAAGTAGCCGTTGTGCATCTGTCATTTAACATCATCGGTACACTGGTTTGTCTGATTCCATTCTGCGTTGGAGACATGATCTTCGGCTGGGCCTTTACAGATATGCGCATTACACCGCTTATGATTGCCATCTGCCACAGCATCTTCAACGTGGTTACCACATTCCTCCTGCTCCCATTTGTAAAGCAGCTGGAAATGCTGGCAAACAAAATCATTCCTGAATTGGAAGAAGATAGAAAACACAAAATCATGCTGGACGACCGTCTCCTTGCAGTACCTACCATGGCGGTAGAGCAGGCTGCAGAAGCAACTGTAGAAATGTGCCATATTTCCAAGAATGCCCTTTTCGAATCCATGGGCCTTCTGGTTACATATAACGAAGAGACCTTTAATCTGGTTTCCAAGATGGAAGTAGTCCTGGACGAGTATCAGGATCAACTTAGCACCTATATGATTAAGCTGTCTAAGATTGGGTTGAGCGATCAGGATTCCAAACGTATCGCAAAACTGCTTCACACCATTGACGACTTTGAGCGCATTGGCGACCACGCCATCAACCTTGCACTGGCAGCAAAGCAGATTCACGAAAATAAGACAGTTGCTTCCATGCAAGGCAGAACAGAACTGCTAAAGCTGACAAAAGCACTGACAGAAATCCTCGATAAAACCGCAGAGTCCTTTGCTAAAACAGATTTAGCTCTGGCTGCTACCGTAGAACCTTTGGAACAGGTTATCGATGACCTGATATACCAGGTTCGCCGCAATCACATTGCGAGACTGCAAAGTGGAATCTGCACCATCCAGCACGGATTCATCCTCAACGATATTCTGACAAGCTATTCCAGAGTATCCGATCATTGCTCCAACATTGCAGTTGCTGTTATCGAATCGCAGCATGGAACTTTTGATACTCACGAATATCTGGATTCTGTAAAGAATATGGACAACCCTGAATTCCGCAGACTTTACGAAGAATACAGTAAGACATTTTCACTATCCAGCGAAGCTTAACTGTAAATCATATCAAAAACACCAAAAGCGCCGGGAAGCTTTCCCGACGCTTTTTCATTTCTTGTTTTATAGTTCTATTCTTTCAAATACAACATTACCAAAAATGTCAACAACCTTAATACACATTGATTTTCGCTCACTGACGATGCGTTCGTGCTCCAGCTGCAGTTCACCCTTTGTACGGACAAAAACCACCTCAGGACGGTGAATTCCGTCTTTGTAGTCGTAGTCAATACTCCAGGCATGTACCATCTGCAGAGAATCCTCTTCCAGGGCCTGTTCTACAGTTTCCAGGGCTTTCTCATCAGTGGGTTTGCCGACTTCTTTCAATTTCAAAGATTTCAGCCTGATACGCTGATGTATTTTATCTGTACCATATAATTCCTCTTCCAGGATTTCCACTTCTACCTTTACCTTCGGTCTGCCTTCTTTTTTCATATCGAAGACACGGAAAGACTGTCCGCTTGCCGCCAGTCGGCTGACACTGCTTTCAATGGCAAGTCCCCCTTCGTCACAACCGATGAATTTTCTATTCATACGCCCCGCAACCGCTGGTAGGGTCCCGCTTCCACAAAAGAAGTCTGCACACAAATCCCCTTCTTCGGTACAACAGGAAATCATGCGCTCGATGAGAGCTTCCGGTTTTTGGGTTGCGTAGCCGGTTCTCTCACTGGAAGTTCTTCCTACCATGTCGATGCTCCAGACATCTTTCATGTTGACCATGGTGTACCAGCCCAGATCATCTTTGTATTCCTTGACACCTTTGAAACGATAAGGTTTATACTGTCGGTTATACGACTTTTCTTCTAGCGGGAAGAATTTATACTTGGTGCTTTTTCCATAAACCAGAATTGTATCGTGTTTACGTGAGAAATGCTTCTTGCTACTTCCGCCGGACTTATACTGCCATACGATTTCGTTGACAAAGTGCTTCTCACCGAAGATTTCATCCATGATAACCTTAGCGTAGTGCACGACATGCCAATCTAAATGAAGGAAAATCAATCCATCCTCAGCCAAAAGTTCTTTCATCAAATATAGACGGCTGGCCATCATCTTTAGATACTGGCTCATTCCCTTGCTCCACTTATCTTCGTAGGCCAGATGGCGGATTTGCTTATCCCCTGCTTTGACTACAGCATCGTAGTCTGCCTTTGAGAAAAATGGCGGGTCGATATAAATCATTTGAATTTTACCGCCATAGCCCTGTTCCAGCAAATTCTTCATAGCAGCCTTATTGTCTCCATGAATTAGCATATTATCTAAAGAACCATCTTTTCCCTTAATTTCTTCCGATTGAATGAAGGGCTTACTTTTTGCGTTTTTGTGCTGCCTTCTTGCGGCCTGCATGATTCTTGTGAATTCTCTGATTAGACTCATTTCTATTTCCTCTGTTTCCTCGCTGGTTTCCCAGTAAAACGTCGATTAAATCCGGTCTGTCCGCCTTCTGTAAGGCTTTGATTACCGTACTGCGGTTTTCCGGCTTGTTATAGTGCATCAATGCACGCTGCATCTTTTTTTCTTCCATATCCTTAGCCACGTAAACCGGTTCCATGGTAAATGGATCCAGCTCGGTATAATACATACAGGTAGATAAAGTTGCAGGTGTTGGATAGAAGTCCTGTACCTGATCTGGAATAAACCCAAACTTCTTCAGGAATAAAGCCAGTTCAATGGCGTCTTCCAGTCTGCTGCCAGGATGGGAACTGATCAGATACGGAATCAGATATTGCTTCAGTCCCAGCTGCTCGTTAATTCGCTTATATTTTTCCGCAAAGTCTATAAAGACTTTCTTTTCCGGTTTTCTCATATAATAAAGGACTCTGTCAGAGATGTGTTCCGGTGCTACCTTCAAGGTACCGCTGACATGGTACTGACAAAGTTCTTTCAGGAAAGCGTCACTCTTGTCGGCCATCACATAATCGTAACGAATTCCGGAGCGGATAAACACTTTCTTGACGCCTTTGATGCCACGTACTGCACGAAGCACGTCCAGATAGTCCTTATGGTCCACATCCATATTTTTGCATGGTGCCGGGTAGAGACAATCCTTGTTCTTGCAAACGCCACTCTTCAACTGCTTCTTACAGGCTGGTGCGCGGAAGTTGGCAGTCGGACCACCGACATCGTGAATATAGCCCTTGAATCCTTTTAATTTGGTCAGACCTTCTGCTTCTTTGACAAGAGAGGCCTTGCTACGGCTTCTCACCTGTCTGCCCTGATGGAAGGTCAGAGCACAGAAACTGCATCCGCCGAAGCATCCACGACTGGACACAATGCTGAACTTGATTTCGCGGAATGCAGGAATCTCTCCCAGCTCAGCATAAGCAGGATGTACTTCATTCTCGAATGGCAGTTCATAGACATCGTCCAGTTCTTCCCTTTCCAGAGGGGGCTGTGGCTGATTCTGGACTACATAAATCGTATCTGTATATTTTTCAACTAGTCGCTTACCGTTGATATAGTCGTTACTTCTGTAAGCCAGGGCAAAGCTCTTTGCATAGGCTTCTTTGGACGTAGAAATTTCCTCATAGGACGGCAGTATTACCGTATCTTCATCCATATCGATTTCTTTGGCCTTATAGCAAGTACCCTTAATCCAGCTAATGTCTTTCGCATCAATGCCGGCTTCCAGTGCTTCTGCAATTTCCACGATAGCACGTTCACCCATGCCATAGATCAAAAGGTCAGCCTTCGCATCCAGTAGAATGGATCTGCGTACTTTGTCACTCCAGTAGTCATAATGTCCCAGTCGTCTCAGGCTGGCTTCAATGCCGCCAATAATGATAGGGACGTCTTTATAAGCCTCTCTGGCACGATTACTGTAAACGATAACAGCCCGGTCCGGTCTGTTTCCGGCTTTTCCTCCAGGAGAATACTCATCCGTTTTGCGCTTCCTTTTGAAGACGGAATAGTTGTTTACCATGGAGTCCACGGTGCCGCTGTTGATCAGAAAGCCTAATCTCGGTTTACCAAAACGCTGAAAATCTTCTGTGCTCTTGTAATCCGGCTGTGGTAGAACTGCTACTTTGAATCCTTTGCTTTCCAGCAGACGACCGATAATGGCCGTGCCGAAGGAATGATGATCCACATAGGCATCACCCGTTACCAGGACAAAATCCACTTGATCCCAGCCTCTTTCTAACATTTCCTCTCTAGTAATTGGTAAAAACATCTTGTTTCCTTTCGTGAAGAAAGGGACCGGCATATCATGCCGTCCCTTTTCTGTTTATTCTTGATCGATACGAATGTAGTACAGCCATTTTGCCTTAATCAGGTCGTCAATGGTCTTTGCATCTTTGGCAGAAAGGATTTCCATTTCTCCTTTTGCCATTTCTTTATAAATATCATCATATAAGGTCTGGTTGAAGTACTGGAATACAGAATTTTTCATATCCAGTCCCACGCCCTTGTTCTTTGCATTCATGTGAACAGACTTTCCACCTTCAAAAGTTCCGCCATATGCAGCCGCAAGCTGGGAAGTAACCACTTCTTCATAACATTTTCTTGCAGATGTAATAACCGTCTCGGAGTAATCCTTAGACGCGTTAGATGCAATTACAATTTTCTTTTCCTTTTCAGCTTCTGCCTTTACTGCATCATAGACATCGCCGCCATATGTGAACACAGCATCAGTGCCTCCGTCAAACCAGTTCTTTGCCTTTTTTCGAATTGTCTCTCTGCTCGCGTCCGCTTCGCCATAATCATAGTGTACGATGGCATAACGTCTGAAACGGGATGCTGCTTCATTGGCGCCCTGTAAAAATCCATAGCCATAGGAAACGGATTCTTCACTTTCTCCATTTGCCAAATATGCTACGTTGTCCAGTCCTTCTAAAACAGCACTATAACCGGCCAAAAAGCCTGCCTGAAGCGGATCAAAGGTAAAGGCAATACAGTTCTCTCTTATCTCATCCAGTGTGCCGTCGAGGTAAATAAATGTAATATCCTTATATTCCTTCTGTGCTTTAGCAATCCCGTCTTTTACATCCGGGCCTGCCGCAACGATATACTTTACGCCCTCTTTTGCTGCTTCGCCCACACGTTTTGCCTGCGCAGATGGGTCTTCTGACTCTGGTTCGTAATATTTATAGGTTTTTCCATTTTCTTCTGCAAACTGGCGCACGCCATTCCACGCAGCCTCAATAGAATCACCATCATCAATAGAAATATCAGAGGATGCCGTTAAGAAGCCGATTTCATAAGTATATTCAGAATCATTATTTTCTTCTTTCTTATCGCCTCCACATGCAGCAAAGCTGAAAATAACAGCCGTGCACAGAATTAAAGTCCATAGTTTTTTCATCTCTTTCCCTCCAAAATGAAAGATTTCCTTAATATATCTATTGTACCAAACCCAGTGAAAAATTCCAAGAAAAAAAGGACGGTAAAACCGTCCTTTTCATAACAAATAATTAGTTCAGAATTTCGTATTCTGCGAAATCTACGCCAATCATTTCTTCTTTTTCAGCACTTAAGCTTACAACGAAGTCCATGCCGTAGTTCTTGGAGATGTCCTGTAATCTTGTTAAGAATTCAGGAAGATCGCCTAAGGAGAAATCAGCATGCTTTAAGATGCTGTCGATGTAAATTGTTTCGATATCGTGGTCGGAACTGATGATACCGTACAGGAAGCCAATGTATTCATCACTGTTAGTAACATGTTCGTATTCTTCCATGCACACAACTCTGATTCTGTACTTCAGGTCATACATTAATCTGGAGTTCTTGTTGATGAAAATAACACTACCCTTGCTGTCCTGAATCTGTTCATTAGCCAGATCGATCATCTGCTTAGTCTTACCTGTTCCTTTATGTCCAATCAATAATTTCACCATGATTATTGTCCTCCTATTTGTTATTTGTTAATAAACCCATTATACACCAAGGGTTCATTACATTCAATGTTTTTTTCAAGAAACTATGTCCTAAAAAAATTGCAGGAAGAGGAACCTCTCCCTGCAATCTAAATTCACATATTTGCTATGTAAGTATTGCTTATACTAAACCAACGTATGGAGCTACAGAGATGATGATTGCAGCTACAACTAACATTGGAATTAAAGTCTTCAGCATAGTCTTCAGATATACTGGGTAAGATGTACCTGTCATATCACACATAGCCATGTTTGTTGCTTCTGGGTAGATACCGCAGATGAAGTTAACACCGCAAGTGAAAGCGGAGATTAACAGAACCTGACCAGCAATACCGCCAGCAGCAGTTGTGGAGAATAATGCTAATGCAATTGCACCGAAGATTGGCATTGTGATACCAGCTACGCCGGAAGTGGACTGTAAGAACAGAGCGATCATCAGGTAAACTGCGATAGCTGCAATTACGAATGCCCACAGAGGAACACCTGTTAATAAGTTCTGTAACCAGTAGATGAATGTGATAGACATACCGGAGTACTTGTCACCCATGAATACGCCGATACCTCTGGAGATGGATAATACCAGGATAACGGACATCAGGTCAGCAGCACCAGCAGCAAATGTCTTAACGAATACCTTTTCTGGCATCTTGTTTACGATACCGATTAATACAGCACCCAGTAACCATAATGCACAGAATTCATCGAAGTACCACCAGCCTAATTCACAGAAGGAGTCAACGCCCAGTAAGTTACCGAAGAAGGAACCGGATAAGTTCTTCATGGAGTTTACAGCGTTGAATACTGTTTCACCATCGCCGATGGAATCCCATGGAGCGTAACCAACGATAGTGAAGATGATTACGAACATGAAGATAGCTAAGGAAGCCTTGTGCTTACCAGTTAAAGGCTTGATTTCTTCAACGTCGAAGGATGCGTGCAGAGAAGCGGAATCCTTGTTGTCAACAACGGACTTGGATGGGTCCTTCTTAACGGAAGATGCATATCTTGTTACGAAGAAGCAGCCCATTGCTAATAATACAACGAATAAGATCA
>JAZUBY010000077.1:0-6580 GCA_045638885.1 Emergencia sp. | reverse complement strand
GCTAATGCTGTGTTACCTGCAGGACCTCTTTCCAGACCTTCCAGGTTAGCTAACATTTCTGTCATGTACATAACTTCGCCCTGAGTAGTTGTAACGTATCTGTCCATGTATCTCAGCGGTCTAGCTGCGGAACGAGGAACGGCACCAGTATCAGGGTTTGGAGCGTGAGGTACACCGAAACCAGTGTGACCAGTTGTGCAGGACTTCTTGTTGAACTGTACGTCGGAAGCCATGTGCAGACCAGTCAGGTCGATGGAAGCAGCTACAACTTCTGTGTTTTCTGCGCCAGCCTTAATCAGACCTCTAGCAGTACCTGTTACCATACCGCCACCAGCCTGTGTACATACTACCATAGCTGGGTCCTTACCGAATCTTTCACGGCAGTCCATAGCGATTTCATAACCTAATGTTTCAACACCAGCGATACCGAATGGGGAGTACAGGGATGCGT
The DNA here is from genome assembly GCA_045638885.1 of Emergencia sp. Taxonomy (GTDB): domain Bacteria; phylum Bacillota; class Clostridia; order Peptostreptococcales; family Anaerovoracaceae; genus Senimuribacter. The sequence goes on along the minus strand of JAZUBY010000077.1, from coordinate 6,129 downwards.
TGAAGTATCCGGAGTCTTCCATTACGGACAGGTGTTCGTAGAATAATTCAGGACCTACTGTTAACTGAATAACTTCTGCGCCTAAAGCTTCGCACTTTCTAGCTTTTTCAACGATTTCAGGCTGACCTACGCCCTTAGAGTCGTAACATTCCTGAACGATGATGCACTTCATGCCCTGCATAGCAGCCTGAGAAGCTACTGCAGCACCGTAGTTACCAGATGTAGCAGCGATAACGCCCTTGTAACCTAATTTCTTAGCGTGAGCAACAGCACAAGCAGCTCTTCTGTCTTTGAAGGAACCGGATGCGTTAGCAGCTTCGTCCTTAACCAGAATTCTTGCACCGTAACCTGGCTTAGCATATTTTCTTGCCAGAGCAGTAATATTTCTTAATTCCAGCAGTGGTGTGTGACCAACACCTGTTCTGGACTGGATTCTATCGATTTCTTCAATAGTGTAACCTGTAGCTGTCATTAAGCCTTCGTAGTCAAAAGCAACGGAACCGGATTCAAAATCGTTGAAGTCCAGACCCAGTGAAGCCTTCATGATTTCAGCAGATCTTCCCATTACGGAATTATAGTCTTTTGCTAATGTCATTAGTTTTCACCTCCGAACTGCATGATTTCTCTTAACTGTTTGTCAATTTCAACGATTTCTGGAACGAACTTACCATAGCTGTGTGTGTAGTAAGGGTTAGCTTCTAATAACTTACCAACTTCTTCACGACCAGTAGCTGTGATAATAGTTACTTCGTCACCGATTTCTGCTGTTTCGTTCTGCAGAGTTCCTTTTACCCACATTTCGAAGTCAACCTGCTTAGTGTCATCAGGAATCTTAGCTGTTCTTTCAGCTGCAGGTAAAACTACCTTATGGATACGAACCCATTCGCCTTTTTTAACCATTTTAAAAATCTCCTTTTGTAGATATTGCCCGCAGAAAAAAGTTCCTGCGGGCATCATAAATTTAAAAGTTTACGTTAATTAACTTTTACTTATTTAGCGATTTTCTTTTCTGGCTTAATTCTGTCTCTTACGTCGCCCATTAAGCATCTTGGAATTGGCAGGTCGATCATGGAAACTAAACCAGCGTCAGCGTTGATAACCTGAGGGATCATGTTTACGCACATAGCGATTGTACCTAAACCACCTTCAACTTCTGGGCTGTTAACCATGTTAACGTTTGGAGTACCCTTGATGATTACATAGTCACCAGTCTGAACGCCAACCTGTTCAGGTTCGATCTGCTGTGGGTGATCCATGTGAACCTTCATGCCGTTGTCTAATACTGCTTCAGCTGTCATAGCAACACCTGCGCAAGAACCAGCAGCAGCGAAGCCATATGGAGACTTTCTGTCAACATCTGTAGTGATAGGGTTCATGTCCTGAGAGAATTCAGTAACCTTTAAGCCTAAACCTTCAGCGATCATGCCTACGGATTCAGCGAAACCTACGTGGCCGGACATAGTGTTGTTAGCTTTTCTTTCGTAGAATTCTTCTGTGGAGATACCGATACCCTGTTCTTCCATTACAGCTGGACCGAATGGGGATAAGGAGTTAACTCTTCTGGAAGTGATTTCTTCAACGTCAGTTAAGCAACCAGTCATAACCAGAACTAATAAGTCCATGATGTGACCTGGGTTGATACCAGTACCTAAGCAAGTAACGCCGTTTTCCTTAGCGATCTTGTCTAATTCTGCAGCTAATTCAGGCTGCTGAGCAGCTGGGTAAGCCATTTCTTCTGCAGAAGTGATAACGTTGATTCCCTGTTCCATGATGAACTTTAATCTTGGGAATGCATTCTTTGTGAAGGAGTCTGTGCATAACAGAACGATGTCAGCAGCACCTGGCTTGATGATTTCTTCACCGGAAATTAATACTTCAGGTCTGTCGCCCTTTTCAGTCTTGATGTAGTCGTACATGGAAGTACCGATCTTAGCACCTCTACCAACAACGCCTACGATTTCAATACCTTTCTTTGTCAGCAGCATGTCTGCCATACCGCCACCCATAGCGCCTAAACCCCAAATAATTACTTTTACATTTTCCATTGGTTTTGTTCTCCTTTTTCATTTAAGATTTGTGAAAAATTAATTATAAACTTAATTATTTATCTGCGTTTTTCACACTTACTTTTATATAATGCAAGGTTTGTGCCAACTTGTCCATGTATACAAGTTGAGTTTCCACCCCTCATTTCTATAAAAATTTGTGTAAAAATCCGTCTTTTTTATAGAAGTGTAACAAAATGTAGAGACACATTCCATTTCCTCACGCTTCTACTCTATTATAATGCAAATATTTTTGCCTTTTCAACGCAAAAGTTTTTGCACTATGGTATATTTTTTGCAGTTTTCTGTCTTTTCTGCTATTTCTATTCTTTCATCCCGTATTTTTTCAGCTTATGTTGCAGGGTCTGTCGCTTCATTTTCAAAACGTCTGCCGTTTTGGAGATATTCCCTCCTTCAGAAATCATAACTTCTCGAATAATTTCTTCTTCCAGATTTGCCAAATACTCATCCAGCGGCCCCTGTCTGTCCCATTTGTCCGCGTCATGCCCAATCGCATGAATCTGCATTGGCATTTGCAGCATCTTTTGAGACAAGACGTGTTCTGTATCAGCCATAGCCATGGACTGCATAATAATATTCTCCAGTTCTCTTACATTCCCCGGGTAATCGTATTCCATCAAACGGTCAATGGCATTATCCGAAATCATCCAGATTTCTGTTCCAAACTGCTTATTATGCTTTGTCAGGAGTTTTTCTGCCAGCAGCGGAACATCCTCTTTACGCTGTCTCAATGGAGGAATTGCGATATTTACCACATTTAATCTGTAGTAAAGGTCCTTTCTCAGCTTCCCTTGGGCAATCAACCTTTCTGGAGGTTCATTCACCGTTGCCATAATACGAACATCTACCGGAATATCTTTGCTTCCGCCTACGCGTCTGATATAGCTTTCCTGCAATACACGTAACAGCTTACTCTGCAGTTCATATGGCATAGAGTTGATTTCGTCCAGAAGCAAAGTCCCGCCGTTAGCCTGTTCAAACAGCCCCGCTCTGTCTACCGCACCGGTAAATCCACCCTTTGCGGTCCCAAAAAGAATGCCTTCTAATAAAGATTCCGGCAATGCTGCACAGTTTTGAGCCAAAAACGGTCTGTCTTTTCTCTTGCTTGCATAATGAATACTCTGTGCCAACAGCTCTTTGCCCGTTCCGGTCTCTCCGTAAATGAATACCGATGCATTATTCTTTGCAGCATGCTGTCCTCGTTCTACAACAGCAGTAAACGGAGCACTTTTTCCTATCAGATCATCAAAAGTATACTTCTTGATAACCGGTTTCGCTTCTTTTGGCTTAATCTTATTTTCCTGCAACTCCAAAATGGTGTCGCTCATAGAACGGATATTGGTGATGTCCTTTGCCACTTCAACCGCGGCAATGGTTTTTCCATCCAGTACAACAGGAACCGTACTATTAATTGTGGTTACTTCTTTACCATATAGATTCTTATAGGTCTGCTGTTTGTTTTTTGTTGAAATACTTTTCTTCAATGCCTGGTACAGAGTACTTTCACCCAGCTTTACTCCAGGGAAAGCTTTCGGGAAAGACTTTCCTACAACATCCTCTATATTAACCTGTTCTAACGTAGCCATCGCTTCATTATAGAAGATGCCTACGCCTTCTTCGTCTACAACATACACGCCTGCGTCAATCAAAGACAGCAAAGCCTCGATAATTTTCTTATAGCCCTCTTCATGCATGACGAATATCCTCCTCTTTGCCCTTTCATTTTACACCAAAAGTTCTCTAGGTGCAAATATATTTGCATGTAGCTATCATTGAATTTTTTGTCGAATTGTTGTATATTGTTATGTAGCTTTGTATATGACACGGAGGTTATTATATGAGAATTAGAAAAGAGCAGGAACTCTTTGAAGAAAAGGATATAGAATTTATCGCACAGGTTTCCGACGCCCTGGCTCATCCTGTAAGACTGCAGTTGTTCAGACATATCATGCAGTGTAACAGAGCCATGGAACAGGTTTGCAACAAAGACCTGGTTGCCCATTTTGATTATGCACAGGCAACCATTTCCCAACATATGAAGAAGCTGGTCCAGTCCGGATTAATTGAAATCCAGAAGAAGGACAAATTCTCCTATTACTACGCGAACTTAGGCATCCTGATGCAGTATATCAACGCAACAAAGAAATATTCTATCGTTTAAACGAAAAAGCCAGCGGAATCAGTCCTCTGGCTTTTTAACTTTAACTTTATTAATATAATTCTTCTCTTCTGTTTTCCCATTTGCGGATTCTTTTACGCATCTTTGCCGCGTCCTCTAAATCCACTTCCATATAGGCAAAGCCTTCTCCCTCTTCAATCTCTGCCACTACCTCACCATTTGGATCTACAATTCGGCTCTTTCCCAAGTAAAATCGATTGCACTGATTCACTGCACAGACAAAGACCTGATTCTGCAATGCCGCTGCACGGGTCAATACGTCCCAGTTTTCATGGCGTGGTCTGTAGAATGCTGTCGGAATACACAGCACCTCTACGTTTTCTTTGCAAATACGAGTCAGATATTCCGGAAAACGCAGTTCATAACAGATAGCCATTCCTACTCTTCCAAAGTCAAAATCCACAACGCAGATTTCATCCCCGGCTTTCACTAAATCCGACTCCTTCATTTCCAAGGCATCAAACAAATGTGTCTTGCTGTACTGTCCTACAATGGCTCCGTCACGGTCCAGACATAAGCAGGTATTATACAGACCCTTCTTAGACTGCCACGGGAAGCAGCCGGTTACAACATTCACGTGATACTTTCTGGCATAGTCAGCCAAAGCTATCGTCAACGGGTTCCAAAGAGGCATACCTACTGTATCCAGGTTCTTTCTCGTTGGATTTGCATAATACATCTCTGGCAGGCAGATTAAATCTACTTTATTATATGTAGTCATCCCTTCATCAATCAACGCCAGGGCACGGCGAAGATTATCTTCTTTGTCTTCCGTCCAGCCGACTTGAATCGCTAAAACACCGGTCTTCCTCATTTTATGCCTCCTACTCAATTTCCATTTGGCGAACCAGTTCCTCCAAAGGATCCCTCTTCAGAACGCGCATCTTCGTACGCTCCTTCTGAATCCATCCTGCATCATCAAAGTCCTTAATCACACGGGACAAATGACGATAACTAGTACCTAAATACTGCGCCAAATCCGTCAGCTTCACATGCATCCATTGATCTTGCTCCACTTCGTCTTCCTTTTGTACCAAATACGCCGCAAGCCTGTTTTCTAAAGGATAGGTCTGGATGCCTACTAATTTATTTACACTGCGCTGCATCTTGCCTGCGATGAGCAGACAAAGATTCCGCAAAAACTTGACATCCTCTAACATGATCTCTTTGCATCCTTCGAAAGGTACGGCCAGACAAGTCACTTCCGTAACTGCTTCAATGGTTTGAGACTGCCGCCGCATGCCTAAGAGCTCCAATTCCCCTAAAATATCACCTGGCTCGTAATACTGCACTAGAGTTACATTCCCATCCTGATGAATTAAGGATAACTTTACTTTTCCTTCTAATATAAAGTATAGATGATCCGGAAGTTTCCGTTCTTCGCAAAGGTGCTCACCTTTCTTAAAGATATGAAGCTCTAAAAAGGGTTCCATATCGGCAGAAAAATATGGCTGCACCAGATATTTCTGCATATACAACTCCCTTTTTTTCGGGTCCCTTACTTTCATGTGCGTTTCTCCTTGAAAATTCAATAAAGTTCTTCCTATATTATGCCATATGTCCTATTTTTTCACAACCCTCAATGATATACTATAGGCGTCAAATGTATTATGTTTAACTAAAAGGAGTTTCCGAATGGAAAAAAAGAAATATATCGTCGGTGTTGGTGCTGCCAACCTGGACGTCATGGGCAGAAGCAAGAACGCTCTGGTACAGGAAGATTCCAATCCGGGCCGTATTCAGGTTTCTGTAGGAGGCGCCACACATAACGTTTGTGAAAACGCTGCCAGACTAGGCGTACCGGTAACCCTGGTAACGACAATCGGGGATGACCACTTTGGCAAAACCAACAAAGATGCCTGCGACGAAGCAGGTCTGGATACA
>JAZUBY010000076.1:0-2583 GCA_045638885.1 Emergencia sp. | reverse complement strand
CAAGTATCAAAGGTTACTATTCTCCATCAAAGGTTTTATTTGCTATTCAATTTTCTTCATACTAACATGGGATTTGTGTAATGTCAACAAAGAATTGGGAGAAAATCTGTTAAAATTGTTAAATCAACCCAAACTCACATCTAAAATCATCATCACCAGAAACCCTGCCACAAAACTAAGCGTAGCAGTTTTGTCCCCTTCACCTAAATGGGCTTCAGGCATCAGCTCCTGAATCACTACATAAATCATGGTTCCGGCAGCATAAGAGAGCAGAAGGGGCATCAAAGGCGTCACCAGTGCCGCCAGCACAGCCGCCAGAACTCCGAAAATTGGCTCCACCGAGGCTGACATGCTGCCGTAGAGGGCAGCTCTTCTTTTGCTCATACCGTCACTGTGAAGAGGCAGGGCGACAGCCGTGCCTTCCGGATAATTCTGAATGCCGATGCCCATTGCCAACGCTACAGCACCAGAGAAGAGGGCGGCATCTCCGGAATCGCTGGCCGCCATGGCAAAGGCGAGACCTACTGCCATGCCTTCGGGGATATTGTGAATGGTAATGGCAGCAATCATCATTAAGGTTCTTTGTTTCAAGCTGGAAACTTTGCCTCCTGCCAGCCGTCGCATATAGTGCCGCTTGAAGAGGGCATCAGCCCCTAGCAGAGAGCATACACCAAGTAAAAAACCACTTGTCGTGACCAGCCATCCAATCTGATGCAGCTCTGCGGCCCGTTCAATGGCAGGCAGCAACAAGGACCATACTGAGGCGGCAACCATGACGCCGCCTGCAAATCCTAAAAACACACATTGAACCCGTTCCGTAATTTCTCCTCTAACCCAATATACATTGAGGGCGCCCAGGGTTGTTACGCCGAAGGTGAACAAAGTCCCCAGCAGCGCCCATAAAACTCCATCCATTCTATACCAACTCCTAAAGAAAGACTCTTATGATTAGGATATGAGGACCTATATAATTCCGTGCATAACAAAAGGACCGTCTGCGTAACGGTCCTTTGATAACTATGAAAATATCTCTAAACTCCGCTCTAAAATCCCATTGATATGGGCAATGAGCGTTCCGTAGTTGGTAAATGGCACGCCACACTGACTGGCAAAGCTCATGCGGTGCGTCATTTCTCTTTCGTTCAGCATGCAGCCCCCACAGTGAACCACAAGGGCATACTTCTGTAGCACTTCGGCTTCTGTCGGAAACTCACCGCCGCTGGTGAAATCAAATTCCAAATTGCAACCGGAATGTTTTTCAATCCATCCAGGCAGCTTTACGGTACCAATGTCTTCGCACTGTCTGTGGTGGGTACAGCCTTCTGAAATAAGAACCCGGTCGCCATTCTTCAAAGAAGAGACAAATCTGGCACCGGCCACGGCCGTATCTAAAATTCCCTTAAATCTTGCGAACAGAATCGAGAAAGAAGTCAGCATCACATCTTCTGGAAGCATCCTCTTCACTTCTCCGAAGACCTGACTGTCAGTAACGACTAGTGCAGGCGGCTCTTTTAAAGCTGCCAGACAACCGGTCAGTTCCGGCACCTGACAAACCATACAAACTGCATGGCCGTCTAAAATATCGCGGATCGTCTGGACCTGAGGCAGGATCATACGGCCCTTTGGAGCAGATGAATCTATCGGCGTTACCAGAATTACCACGTTTCCGGGAGCGATGTGATCACTAATAAGCTTTTTTGAAATCTCCAGCGGCTTTGCCATTTCGGCCAGCTTTTCTTTTAGTGAATTAATTCCTTCTCCGGTTACAGCGCTGACTTTGATCCAAGGAAACTCATAATCCAAATCATCCAAGGTCACAGTCAGGTCTGCCTTATTCAGTACTACAATAAATGGGATTTTTTTCTCGTGGAATTTTTCAATCAGGGCGAAATCATCTTCGCTGAATCCCACAAAGCCATCAACCACCAGCACAGCCAAGTCTGTCTTTGCTAAAACGCGCTGCGTGCTTTCTACACGCATCTCACCAACGGCACCAACATCGTCGATCCCCGGCGTATCGGTAATGACAACCGGGCCTAGTGGCAGTAACTCCATGGCCTTATGAACTGGGTCTGTGGTAGTGCCTTTGACATCAGAAACGATGGCCAGCTTTTGACCTGTCACAGCGTTGACCAGGCTGGACTTACCGGCGTTTCGTTTGCCAAAGAAGCTGATATGAATGCGGTTGGCACTAGGTGTTTTGTTAAAATCTAAAGTCTCTTTTGCCATGTTCAATCTCCCTGATGTACTCTTCTGCGATGGCACGCACTTTATCCTTTGGAATATTTGGAAGCTCACGGGCAATGAGTTCTTCTCCTACTACGCGGGTTTCAGGAGATGCGTAGTCTACCAGATATTCCTTCAACGTCATCAAAGCATTTGGATGACAGCAGTTCTGGATCTGGCCGTTTTTGCAAAGGGTCATGAATCTGTCCCCGGTTCTGCCTTCACGGTAACATGCTGTGCAGAAGCTTGGCAGATAATCCATATCCATCAGCCATTTTACAACTTCATCCAGTGTACGGTTATCGTCGATTTCGAACTGGGCAGAGTTTTCTTCTTCCGGTTCTTCCTGGTCGTAGC
>JAZUBY010000075.1:0-67536 GCA_045638885.1 Emergencia sp. | reverse complement strand
GAAAAAGCTGGTAAGCACAAGAATCCTTGGACTGGTTCCGGCGGTATGCTGATCGGTACAGTTGCTGAAGTTGGTGAAAACTACGTTGGCGACTTAAAGGTTGGTGACAAGATTGCTACATTAGTATCCCTGTCTCAGGCGACGATGCTGCAGAAATCATCAAAAAAGCCAAAGAAGAAAATCCGGAAGCGGCAAAGAGAATTTTGATTAAGGGTCCCGCAGAAGTTTCATTGGAAGCTGCACAAGCATTTGCTGCCGCAGGCATTTTACTTTTGGGAAATGAATCTCAAACTGTCGGACCGGAAGATGCGCCAATGGCTGTGCATCAATTGCTTTTGGGGGCGGATGTTGCCTTGCTTGAAGGAATCCGCCTGGCAGAGATTACAGAAGGAACATACTTTTTAAATGCCGTGCCGCTGAACTTATCTGGTGCGGATGGCGCACCATGCAGGGCGATATTAATAGAATTAGGAGATGTGGTCTAATGGTATCAGTTTCAAAAATAATCGAGAAAATGATTGTGTATTTTGCTGGAATTCCCCATGAGGTTCAGCATTTTATGAAGGTGTGGGGCTATGCAAAGGTAATAGGAGAACTGGAACAGCTGGATGAACACACCCAGTTGATTCTGGAAATCGCCGCAGTAACCCATGATATCGCCTGCCCGTTATGTAGAGAAAAATATGGAAGCGCTGATGGAAAACTCCAGGAACTGGAGGGACCAAAACTGGCTACTGACTTTTTGAAAGACACAGGGCTATCAAAAGAGGAAATCGACAGAATTTCATTTCTTGTAGGACACCACCATACCTATACGGACGTTGACAATCTGGATTATCAGATTTTGTTAGAGGCAGATTATCTGGTCAATGCGCAAGAAAGCGGTTATTCTGCCGAGAATATCAGAACGGTATTAAACGATGTTTTCAAGACGGAAACGGGAAAGCACTTGTTAAAAGAGATGTACGCTGTTGAATAAATTAGAATTTATGAACTTTACAATTTGCTATCATATAAACACAAAAACTCTCTATTTCCTGCGGGATAGAGAGTTTTTATATTGTCTTAATATCATTATGTTATTACAGTTTGAAACGGTCGACTTTCATGCCCTTCACGCCAGGTTTGATAACGAAAAGGCTGCCTGCCAGAGGATATTCCTCTTCAGGGGAGTCGAAGCAGGTTGTTGTGATGTACAGCTCGTCCATATCTTTGCCGCCGAAAGCACAGCAGGTAGGGCATGGAACTGGCAGCTCATAGACAGCCAGGACTTCGCCGCTTACAGGATCGTAGCGACGGATTGCATGGCCGCCCCAGTGTGCAATGAAGAGGGTACCGTCTTCCGCAACCGTCATGCCGTCAGGAGATCCGTTTTCAGGCGGAACCTGTAGGAAAAGACGGCGATTGGAAAGCATTCCTGTTTCCTCGTCAAAGTCATATGCGTCGACAGTGTAGTTATAAGTATCTACATGATATGCGGTCTTATGGTCAGGGCTGATTGCAAGACCGTTTGGTACTTTCATACCGTCAGTAATTTTGACAGGTTCCTTGCCGGACTCCAGAACATAAAGTCTTCCGGTTTCTGCACCTGGCACATCTTCACAGTCCATTGCAGTGTTCATAGTACCAGCTAGGATGCGGCCGCCAGGAATTGCTTTGGCGTCGTTGAAATGGTTATCAGGCTGATCCTGGTCTACAGTCATCAGAACTTCAGTATCTCCGTTGTCAGGGTCAAACAGAATCAGGTCACGGCCGCAGCCAACAACCAGTCTGCCGTCTTCGCAAGGGATACAGAATCCCAAAGCATCATCAAAGGCTTTCAGCATTGTATTCTTGCCATCTTTCAGGAAATAGATTTCATTGCTGATGATATCAATCCAGAAATGGCCTTCTCTTCTATCATCCCACCAGATACCTTCGCCCAGCTGGGATTTTACTTTTAATGCAACATTGCATTCCATAGTCAGGTCCTCCTTTGTAATTGAACAAATCTTTATAGGGATATTATACAATACGGGAATGAATTTTTCTTTAAAAATTTGTTTCGAATTGAAAATAATAGACAGAAGCTGTCATTTTATGGTATAATCGTCAGGTTGAAAACAGAAAATCACGAAATCCGCCTGATTTAGACGGATTTTGTTTTGTGTAGGAGGGAATTTATTATGTGGTTATTTTTTACACTTGCAACTACCATGTTATGGGGTGCAGCCGAGCTTTTCTATAAAAAAGGCTCTCACGAAAATGAAAAGTACGGACATTTAAAAGTCTGCGTTTTAGTTGGTGCGGTTATGGGGATTCATGCAGTATTCACGCTGCTGACTTCTGGCATCGCATACGATCCAATGAACCTGGTTAAGTACTTGCCGGTTTCCATGTGCTATATCTTATCTATGGCATGTTCTTTCTTCGGTATCAGATTTATCGAAGAATCTCTGGCAGACCCAATCGAAAACACAGCTGGTGCTATGTGCTCTATCCTTTGTGTAATCTTTTTAGGTGAAACCATTGCACCGATGGTATGGGTAGCCATCGCAATTATCGTTGTAGGTATTGTAGGCGTAAGCTACATGGAAAAATCTGCAGACGTAGACAGAAGAAAAAGACTGGGCAACAAGCTGGCGATTATTGCCTTTGCGATGCCGTTCTGCTATGCGCTGATTGACGCACTGGGCAGTTTCCTGGATATCTTCTTCCTGGAACTGGAGACAAGCCCGCTGGTTGGTGTTAATGCAGAAAACATCGAACTGGTTGCAAACATTTCTTATGAGCTGACATTTGCAATCATCGGTCTGATTATGTTTATCTTCATGCAGGTGAAGCGTGTGCAGTTCGAACTGCCGCAGCAGAAGGACAAAATCGCTGCCGCTGTTTGCGAAACTGCAGGTCAGCTGACATACGTATATGCAATGAGCGGAAACGGTGCTATCGCAGCGCCAATCCTGTCTTCTGTGTGTGTAGTATCTCTGCTACTGTCCAGAATATTCCTGAAGGAAAAGCTGACAAAGAAGCAGTACATGTTTATTGCAATTATCATCTTAGGTATCCTGATGCTTGCAGTCATCGAGGGCGAATAAGGAGCTTTGACAAAAGGCTTCCCGCGTGCTAATATATAGGCAAATATTTTGCGCTATATCAAACTTTATAGTACAAACTGAACAGGCCGTGACGAAAGTCATGGAGTCGGGTCACAAGATTGACAGTGGAAAATCATCCACGGGACAGTAGCTGCTATTACTGGTCCGTGGGTGTTTTTATTTTTTGAAGAAACGGAAAAACTCCCATAGGGATATAGTGTATCATAAGGGAGGTTAAAACTATGACAGACAGCAAAACGATTGTGAACAGAGTCTCTACGGTGACCATTGCGGGGAACATCGTGTTATCCATACTGAAGGCCTTTGCCGGTATCGTGGCCCATTCCAGCGCCATGATTAGTGACGCCATTCACTCCATGTCGGATGTATGCAGTACCATTATTGTACTCATTGGCATTCGCATTGCATCAAAGGAACCAGACAAAGAACATCCTTATGGACACGAACGGATGGAGTGTGTGGCTGCCATCATACTGGCTATGATTTTGTTTATGACAGGCTTAAGGATTGGTATTGATGCCATGCAGACCATCACAGAGGGAAACTATGGAGCCTTACAGGTACCAGGGAAACTGGCGCTGATTGCAGCCGTAGTTTCCATTGTCAGCAAAGAGGCCATGTACTGGTATACCAGATATTATGCTAAGCGAATTGACTCCGGCGCTTTGATGGCGGATGCATGGCATCACCGTTCGGACGCTTTGTCTTCTGTAGGAGCTTTTGTTGGTATTGGCGGTGCAATGATGGGATTCCCGGTGATGGATGCCGTCGCAAGCCTGGTAATTTTCTTTTTCATCGCAAAGGCAGCCTGTGAGATTTTCAAAGACGCTATGGCCAAAATGGTAGACCGGTCTTGTGATGAGGAGACAGAAATGGAAATTCGAAACTGCGTGCTGTGCCATCAGGAAGTCCAAGGCATTGACATGTTACAGACGCGAATCTTCGGCAATAAGATTTATGTAGATGTAGAGATTTTACTGGATGGAGGTTATACCCTGCAGGCAGCGCACGATATTGCAGAGGCTGTCCATGATGACATCGAGCATAATTTCCCAAAAGTAAAACATATTATGGTTCATGTGAATCCGACGAAATAGCCCATGACACCATTGGTGTCGTGCATGTGACGTTAAGATGCTTTATACTTTTCTTATCCTTTGATATTTTTGACTTGCCCGGATAGGGCGAGACTGAAAGAGAAAGGATAGAACCATGAAAGATAAAAATTTATTACGCGGCCTGCTTTTCCTGGCCGCATTCGTGATTTGGACAATTTTGATTAAGACTGTTGATGTGAAGGCCATTGGTCCAAAAGGGAGTGCTGTGGGACTTGCTCATTTGAATTGCTGGTTCCATCAGCTGACCGGCGTGCACATGGATCTTTACACAGTAACAGACTGGCTTGGACTGGTGCCGGTGGCAGTGTGCATAGGATTTGGTTTTATGGGACTGGCCCAGTGGATTAAAAGACGCAGCCTGCGTCAGGTGGATGGGGATATCATATTACTTGGCGTATATTTTGTTATCGTCATCGCAGGGTATCTGTTGTTTGAGATCATTCCAATTAATTACAGGCCCATTCTCATTGAGGGCAGATTGGAAGCCTCTTATCCGTCGTCTACGACCCTGCTGGTGCTTAGCGTAATGCCGGCATTGGTGTTTCAGATGCAGCAAAGGGCGAAGCACCGTGGCCTCAGGGTAGCTGTAATCATGCTAACTGTCACATTCACTGTCTTTATGGTTGCAGGACGCCTGTTTGCCGGCGTTCACTGGCTGACGGACATTGTTGGCGGCGTGTTGCTTAGCAGTAGCCTGTTCTATTTGTATAAAGGAGGAGTTTCGACATGGAATTCCATGAAAAACTACAAGAATTGAGAAAGAAGAAAGGTCTTACCCAGGAAGCACTGGCGGAGGCGTTGTACGTATCGAGAACTGCCGTCTCCAAATGGGAGTCTGGCAGAGGTTATCCCGGCATTGAGTCACTGAAACAGATTTCGACCTATTTTGGTGTTTCTATAGACGATTTGTTATCGGGGGAGCAGCTATTGTCTTTGGCCGAGAGGGAAAATAGGGGAAATTTACAGAGAATCTGTAATCTGATTTCCGGTGCAGTGGATTTGCTGGCAGTTTTGCTGATTGTGTTACCTCTTTATCCAAAGAAGGTTGAAGGATATGTTTATGCCGTCAGCCTGATGGACTATGGGGATGTAACGGGAAAGACGTTGATTTTCTATTGGATATTGTTTATCGGTCTGGCTGTGTTGGGGGCCGCACAAATTGCCGTAACCAAGGGGGGCGCGTCCAAATACAGCCGGGTTATTTTGGAGTTTTCCATGGCCGTTGGTATCATTACCGTAATCTATCTGGCCTTATCACGGGAAGCCTATGCGGCGACGCTGGCATTTTTGATGATTGTAATAAAGGGAATGTTGATGATGCGCAGTTATGGTATAATAAACCCATCAATACAATAGGATGGGTTTTTATATGGAAAAATATATACACAAAGTAAACTACTATGAGACAGACAAGATGGGAATCACCCATCACTCTAACTATATCCGCTGGATGGAGGAGGCCAGAATCGACTTTTTGGATCAGATTGGTTTTGGTTACGCAAAACTGGAAGAGGATGGCATCATTTCTCCGGTCATCGGTGTGGAATGTGATTACAAGACTTCCACGACTTTTGGTGATCATGTGGAAATCGACGTAGCCGTAGAAGAGTTCAAAGGTGTCAAACTGACCTTAAGTTATACCATGACAAAGGCAGACTCTGGTGACCCGATTGCGACTGGAAAAACCAGACACTGTTTTGTCAATGAGGAGGGCAGACCAGTCATCCTGAAGAAAACCTTCCCAGCGTTGGATACAAAACTGCGTGAACTGGTGAAAGGGGAATAATCGATGCAATATAATATCTATTTCAGTCCGACCGGCGGCACAAAGAAAGTCGCAGATATTCTTGTAGAAAATCTGAAAGGTAACTATGCAGACATAGACTTATGTCGCGACATCGAACCGATGAGCCTTAACAAAGACGACATCTGTCTCGTTTCTGTGCCATCTTATGGCGGGCGTGTACCCGCAGTTAACGTAGAACGTCTGAAAAAGATTTCCGGAAACGGTGCGAAGGCGATTTTGAACTGCGTCTATGGTAACCGTCACTGGGACGATACTTTGACGGAGCTGCAGGACGTTTTGGAAGGACAGGGTTTCACTTGCATTGCTGCCCTTGCGACAGTAGCAGAACATTCCATCTTCCGCCAGTTCGCTACCGGCCGCCCTGATAAAGACGACAGTCAGGAGTTGGCAGGCTTTGCAATGCAGATCCAGGAAAAACTGGATAAGGGAATCACAGAAATGCCGGAGCTGGAAGGCAGTCATGGACCATACAAAGAATATAACGGCGTTCCATATCAGCCTGCAGCAAATGAGACGTGCAACTTATGCGGCCTTTGTGCGGATGGCTGCCCTGTGGGTGCTATTGACAAGAACCAGCCAAATCAGACCGACAAAGAAGTCTGCATCAGCTGTATGCGATGCGTTGGATTATGCCCGGTACATGCAAGAGGCTTGGATGCAGACATGATGAGAGAAAGAGCAGAACTGATTGCACCACATTTGGGTGGTCACAAGGAAAACTATCTGTTTTTATAAAAATAAGACGCCCCACAGAACGGGGCGTCTTTTATGTTTCTTATTTCTCGATTTCACCATGATATGAAGCCATGCCTCCAATGTTTTTCACATTGGAATAGCCCATACTCTTTAGGGCTGCCACTGCCTGTTTGCTTCTTGCACCGGACTGACAGTAAACATAGAGGCTGGCATCTTTGTTTGCTGCTACCGATACTACATCTCCGATGGATTTTAGCGGGATATTATAGCTTCCCGGAACATGTCCACTTTGATATTCTTTGACGGAACGCACGTCCAATAAAATAGCGTTAGGATTTTTTTCGAAATCTTTGATACTCTGATTGAAATCAGATTTTTTGAATATATTGAACAACTTCATGTTGATTCCTCCTTTGCTACAGCATGATTCTTGTATATATTTTATACCCTGTTTCTGGGAAAGTACACGAAAACTGCCTGCTATCTTTCTGTTTTTTGATGTGTTATACTATGGGAAAGCCGAACTATGATAGGAGTGTAAGAAATGTTGGATATTTTTGCTGTGGGAGCTGGAGGTTTTGTCGGCGCGGTGTTGCGATATCTCATCGGACTCATGCCGGTTAGTGAGACCCTGATTTTCCCGATCAAAACCTTTGCCATTAATGTTATCGGATGTCTGGTAATCGGAATGATTGCGGTAGCTTTGATGCGGAATGCAAATCTGAATCCACAGATGGTGTTGTTTCTAAAAGTGGGCTTATGTGGCGGATTTACGACATTTTCTACTTTTGCACTGGAGACGACGGATTTGATGAAAGCAGGACATATGGGGATTGCATTTGCATATGTAGTGCTCAGTGTACTTGTTGGTATTTCTGTAATTTTTGTAGTGGAATACTTGAGCGTAAGATAAGGATTGTGTAGGAGGATTGTATTATGAAATTTAAAATGTACCACGAAAACTATAACGTGTTTGATTTAGAAAAGTCTCTGGACTTCTATGAAAAGGCATTGGGCCTGAAGCCTGTGAAACACATTGATTCTGAAGACGGGTCTTTTAAGATCGTATATATTGGAAATGAGACTACAGATTTCATGCTGGAGCTGACATGGCTGCGTGACAGAGAAAAACCATATAATTTAGGTGACGAAGAATTCCACCTGGCATTCCATACAGACGACTTCGAAGCGGCACATAAGCACCACGAAGAAATGGGATGCATTTGCTTCGAAAACCCTGAAATGGGCATTTATTTCATTCAGGATCCGGACGGATACTGGCTGGAAATTGTTTCTGAAGAATAAGAAAGGATGAGGTACATGAACGGAAAGAAAAAACTGATTTTTATTGCCGCGACAGTAATTGCTGTTCTGGCGGTAACAATTGGCGGCATACATATGGTGAAGAATCATCAGCCTGTGCTGGCTGAATTACCCGATCCGGAATTCTACTTTTCTTCTGTGGGCATAGATGAAATCAAGGAAAAAGACGATGTAAAGACAGTTATCCTTAGATCCAATGAAAATATTTGGAACTATGCAGCGGGCTATGTGAACCTGCTGAAGTGGAGTGGCAGGTACCCGGTGCACCAGTCTGACGAAAACCGTTATCCTAGTGGCGATTATATGTGGAACTTTGTTTATGATGATGAAGATGATATCAAAAGACCATATTTTTGTCAGGTAGAGGTTAACTACTATTGTAAGTCAAATGGCAGAGACCAATATGCTGTTTGGATAACCATGCATGACACCGATGCCTTTGATCTGGTGCAGAAGGAACAATACACGGAGCGTGATGCGATGGCAGATTTCTCAGACATGAGTGGCACTGGTAATCCGGGTGTTACGAATAATAGCAACATAGGCAGTGTTCCAGAAAGTAGTACGACGTCGGAACCATCAATTCTGGATAACAGTAGTGACAATAGTGAAAGTGCTGTTAAGAACGAAATTGTGGAAGATGACGATGATGACTTTGAAGTTTACGAAGCTGAAGATATTTATGACAATCCAACGCCTTGCAACGTTTGCGATGGAGATGGTGATTGTCAGACCTGTAGTGGTGATGGATATCTGATGAGTTCGGCGTCAGATGAAGAAGACCGCAACTGTTACTCCTGTAGCGGCAGCGGCAACTGCAGGAGCTGTGGCGGAGACGGGGAATTATAAAATTATATAGAGAATCTTAAGACAAAGAAAGACCCGAATCGGATTTACCGGTTCGGGTCTGTTTTATTAATTTTGCTTTTTCTTAAAGTGAGAGTGAATCGCCAGTCCGGTAGCCAGCCCAACTGCACCTAAAAGTGCAACGCCGGCAGTAATACCTGTAACGATGCGCTGCTTCTTTACTCCTCTTTGATGTGCAGCTTCTAAGGCGATTTCTAATTCTTCTTCGAAATCTGGAAGATCTTCATCTTCTTCATCGTCAAAGTCGTCTTCTTCAACTTCTTCTTTAATTTCTTCTAAAACGGTTTCCTCTGCAGGAAGCTGTTCATCTTCTACAACCACACTTGCAGGTGTTTCAGCCCAAACAACCTTCACTGGTTCTACCACCGCTTCTTCTGTTTTTTCCGGTTCAGCCTGTGCAGCTTCATCCTTCTCGCCGATACTGCTATATACAAAAAAACCAAAAGGCCATTTCTTATCCATAAGTGCAACTCCTTCCGTCACATCAAAAATCTCTAGTCACTTTTTATACTATCGGGAAACCTGACGATTGTCAACAGAAAGTCGCAGTGCATTTTTGATTCATAAACCAAAGTATGCAGAACGTATATTAGTATTGCGGAGGAATATCGAAAAATAAGGGATTTTATAGCTTTACAAACAAAGTTAAAAAAGTTAAAATAGAAGGCAGTGAATTTTAGGAGGGACGTTATGTCAGTAGAGAAATATAAGGATATTATTGCAGAAATAGAAAGCCTGCCACAGGGTGGGATTACTTACAAGAAAATCAATGGAAAGGAATACGCTTACTATCAGTGGAGAGAAGACGGTAAGCAGCGTTCCCGTCGTGCCAAAGACGATGAGCTGGAATCTTTGATAGCTCAGATCGCAAGAAGAAAAGAACTGGAAGAGGTGCTGAAAGAAGCAGGCTTAATGGCAAAGACAAAGACTGCAAAGCCTCGCAAGACAGCAGAAAAGAAGCCGGCGGCAAAGAAATCTACAGCAGCAAAGGCTGCAAAGGAAAAGACGCCAGCAAAGGCTGAGGCAACAGACGCGAAAATCGAATCCAGATGGCTGGCAGATGACCACAAAGCGATGAGAACAGCGTTGTATCAGCCAGGAGAAAGCGATGCACAGGCAGTAGAGTTAATTTCCTTCTTATTAGAAGATGAATTTTTTGACGGTCTGACACCATCCGTAAAGGCAGCAGCAGCGGATGCTTTGAACGGACGTATGAAAGCCTTCATGCTGGAAGACATGCTGCATCTGGAAACAAAGGCTGCAAAGACAGAATGTGAAGTTTTCCGTTTACGTATGGAAAAGGGAGATTTCGAAATGGTTGTAGCAGACCCAAAAACAAAATCCTGCGAACTGTACGAAATCAAGCATTGTAATGAACTTTCCCGTGCTCATGCAGAATACCTGCTGGATGATGCAGTGTGTGCAGAAGTTGCTGCAAAATATGGAGAAATCACAGGGAAATTCGTTATCTATAACGGCAAAACGATCAACGTGATGGAATCCGGGACTAATGGAAAACTGGAAAGTGTAAAGTACTGGAATGCAGAAAAGTACGTGGAAGGTTTGAAGAAATAGCAGATTATGCACACCAAAGCACAAGTAAACCAATGGCTCTGGGAAGAGCGGGAACATTTAATTGCAATTGGAATCCCTGTCAGCAGTGAAATTTGTCCGGAGATTCGCTTCGCCAAAGCGACTAGTTGGTACGGTCAATGCCAGCAGAATCGCGTTTGCCGGGGCGTAAAGTATAAATTTCGAATCAGTATTTCAGAGTACCATCTACAGAGCAGCGAGCGGGCGATTAGAAATACATTGATACACGAACTGCTGCACACCTGCCCGGGATGTTTGAATCACGGCGTCAGATGGAAGTCCTACGCAGCGATCGTGGAGCAGCGATTTGGCTATAACATTACCCGCGCTGGCGGTGACAAGGATGCAGACTCGGCGATAGAAGCGGCCCGCAGAGAAAAGCGTGCAGGCTATCAAACCCAGTATTTCCTGGTATGTACCAAATGCGGTCAGGAGTTTACGAGATTTCGAAAATCCAATCTGGTATTGCATCCGGAGAAATACCGTTGTCAATGCGGTGGAAAAATTAAACACAAAAGATAGATATAGCAGTGCATCTCGCACTGCTTTTTCTTTTGAACTCGGCCCATGCCCATGCTATAATAGAACCATTACAAAACCAAAAGGAGTACACAAGTGAATTTAAAAGAAGTAAAAGAAATCAGAAGACGATTCAGCCTGAACAAAGACAGCATTAGCCACATTTACGGCTGCTATGTCAATGCGGCGAAGGAAATCGTAACAACCATAGATATGCCTGTTGGCCTCATGGAACAGGAAGAAGGCGAAATGTACCTGAAAATCCTAAAGAAGGGTATTTCCGGTAATCTGGGTAGAAATCTGCTGGAACTGCCATTTGCTACAGCACAGGTAGAAAACAGTGACGAGCACAGGCTGCTGCAGGCTCTGCGTCAGAGCCAGTTGAGAGACGCAGGCCTGAGAGACGCACTGTACCAGCGTATTATCGAAAGTTTGAACATGGGAGACGAAAGCTATGTCATCCTGCTGGCCTTCGATGCATACGATGTGCCTTACAAGACTGGCAACGATGAAATCTTTGATGAGGGTTCCGCGGAAGTATTTGATTACTTCGTTTGCGCGATTTGCCCGGTCAAAGACGCGAAGTCTGCACTGCGCTACACTTCCGAAGAGAAGACTTTCCGCAGTACTTCTACAGGGCACCTGATTAGTCCTCCATCCGTGGGCTTCATGTTCCCGACTTTTGATAACCGTAGTGCAAACATCTACAGCACTCTGTACTACAGCAAAGACCTGATGGACATTCACGACGAGTTAATTACAGGCCTGTTTAACTTAGAAAATATTCCAATGTCTGCAGGTCTGCAGCAGAATACATTCAGTACGGTACTGGCTGATGCACTCCATGGGGAATGCAGTCTGGAAGTGGTACAGGCAGTCCACGGAGAAATCAGAGAGAAACTGGAAATTCACAAAGAGTCCAAAGATGTGGAAGTTCCGGAAATTTACGTAGAAGATGTAGGGGATATTCTGAAGAAAAACGGGGTATCTGAAGAGAAAATCACAGCATTCCACCAGTCCTGTGAGAAGCAGTTTGGTAATGCCGGCGTACTGAATCCGAGCAATCTGATGGAAACAAAGTCTTTTGAACTGAATACTGCTGACGTGAAAATCAAAGTAGCGGCAGACTGTGCCGAAAGCGTGCAGACCAGAGTCATCGACGGTATCAAATACATCCTGATTCCGGTTGGCGAAGGTGTGACTGTGAACGGCATTGATATTGACATCAAAGGAGAAGCATAAGCAATGAAACCTACTTTTGTGAGCAAAGAACAAATTGAACATATTACAAAGACATATCCAACGCCCTTCCATGTTTATGATGAGAAGGGCATTCGTGCAAACGCCCAGGAAATCAACGAGGCTTTCTCTTGGAATCCAGGCTTCAAAGAATACTTTGCGGTAAAGGCTAACTGCAATCCGTTTCTGTTGAAGATTTTGCAGGAATACGGATTCGGTGCAGACTGCTCCTCTATGGCGGAACTGCTGTTGGCTAACGAACTTGGATTTAAGGGTGATAACATCATGTTTACTTCCAACGAGACGCCGGCAGAGGAGTTTGCCTATGCGGCGGAACTGGGTGCCATCATCAATCTGGATGACATTACCCATATTGATTTTCTGGAAGGTATAATAGGACAGCTTCCAAAGACTATGAGCTGTCGATACAATCCGGGTGGTGTCTATGCCATCACCAACGATATCATGGATAATCCGGGTGATTCTAAATACGGCATGACCAGGGAGCAGATTTTTGAGGCATATCGCATCCTGAAGGAGAAGGGTGTGGAGCGTTTCGGTATCCATGCATTTCTGTGCAGTAACACCGTGACGAATGAGTATTATCCGATGCTTGCACGCACACTTTTTGAGCTTTGCGTGGAAATCAAAGAAACCATCGGTGTAAAGATGGACTTCATCAACCTGTCCGGCGGTGTGGGCATCCCATACAGACCAGAACAGGCACCAAACGATATCAAAGTCATTGGAGAAGGTGTACGCAGGGCCTATGAAGAAATTCTGATACCGGCAGGTATGGGCGATGTTGAGCTCTGTACAGAAATGGGCCGTTTCGTCATGGCGCCTTACGGCTGTCTGGTTACCAAGGCTGTACATGAGAAGCACACCCACAAAGAATACATTGGCGTAGATGCTTGTGCAGCAAACCTGATGCGTCCGGCAATCTATGGTGCTTATCATCATATTACCGTACTGGGTAAAGAAGATGCAGCTTGTGATTATATGTATGACGTGGTGGGTTCTCTTTGCGAGAACAGCGATAAATTCGCTATCGACCGCATGTTACCGAAGATTGACAAAGGCGACTATCTGGTCATTCACGACACAGGGGCCCACGGATTTTCCATGGGGTATAACTATAACGGCAGACTGCATTCTGCAGAGCTATTGCTCAAAGAAGATGGTAGCGTGCAGCTGATTCGCCGTGCACAGACCATCAAAGACTATTTCGCAACCTTTGACTGTTTTGACATTATAGAGGGATTGACCAAATAAAAAGGTGAGAAAACAATGGAAAAGAAACTTGCAATCGTGATATTGTTGCTGACAGTCAGCCTTGTGATAGCTGGCTGTAGAGGAGATTATCTGGAATATCAGGGAAAGCGATATGTTCCGGTAACCTTTAGCCAGGACCTCTTTACCTGTGGTTTTGGTATGAGTGGTGACTTCGAAGTAGATGAAACATATCCGGTAGAATGTGAGCAGTTTAATATGATCCAAAACAATGGTGACTTGTATGTGGTAAAGAGCCAGTCTGATCAGGCAACGGACTATTATCAGGACGATGCTAATTATAGCTGGTCCGTTAGCATCTTTGTCGAAGACGAGGAAAAAGATCCCATCGGCCCGATTGAAATCATTGCAGAAGAACTGGACTACATCTATCAGTTGGAAAATCAGGAGAAAAACCTGACTATCTTCTTTGATGAAATCCAGCAGCAGGCGACTTTGATTAAAACCAGCAAAGACGGGGTTGCGCGAGGCTCCATGGAGCTGGCACTATACGAAGACCAGTGGTACTGGAGAAGCGGCATCATCGACGATACGCAAGAGAAAGACAACAGCTGGCCGGAATATGTTTATCCGATGCCAGACAGCTTTCAGGATAAAATAAAACTGTAGGAGGAAACTATGTTTAGAAAACTAGCAAAGGCCAATAAGGCAATTTCAGAAGAAAATTGTATCGAATTACTGAAGAGCCAGAAGCGCGGCGTTCTGTCTGTTTTGGGTGATGATGACTATCCATACGGCATGCCGTTAAATCATTTCTATGACGAAGAAAGCGGAAAAATCTATTTCCACAGCGGTAACTACGGCCATAGAAAGGATGCAGTCAACAAGCATGACAAAGTTTCTTTCTGTGTACTCAGTGACCCGCAGGTTGTGGAAGGCCAGTGGGGCCTGGACCTGCAGAGTGTCATTGTCTTTGGCCGCATGAAAGTGATTACTGACATGGACATGGTAAAAGACATCTGCAGAAAGCTTTGTTACAAGTTTACCCAGGACGAAGCGTGGATTGAAGAGGAAATCGCTTCAAGTGCCAAGGCTACCATTCTGTTAGAGTTAACACCAGAGCACATGTGCGGAAAGTTTGTAAACGAGTCTTAATATGAACAAGTTATACCAGAAGAGCCCACTGCTCTTTGCGATTCTTTGGATCGTTGTATATGTGGTTGCCTTTAGCGCAGGGGATCATTTTTCTGCAACTTTTGGCGTGGAGAAGTCAGTAACGGTCATCGTTGGCGGTGTGCTGACGACGGTGCTGGTCTGCTGGATTTTTCGAAACAGTCTGGCAGCGGCATACGGCTGGTATGTTTGGAAGAAAGTAGAGTAACGATATGAAAGTACTAATTACCGATATTGAAAATTTTGATTTGCCAGCGAGCGACGATTTGAAAATCGTCAGCCCGGATACCGGAAATGGCAGTATCAAAAACTGCATCGGCTGTTTTGGGTGCTGGCATAAGACACCGGGAGAATGCGTCATTCATGACGGCTTTGAGCGAACCGGTGCAAAACTGGGCCATTGTGACCAACTGATTTTTATCAGCGAATGTGTCTATGGCAGTCTCAGTCCATTTTGCAAGATGGTGCTGGACCGTTCTATTTCTTATGTGCATCCGAATTTTGTGATGCGCAGGGGAGAGATGCATCATAAGCGTCGCTACGACAATGTGATTACCGTAACGGCACATTTTTATGGTGCTGATATTACAGAGGCAGAAAAAGAAACTGCGAAGAAACTGATGCAGGCAAATGCCGATAATTACGATGGATTTGTGGGCGAAATTCATTTCCACGAGTCCATGGAGGCAGCAGCAGAAGCAGCGAAAGGGGTGGCATTATGAAGATTGCATTGATTAATGGAAGCCCAAAGTTCAAAGAAAGCGCCAGCAGTAAACTGTTAGGCATCATCAAAGAGACCGCTACTAATTGCGGCGTGTCGGAATTTGTCGAAATCCATTTCCGAAAGGCAACTGTGCCGACGGAAGAACAGCTGAGACAGCTGCGCGATGCTGACGTATGGGTTTTTGCGTACCCGCTGTATGTAGACGGTGCGCCGGGTCATTTATTAAGCGTGTTGAGGGAATTAGAAGGAGAAAAACTGGAGAATCCAGAGAGAAAAATCTACGGCATCTGCAACTGCGGCTTCTACGAAGGAGAGCAGAATGAATCTGCGCTGGAAGTGCTTCGTAACTGGGCTGCGAAATGCGGCTATATCTGGGGCGGTGCAGTCGGTGTTGGAGGTGGCGGAGCAACGTTGTCACTTACGTCCATGGGAACAATTGGGACCTTTTTCATGAGCCCTGTAAGACGAGCTGTTGAGGCGCTGGGACAGGCTGCGGCAGAAAAACGCATACTGGAAAACCGCTACGTCTCTATCGCATTGCCGCGTTGGATTTATACCATATGCGCCCATGATGGCTGGAAGAAGAAAATCAAAGCAGCTGGCGGCAAGGTGGAAGATTTAGAGAGACGATTTTAGGAAACGATTCGGGAGACAACTATGGGACATCTGACATCAAAAGACGCATACAAGAGTCTGGAAGAGCGCATCAACCTGTTTACCCAGGGTGCGGCGCCAACCGAGACCTTATATAAGATATTACAGGTTTTGTTCAGCGAAAAAGAAGCGAAGATGATGGCGCTACTGCCAATTCGTCCTTTTACTGCGGAAAAAGCGGCGAAAATCTGGGGAATCTCACCGCTGGAGGCGGAGAAATATCTGGATCATCTTTGTGACAAAGCGCTGATGGTGGACTCGGAGCATAATGGCATCCGCAAGTTCGTCATGCCGCCGCCAATGGCAGGCTTCCTGGAGTTCGCACTTATGCGTACCCGCGGTGATATCGACCAGAAATACCTGAGCGAGCTTTATCATCAATATATGAGCGTGGAAGAGGACTTTATCAAAGATTTGTTCTTTGCCACCGAGACCCGTTTTGGGAGAGTCTTCGTACAGGAACCTGTACTGATCAACGACAAAACCAACTATATTTTAGACTATGAACGTGCGACTCACATCATCGAGTCGGCTGATTATATTGGGGTGGGCACCTGCTATTGCAGACACAAAGCCTATCACCTGGGTACCCCTTGTGAAATTGATGCACCATGGGAGACCTGTCTCACTTTTGATAATGTAGCCCGTTCCCTGGCAAAGCATAACGACTACGCAAGGCTTATCGACAAGTCGGAGGCCCTGGATATCCTGGCGATGTCTTATGAACATAACCTGGTTCAGATGGGAGAAAACGTGCGGGAACATCCGTCATTTTTGTGCAATTGCTGTGGCTGCTGCTGTGAAGGCCTGCAGGCGGCAAGACGTTTCGCACCGATGCACCCGGTGGCAACTACTAACTATATCCCGGCTATCGGACTGGACCAATGTGTAGGTTGCGGCAAATGCGCCAAGGTCTGCCCGGTTTTGGCCCTTTCTATCAAAGAAGGAAAGGCCGTTCTGGATACAGAGCTTTGCCTGGGCTGTGGCGTTTGCGCAAGAAACTGTCCGACTAAGGCCATCCAGTTGGAACGCCGTCCGGTACAGATTATTACACCGGTCAACAGCACCCACCGTTTCGTGGTGCAGGCCATTGAAAAGGGAACCTTGCAGAATCTGATCTTTGATAACCAGGCCTTTGCCAACCATCGTGCCATGGCCGCGGTCTTCAAAGTTATTTTGGACCTGCCGCCACTGAAGCAGGCCCTGGCCAGCAAGCAGTTCAAGTCCGTGTATTTGGACAGACTGCTGTCGGCGAAAAAGAAGGAGAAATAAATGCAGTTCAGAAAAGCAACTTCCGCAGATATTTCATATGTTGCGGAGATTTACGATGAAATTCATACAGAAGAAGAGGCTGGTCGTGTGACCATCGGCTGGGAGCGTGGCGTTTATCCAACAAAGGCGACCGCTGAAGCTGCCTTAAACCGTGACGACCTGTTCGTCGGTGTTGATGACAACGGCAACATCTTCGGAGCGGCTATCCTCAATCAGCAGCAGGTAGATGTTTACGAAGGGGCAGCTTGGATTCATCCGGCAAAGGATGAAGAGGTTATGGTGCTGCACACTTTGGTCATCTCACCAAGATATGCAGGTCGTGGCTGCGGAGAAGCCTTTGCAAGATTCTACGAGGACTATGCCAGAGAAAACAACTGCCCGGTGCTGCGCATTGATACCAACGAGCGTAACACAAGAGCGAGAGCCATGTACAAGAAACTGGGCTACAGAGAATCCGACATGGTACCATGTCAGTTCAACGGCATCGATGGTGTCCATTTGGTGCTACTGGAAAAGAAAGTTTAGAAAACCCCTTGACCCTGACGTTACGTCATAGTGTACCATGAGGGTACACGGGGAGGTGAAACCATGAGAACTGTCAATGAGGTAAGCAAATTAACCGGCATCAGCGTGCGCACGCTACACTATTATGATCAAATCGGTCTGCTTGCGCCGACGGAAGTTACGGAAGCCGGCTACCGGCTCTACGATGACGATGCATTGGAGAAACTGCAGCAGATTATGTTGTATCGGGAATTGGAATTTCCACTGAAGGACATCAAAGCGATTATGGAAAGTTCCGACTTTGACCGGAACCGGGCCTTGGAGCAGCAGATTGAGATGCTGACCCTCAAGAAGGATCATCTGGAAAACCTGATTCAATTCGCCCGTGGAATCAAAGCATTAGGAGTGAAGTATATGGATTTTACAGTATTTGATACAAAGAAACTGGACCAGTATGCGGAAGAAGCCAAGAAAAACTGGGGAAAGACCGACGCATACAAGGAATATGAAGAACGAACAAAGGGCATGACCAAGGCACAGACCAACCAGATGGGCGCAAACCTGATGGAACTTTTCGTAGAATTTGGCAACATGGTAAAAAACGGCGCAAACCCTGCAGACGAAGCGGTGCAGGCACAGGTAAAGAAATTGCAGGACTACATTACCGACCATTTCTATACCTGCACCAATGAAATCCTGTCCGGACTTGGCAAGATGTACGCAGGCGGTGGGGATTTTACCACCAACATCGACAACGCCGGAGGAGAAGGCACTGCAGCTTTTGTCAACGAAGCAATCGAAGTATATTGTAAATAATATGGAAGCGGCAACATGAGAGTTGTCGCTTTTCTTTTCTTATCGTATAATGAACTTATCAAAGAAAAGGAGTCGCTTATGACAACCCGTTGCAGTTGGGTCAATCTCAACAACGAAAACTATATCAAATATCACGACGAGGAATGGGGAAGACCTCTCCATGACGATCAGAAACTTTACGAGCTGTTAATTCTGGAGTCTTTTCAGGCGGGCCTGTCCTGGGAGTGCGTACTCAACAAAAGGGACAACTTCCGTAAGGCTTTTGATCACTTTGACATCGACAAGGTTGCAGCTTACGACGAGGTAAAACAGCAGACCCTCAAAGAAGATCCTGGCATCATCCGTAACGGCCGCAAGATTAAGGCTGCGGTACAAAACAGCCGCGTCTTCAAAGAAATCCAGAAAGAATTTGGATCTTTTGATGCTTACATCTGGTCCTTCACAGACGGCCAGGTCGTCGACGAGCCCTTCACCATTAGAACCACATCGCCGCTGTCCGATGCAGTCTCCAAGGACCTGAAGAAGCGGGGTATGACCTTTGTGGGAACTACCATCATCTATTCTTACCTGCAGGCCATGGGCATCATCAACGGACACGCCGAAGGCTGCTGGTGCAAAAAAGGAGAAATATTATGAGAGATGTAACAAACACTTGTAAAATCGCACTGGTTCAGGCAGAACCAATTCTTTTCGACAAAGACGCCAGCATGGCAAAGGCCCTTAAGCTCATTGAAGAGGCCGCAGAGCAGCGGGCAGAATTAATCGTATTTCCAGAGCTGTTCATCCCGGGCTATCCTATCGGCATGAACTTCGGCTTTTCCATGGGTAAGCGTACGGAAGCAGGTCGCGAAGACTGGATGCGCTACTACAATGCATCTCTCTTAGCAGGGGGACCTGAATTTGAAGCAATGTCTCAGGCAGCCATCAAAGCAAAGGCTTACATCAGCATGGGCTTTTCCGAAAGAGACGCCATCAAAGGCACACTGTATAACAGCAATGTGATCTTTGAACCGGACGGCAGCTACAAAGTCCACCGCAAGCTGAAGCCGACAGGTACGGAACGTGTGGTTTGGGGCGATGCAGACAAAGATTACTTCCCAATCACAGAGACACCTTGGGGACCGATGGGCAGCTTAATCTGCTGGGAAAGCTACATGCCCCTGGCAAGAGTGGCTTTGTACCAGAAGGGCGTGACCATCTATATTTCTCCAAACACCAATGACAATCCGGAGTGGCAGGCAACCATTCAGCACATCGCCATCGAAGGCAAGTGCTACTTCATTAATGCCGATATGCTGGTTCGCAAGTCCTCCTACCCAACAGACTTAAACGAACAGGATGCCGTAGACCGTCTGCCAGACATGGTTTGCCGTGGCGGCAGCTGCATCATCGACCCGTACGGCCATTACTTAACGGAACCGGTTTGGGATGAAGAAACCATCATCTACGCTGATTTGGATATGACACTGCCGGCAGCATGCAAGATGGAACACGATGCCGTGGGCCATTACGCAAGACCGGACGTGCTGAATTTAATTGTAGAAGATAAATAAGGACATAACAAAACCGACCTCAACAATGAGAGGTCGGTTTTTTATTTACATATGTATTACATCATAAATCCCATCGCCAGATAGAATCCGGCAGAAATCACTGTCATAGCCACTGCGTAAGGTATAATGGTTTTAATAATCGTCAGGTTTGATACACCGGTGCTGGCAGTGGTCAGGAACACCGCGTCTGCGTAGAAACAGAGTGTATAGCCTGCGCCAACCCCGCTCATCAGTGCCGCCAAAGTCAGAAGCAGAGAGGCTCCGGTTGCTGTGGCAAGAGGCAGGAAAATCGGAATGGTAATCAGCATGATAATCCAGCAGGAACCAGATGCAAAGACACAGAATCCTACGATGAGGAAGACCAGCATCGGTACCAGTGCAGCCGGAAGTGTAGAGCCTACCAGGCTGATGACCATATCGAAGAGTCCCAGCTGCTCGTTCATGCTGCTTAAGGTAAAGCCAAAGAAGATGATAATATTAATCATCAGCATAGAGCTGGTGCCTTCAAAGAAACAGTCGAAAAATTTTGTGACGCTCATTATTTTTGGAATGACGTATACGAAGAACTGGCAGACGATGGCTAAAAGTAAACCGATAACCAGATTCTTATCGAAATACAGAGTGCCGCCAATGACACAAAGCAATGGCAGAAATAAATTCAGAGGAGATGAGATGTTGTTCTCATCCGGTTTTCCTAAGTCCACCAGGGGCTTTTCATCTGCTTCCACCATGTAGGGCTGTCCTCCCTTTGCAACGCGTCCATAAGCCTGCTTGAGATTCCCAAACTTTGGGAAAACACCCAGCGCCAGCAACAGACATAGAACAATGGACATCAGTGGGAAAATCATCATCGGCACAGCCTGAATATATTCCGTCAAGCCGATGCCATAGACTTCTGTAATGCCGATGGTAAAGGCTGTCCAGCTGGTTAATGGAACGGCAATACAAAGGGAACAGGCCATCATGTGAACCTGCATCGCCAGATGTTCACGGGGAATCAGATAACTGTCTGTAATCTTATTCATGGAAAAGCCGACAGTGAGAGCATTTAAATATTCATCTACAAAGAGGGCAACAGAAATCAGCCAGCTGAGCAGCAGTGCACTGCGAGGTCCTTTGATGAAACGCTTCATGAATTCTGCAAAGCCTAGCAGACCGCCGGACTCCTGAAACAGTTTTACCACGATGCCGAAGCAAAACACAATCAGCACACAGAAGTGGAAAGATGTATTGGCAAAGGTTTCGTAGAAAGAATCTAACGTTCCCTCAATGATATTGGTTTTATGTAGCAGAATCAGCCCCACTGCAGTCGCAGCAATCATGGACTCTGCCATTTTTCTGGTAATCAGTGCCAAGGTCAGTAATGTGGCCAGTGGCAGAAAGGGAATGATATATGACATAGGATGTACTCCTTTCTATTCGTTGTAATTACAATATACTATATCCAAGACGGTAAAACAACAGGATTGCAAAAGGGAGCCGCTGGCAGTAGAATAGAGTTAAGCAATCATTGGGAGGCAAAGATTATGAAAAAACTGTTTGTAGAAGCACTGACAAAATTCACAGCAGGTCTCATTCTGGTAGGCATACTGGTATTCCTGCCTGCAGGGACGCTGCACTTCTGGCAGGGATGGCTGTTTATGGGGATCCTTTTCATGCCGATGTTTTGTGCCGGACTGGTGATGCTGGCAAAGAATCCGGACCTGTTAAGATCACGTCTTGATGCCAAGGAAAAACAAAAAGATCAGGACCTGGTTGTAAAGCTGAGTGGTCTCATGTTTCTGACAGGATTTCTTGTAGCGGGTCTGGGTATCCGCTTTGACTGGTACATCTTGCCAAACAGTGCAGTTACTGCAGCGGCGGTCGTATTCCTTATGGCCTATATCTTATACGCAGAGGTTCTGCGGGAGAATACGTACCTGAGCCGCACCATTAAAGTGCAGGAGAACCAGAAAGTGATAGATACAGGGCTTTATGGTATTGTCCGTCATCCGATGTACAGTGCGACATTGCTTCTGTTTCTGACGATGCCTTTGGTGTTAGGCTCTGCCTATGCTTTTGTAATTTTTCTGGTTTATCCATTTATCATAGCCAAGAGAATCAAAGGTGAAGAAGCTTTCCTGGAAGAGGAACTGGCAGGTTATCGAGAATATAAGGAAAAAGTAAAATACAGATTGATTCCGTTTATATGGTAGGAGGCGTTAAGATGAAGAAAGTACTATGTTTGATTTTGGTGATGAGTTTTGCTATCTTTGCTGCAGGATGCGGTGTGGAATTTGAAGACACTAACGGGCCGGATGACTACAGCCTGACACAGATTACCGACGAAAACATCATTAACATGGATGTGGGTGCAGCGAACTATACACAGAAACCGGGAAGTGATGAATGCAGTGATTTGAGTCAAATGGTGGAGTTTAAGTCAAATAATTTCAATGGAGTAGCAGAAATCTACAGCACCCGGTTATTGGGTAAATCTGATTTGACGATTGACGTGACCAATCTGCAGGTAAGTAGTGGAAACTACAGACTGTCCGTAGTGCAGGACGGAGAAATCATTTACGACTTCCCACTGAACGAGATGATGCAGACCTACGAACTCCGTGACACCAATGGAGACATCTCCATCAGAATGTCCGGTGAAAGTGCAGATTTCTATATGAGTATTGAAGTCTGGTAAGCTGTCGGTTTTTATATGTAAACCGAGATGTTGCACGTTGCACGTAAAGATTGCTTGCAATTTGCAACATCTTTTTTTATCCTAAAGATAGAAATCAAAAGGAGTGACCGCTATGAAACTAGGCGAAAGAATTGCAGAGAAGAGAAAAGAACAGGGAATGACCCAGGCGGAACTGGCAGAGCAGATGCTGGTGACCAGGCAGACTGTATCCCGCTGGGAAGCAGGATCGGCATTACCTGATATAGAGAAGATTGTACAGCTGGCAAGACTTTTGGATGTCAGCTGCGACTACCTGTTAACGGATACGGATGATCAGCAGCTATCTGACAACGCACCAAAGCCGTCAGCAGTCAGCAGGCTTCTGCAGAATGTTGTAGGAAAAACGGTAAAGTTCAATTTCTATGATGAAGAGGTTGACACAGACGTTGCGACAAATCCATGCTATGTCCTTGGATTTGAGGGAAACTGGATGCATGTTGAAATTAGGAAGAAGAAAGAAATCTTGCGGAAGCTGGTTGCGGTTTCCACCATCGTTTCCGTAGAGATGATAGAAGAGGAGGCGTAGTATGGAATATTTAGGTGTATTTGGATTTATATCTTTTGTTCTTGTGCTGACGCTTCAGGGCAAAGTCTCCAAACTGGAACGGCAGATGCGTGAGTCTGGTATCGGTGAAGAAGGCGTTGCTTTAAATGGTGACTTGTCATCCAGCCTGGGAAAAAGAATCGGCTGTCAGGTAAAGTTAGACTTCTATGACGGCGAAGCCGATGCAGATATTGTCGGTGCAAAAACTGTTACCATCAAAGATGTCGACGAAAAGTGGGTTTTGGTCCGCTTGGAAAATAAGAAAAAGGCCTGCGATAAACTGATTCGCATCTCGACCATCAAAGGGATTATGGAAGTATAGAAGAAAACCCGAAGCACAAGTGCTTCGGGTTTTGTAATCTCTATAACTGCTGCAGCAGTTTCAGTTCTTCTTCTGTCAGTTCGCGGCATTCGCCAACGGCTAAGTCATCAGGTAAATGGAGATTGCCCATGGTCAGGCGATGGAGTTCTATGACCTTTGCGCCATAACAGCCAAACATTCTTTTGATCTGATGATAACGGCCTTCCTTTAGGGTAACGCGGGCTGCGTATTCGCCGACGATTTCCAAACCGGCTTCTTTGCAGATCCCATCGTTCAGTTCCACACCTTCTGCAAAACCACGCGCCATTTCTTCTGTTACCGGAATGTCCAGTTCCACGTAGTAAATTTTCTGTACGTGCTTCTTCGGTGCCAGAATGTTATGGGCCAGGGCACCGTCATCGGTGATAATCATGAGGCCGGTGGTGTCTCTATCCAGACGGCCTGCCGGAAAAATGTCACGGCCTGCAAATTCTTCCGGTACCAGTTCCAGTACAGTCTGGTGATCACGGTCTTCTGTTGCGGACACATAGCCCTTTGGCTTATTGAGCATCAGGTATACATTGCGCTTGAAATCCAAAGCTACGCCCTTTACTGTAATGCGGTCGTTTAACGGGTCCGCTTTCACATTGGCGGACTTTACAACTTCGCCGTTTACAGCAACCTGTTTTTTGCTAATTAATTTTTTTACATCGCTGCGGGAGTACTGCCCCTGAGATGCGATAATTTTATCGATACGTTCCAATTTATCTCTCCTTAAAATTTTACAATTTTTGCAGCTTTTCGTACGGTCTTATAAACAGGACCCTCTAGTGCGCTGACTGCCTTTTCCAGTTCTTTACGGATTTCAATACTTTGTGGACAGTGCTGCTCGCACTTGCCGCAACCGATGCATGCAGATGCGGCAGTAGAATTCTTACGCAGTGCTGTGCACATAGCATATTCTACAAAGCCCCAGAACTTGCTTTCCGTATATAAGCGGTTGTAAGCGGCGAAGGTCCCTGGAATATCGACTTTCATCGGACAAGGCATACAGTACCCGCAACCGGTACATCCTACCTTCACTTTTTCGTTGATAGCGGCAACTACGTTTGCCAGCATTGCTTCTTCGGCAGGACCAAGCTCGCCGACCGTAACGGTAGAGGCTGTTTCCATATTTTCCTGGTCCATATCCAAGGAATTCATGCCGCTGAGCACACAGGTGACTTCCGACTGGTTCCACAGCCAGCGGAAAGCCCACTGAGCTGGCGTATATTTCACCGGATATTCTCTGAACAGTTTCCGGGCTTTCTCTGGTAGTTTCTTTACCAGCTTACCGCCACGGAGCGGTTCCATAATCACGACCGGAATCCCTTTTGATGCAGCGTACTGAAGTCCGCGTCGGCCTGCCTGGGAATGCTCATCCATGTAGTTATACTGAATCTGACAAAAATCCCAGTCATGGGCATCGATCAGCTTGCAAAACATATCGGAGTTGCCGTGATAGGAAAATCCAACCTGTCTGATTTGGCCGCTACGCTGTTTCTCAGTCAGCCAGTCCAGGATTCCCATGTTCACCAGACGCTGCCAGGTATCCACGTCTGCCAGCATATGCATCAGATAGTAGTCAATGCGGTCCGTACGAAGACGCTTCAGCTGAATTTGGAACATTTTTTCCAAACCGTCCAGAGATTTAATCAGATAATGAGGCAGTTTTGTTGCAATACAGACCTGGTCACGGAGTCCGTTTTTCTCTAGAATTTCCCCCAGAGTAGCTTCACTGCCCGGATAAATGAAAGCCGTATCAAAATAGTTGATGCCGCCTTTGATGGCTGCCAGAATTTGGCTTTCGGTTTCTTTTGTATTGGTCACACCCATGGTGCGTGGGAAGCGCATGCACCCGAAGCCAAGGATGGAAATATCGTTACCGTATTTGTCTTTGCGATAATTCATGGTTCGCGGTCCTTTCTGCCCGTGTATCGTTGCAATCGGGCCAGGTTTCTATTAAAATAATATACATCAAAACGGAGGTTACAGCAATGACGGAATTCATGATACAGGGAATTGGTTTTCTCGGTGTAGCCGTGTTCATCCTGTCCTATCAGATTAAATCTAATAAGGCATTGTATTTCATGCAGCTTTTAGGTAGCGCACTTTTTGTGGTGCAGATGTTTGCACTGGGAGCGGCCAGCGGCAGTTTTAATCTGATTGCTCTGGTTTGCCGTAACGCTTTGCTGATGCGATATAACGACTGGAAGTGGGTGCGTCACTGGTCGGTAATTGCTGTATTTGAGGTTGTTTACATTGGTATTCTTGCTATAACCTGGAGCGGATGGCTCAGTCTGCTGCCTTGGGCGGCCATGGCCTTTGGTACCATTGGATACTGGACCAACAATGCTCAGAAAATCAGATTAGCCAATTTAGTCTGCGTCGCACCGTGCTGGCTTGTTTACGATGCTTTGGTGGGCACCTGGGCCGGCGTCCTCAACGAAGGGATTACTCTGGCTTCCATTCTGATTTCCATTTATCGTTATGGCTGGAAGGCCATGGGCGATCCGGATTCTGAATTCCAAAAATAACCTATAGCTGAATCAGCCAGATGCTGAGTAGTATGAGCAGACCTGCGGCAATCTTTTTTGCCAGGTCTGTTTTTTCTTTAAGTACAAAGAACTCAAAGAGAATATTGGTCATGATAATCAGACTGCACAGTGGGGAAACCACAATCACTTCGCCATACTGGAATGCACCAAGACGCGCAATGGTCATCAGGGCACATGCCATGCCGGTCGCCCAAAGGTGAAGTTGATTGCAGTGCTGCAACTCCGCCCTGATAGCACTGAATCGAATCCGTTCTGCGCCCCAAATCATGACAGCAGGCACTACCAGCGAGAAGCATACATAGAAGGCCAGGTTAAAATGCTCTGAACAGTTGACATCGATGAACAGGGCGATAGCTGCGCAACAGCTGGCGAGCAGCCCCATCACAATGTATCGGTCGAATCTGATTTTACCCTTATCAAAGAAGACCAGTACGTTACTGAAGACGATGAGAAATGCGCCCAGCAACTTGGTGAGGACCACTTCTTCCTTGAAGAAAAAGATACCTGCGAAAATCATAAATACAGTTGAGAACTGTTTGATGATGGTGAATACGGAAGTATCCATCCCTTTTCTAACGGTAGTACAAAGTCTGTCGTTGAGGGCGTAGAATACACAGGCCAGCAGTAGGAAAAAATACACCGATGGCTCTGTAGGCCAGCGCATATCAAAGAAGGGTGCCGCTAACAGACAGATGAGCCCTGCGGCTAACTCAATGAGTATGGTCAAAGGGCCAGGATGCAGCATACGGGAAGTCAGTGCTTTGTATGTTTGGTTATAGATGGTGGCCAGTATCAAATGGGCCACTACAAGGAATATCCAATTCTGAAACATATTACATCCCCCCTACGCGGTCCATAGCCCCAAAAGTTCCTCGATGGAACTGTCTACCTGATCTAAAGGAATCTGATTATAATAGAAAATCAGGGCTGCCGTATCCTGCTCTGTCAGGCTGGATACAGGCAGTACGTTAAGCCCGATTGACTTTGCCATTTCGCAAAGAGCTGTCGGCGCTTTTTTTGTACGGACTTTTAAGATGATGTTGATGCCGGAATTGGTACGATTTGCAGGCTGAGCGATACCGCCTCCATATTTCTCGAAAGCAGTCAGAGCTACCTGCAGTTTCTGTGCGTAAAGATTACGCAGCTTACGAATGTTCGTATAGTAGAAGCCTTCTTCCATGAAGAGGGCCAGCGTCAGCTGCTCTGTCTTGGAACAGGTCTGGGTGTAGTCGCTTTTGATGGCATGGAAAATCGGTGTCATCTCCTTTGGCAGCACCATGTAACTGATTTTAATGGCTGGAAACAGAGTGGAGGAGAAAGATCCCAGATATACTACGCGGGAGTTCTGGGATAGTCCCTGCAGTGCGGGCACCGGCTTGCCGAAATAACGAAGTTCGCTGTCATAGTCGTCTTCTAAGATAAAGCTATTGTTTTCCTTAGCCCATTCCAACAAGCGATAGCGTTTGCCTACGGGCATGATGGAACCGGTTGGGAACTGATTGGAGGGGCTGACATAAACTGCCGTTGGAATATTGGCAGGCAGCTTATCAATTTTGATGCCGTCAGCCTCTACAGGTACTTTGGTGATGGAAAAACCGTGATCGCGGAAAATGTTCTGCACAGGTACATAGCCAGGATCTTCCGTCGCCACGTGGCCAATGTTCATCTTACGCATGATACGACAAAGGTGACCGGTCAGCTGTTGAGTACCGGCACCAATTACAATCTGATCCGGCGTTGCGATTACGCCGCGGGATTTGTAAACGTATTTAGAAATCTCAAAACGGAGCGCAGCTTCACCCTGAGGGTCACTCTCGAAAAGAAGCATATGAGAGTAGTCGTTAAGGATTCTCGATCCGCATTTCTTCCATTTGTTAAAGTCAAAACAGGATAAGTCATACTTGAACGGAGATTCTTCAAAGGTGTATTTAGAAAATTCCATCTCGCCTTTTGCTGCCGACTCCATCAAAGGTGCTGCCTCTGCAACCTGGGCTACATAGTAGCCGGACTGGGGCTTGCTGATGACATAGCCTTCTACCAGAAGCTGATTATATGCAAGTTCTGTCGTCGTGATACTGATGCCCAGATCCCTTGATAGTTTTCGTAGGGAAGGCAGCTTTTCTCCTGCTGCCATATGGCCCTGGGTAATCTCCTCTTTCAGGTATTGATACAACTGTACATAGAGTGGATTACTGGTATTGTGGTCAAATTGTAATAAAATTGGTTTCATTCTCTGGAAAACCTCCAAACTGTATATATAAAAATAAATAGAATTGACTATTTTATAGAGTTCACTTTGATGATATTATAATACCAGTTAAAAAGATAGTCAATCGAAGGAGATGATATATATGAGAAATCCAAACAGTGAGAAAGTTGTAAATATGGTGATGATGGGCCTGATGACCTGCCTGGTTATTGTATCTACCATGTTTATTAAAATTCCAATTCCGATGACATCGGGCTATGTTCATTTAGGGGATTCTATGATATTTATGTCTGTTCTGATTCTGGGAAAGACGAAGGGCAGTCTTGCTGCAGGGATCGGTTCTGCGTTGGGTGATGTTTTAGGAGGTTACGCTATATGGGCACCGTGGACCCTGATCATCAAATTTATCATGGCATGGATTCTGGGCATGTTTGTGGAACGTTTCGGAAAGAAAGGCGAAATCGTTGGCATGATTATTGCCGGAGTAGAGATGACGGCAGGTTATTATGTAGCATCCTCTGTGATGTACGGCAGCTGGATTGTAACCTTAGCAGATATTCCATGGAACATCGGACAGTTTGCGGTAGGCATGATTCTCGCGGGTGTATTGTATGAGGCTTTAGCGAAGACACCGGCAAAAAAATATTTTTCAAAGGCATAATATGACACCAAATTGTATCCTGGAAATTCTCTTTTTTAAGGGAATTTCCATTTTTGTTGCAAAAAACAGAGATTATAGGATACGAGGCCTTGACACCAATCGGCAAAAATGATATAAAAGTGATATCAAAATAATATCATAACTCAAAAGGGACAGGAGGAAGAACAATGGAAAAGAATTTACATGAAAATGTAGTACAGAGAGAACTTAGACCGATGAATGGTATGCTGATGCTGATTTTGATCAGTATTGGAACGCTGGCATCTGTAGCGCTGATTATCGGCGGCGCAATCTGCCTGGATAACTATATGGGTGCTATCGGTGTAGTTTTATTGATTGCCGGTGTATTAGGTATGATCGCATTCCCGATTCTGTATGCAGGTCTGAAGGTGGTTGGTCCAAACGAAGCGCTGGTACTGACTTTGTTTGGTAACTATTATGGTACGATTCTGAAACAGGGTATGTACTTTGTAAATCCATTCAGTGTGTATAACAATCCGGCTTATGCCAATGCAGTAGCAGAGGCAAAGCAGGCGGCAGCAGACGCGGCATCCAGTGGCAAGAAGGCTGCTGGCGGTACAGTGAAAGTCAATGCAAAGAAGACTGTATCTTTAAAGAACATTACTTTAAATAACGGCGTGCAGAAGGTCAACGATGTTATGGGGAATCCAATCGTTATCGGTGCAGTGGTAATTTGGAGAGTCGTAGATCCGACAAAGGCAGTGTTTAACGTAGAAGACTACACGGAATTCTTGTCTATCCAAACTGATTCTACCATTAGAAACATTGCGAGAATGTATCCTTACGATGTGATGGATGTTGATGGCGATGGTGTACAGGACGAAAAGAGTCTGAGAGGCAGTGCACAGGAAATTGCAGAAACCATGAAGATGGAGCTGAACAAGAAAGTTGAGTTTGCAGGACTGTCTATTGAAGAAGTGAGAATTACACATCTTGCATATTCTGAAGAAATCGCTGCAGCAATGCTGAAGAGACAGCAGGCAGAAGCGGTTATCGCGGCGAGAGCAAAGATTGTAGAAGGCGCTGTTGGCATGGTAAAGATGGCCATCGACAAACTGGGAGAAGAAGAGGTCGTATGTTTGGACGAAGAAAGAAAAGCTGCAATGGTTTCCAACCTGATGGTTGTACTTTGTTCTGACAAGGACACACAGCCAATCGTGAACAGCGGCAGCATCTACTAAGTTTTTAAAGGGGAATATCCATGGAGAAAGATAAACTGGAAGCGTTAAACGCAAAAGAACAGGCGCTGGCAGAACGTATGGCCGAACTGGAGGCGATGGAAGCAGAAATTCGTCGCAAAGAAAAGGCTATGAAACAACAGGAAAAAGCGAAAAAACAAATCATTCTGCGCATTACGCCGTCTCTATGGGAGGAGATCGCACAGTGGGCAGATGAGGATTTTCGTTCCATCAACAGCCAGATTGAGTTCCTGCTGACAGAAGCAGTAAGGAAGAGAAAAGGGAAATAAAGGAAACTGTAATACAAAAAAAGGAAGGTCTTGTAACCTTCCTTTTTGATTTCATCAAGTTTATTTGCTTTCAATTTCCAGTCCTAACTCTTCCGGCTGGAATCTAGGGCATACGTTTTCGTTGGAAGTGATGACGGATGCAGCCAACATAGTGCCGATTTCTACAGCTTCTCCTAAAGTTTTACCGTAGGTTAATCCGCTTGCTACCCCTGCGCAGAAGGCGTCGCCGGCACCAGTTGTGTCCTGTACCTGCACCTTGCGAGGTGGACAGAAGCCGCTGTTGCCTTCTTTGTCTGCGTAAACGCTGCCGTCACCTCCCATGGTTACGACCATGGATGGAATCTTTGCACGGACTACTTTATCAACTAAGATGGCTTCCATTTCCTCTGGCGTCTTATCGTCATAATCATCCAGGAAGAGCAGACCTGCTTCGTGTTGGTTGCAGATGAAACAGTCGTAGCGCTGCAACATGTCACGACGTTCAGCCGCAATGCTCATGTTGGAAACCAGACCAAAGGTCTTCAGATTATATTTGTCAGCCAAATCCAGAAGTTTCTTTACCAGGTCCTTGCGCATGTCACACTGGATGACCACGGAATCTCCCTGGGAGAAAATTTCATCGCCTTTGTGCTCTAAGAGATCCAGCAGTGGAGACATGTCCACGCGCTTGGAGATGGACCCTGCTACGTCGCCATTGGCGTCGAACACAGCAAGCCAGAGACCCATGCCGTCAGGACGAACCAGCACGTAATCTGTGTTCACCTTGTGCTTCTGCAGTTTTTCTACGACGTCATTACCCAGCGGCGTGTCGTCTACAATGCCCAAATAGATCGGTCTCAATTCCATATTTGCAATATCTTCTACCACGTTACGGGCAACACCGCCGTGGATGTATTTTACCTGTCCTACATTTCTTCCTGTCGGGATATATGCGCCGTCAGGAAATCCTTTGATGTCTACGAAGGCTGCGCCTGCTACAATCATTCCCATAATTCTTGCTCCGTTCTTTACTAGTTTTTAGGTGATGTTATTATATCATTTAGATTAGCTGTTCCGCTACTATAAACTTGGCGGCCTCTATTTCTTCTTTTAGGATTTTACCGGTGTATTTTTTCATGAAAACACTTTCTTCGCCTTTATCGCGGATATGATCTGCGATAAAGACCACTACAGTTTTTTTGTTTACCTTTTTCAGCAGTGCACCCAGCTTGGAGATAGAAAGGGTGGTATCTGTTAAATCAAGATGTTCTAATACTTCCATGTCATGGCGTGCATCTTCAACGGCTTCCTGCAGCTTCTCGAAAAAGGTTCCTCGTTTGTATAGGATCAAAGGATCCAAGGCGAAGAGTCTTGCTACAGAATCAGCCCGTTTCCCGGTTCTTTTGTCAAAAACGCCCTTTGCAAAGGCATAATATTCTCCATCAAAGATATCAAAAGTCTTCATAGTATCTAAATATCCAAGACGAAGCAGCTTTTTAGAGTGTACTTTATCGAATTTGAGTACATCTCCCAAATCCCATCTGCTTTTGATCATAGTGAGATTTGGCACCTGCTCCAGACGATCGGGACGATATCGTCCTAAAGCAGACAGATAGACTGCTATGACATCGGTAGCGCCTTTTTCTAAAGCCATGAATGCCGGGCAGACGTCTTCGTACCCTCCATCGGCATAATATTTGTCGCCAATTTTGTGCGCATGGATTGCCGGAAAGACAGAAGCGCTTGCCGTAATAAAATCGGCCAGCTGGCCTTTTGGTATATCTTCTTTCCATAAGAAATGCGGCTTGAGAGATGGAATCTCCACAACCTGAAGACCAAAATCGATAGAAGACTGGCGTATAGCATCCTCATCCACATAATCGTGGAGTAATTTCTGCAGACCCGTAGAACCTACCCCCTGGTTACGAATCATCTCTTTTGCAACGTCTGCTAAAGTCAGCTCTTCTTCCACGTCAAATATCATATCGGTTTCCATTTCACGCCATAGATTGGCGGTTTTGATGGAGTCCCCCTGAACGACCATCGAACCGTTGATGGCCCCGACTGAAACGCCTATCACGATATCAATTTTGATACCCAGCTCTTCCAAAGCCTGCCAGACACCACACTGGTATGCACCGCGAGAACCTCCTCCGCTTAAAACGAAAGCAGTTTTTCTTTTCTTCATCTCACAAAATCCCCCTAAAATATGATATACTGTTTCTGGACATTTTATCACGAAAAGGAGGAAGTGAAAAGATGGATGAAAGATTAAAGAAGATTATCGACGAGAGCCAGAATATCGTGTTCTTCGGTGGTGCAGGCGTGTCTACCGAATCCAACATTCCGGACTTCCGTTCTGAAAGCGGTCTGTATCATGCACAGCAGAAATACGGTCATTCTCCAGAGGAGATGCTTTCCAGAACTTTCTATATGAACCACACACAACTGTTCTACCAGTATTATAAAGAAAATCTGATTTATCCTGATGCGGAACCGAACGATGCCCACAAGGCGTTGGCAAAGCTGGAGGAAATGGGTAAACTGTAAGCTATCGTAACCCAGAATATTGACGGCCTTCACCAGAAGGCGGGCAGTAAGCAGGTTTATGAGCTTCACGGCAGTGTGCTGCGAAATTATTGTGAAAGATGCGGCAAGTTTCATGATTTGGACTACATTATGGATGAAGCCAATTGTGACAGCGGCATTCCGAAGTGTGAATGTGGCGGTATTGTAAAGCCGGACGTGGTTCTTTACGAAGAAATGCTGGATGATAATTGCATCAACGGTGCGGTAGACGCCATCGGCAAAGCGGATACTTTGATTATTGGCGGTACATCCCTGGTGGTGTATCCGGCGGCAGGTCTGATTCGCTACTTCCGCGGCAAGAACCTGGTATTAATCAACAAGAGCAAAACCTCTTACGACGACAAAGCAGATCTGGTCATTTATGACGCAATCGGAAAGGTAATGAAGATAGATTAATGAATATTTTAGTTGTAAACGACGACGGCATCCAGTCT
Organism: Emergencia sp.; assembly: GCA_045638885.1. Taxonomy (GTDB): domain Bacteria; phylum Bacillota; class Clostridia; order Peptostreptococcales; family Anaerovoracaceae; genus Senimuribacter. The sequence continues at coordinate 33,825 of JAZUBY010000075.1, read as the reverse complement.
CCTGGACTACGTGCGTTGGTGGATGCCTTAGCAAAGAAAGCAGATGTCTTTGTCTGTGCTCCTGACGGCCAAAGAAGTGCCAAGAGCCACTCTATCACTTTGGGAGAAAACGTGCTGATTCAGCCGGTGATCTATCCGGGCGCAAAGGATGCACTTCAAACCAGCGGTACGCCGGCAGATTGTACAAAAATCGGGATCCAGTTTTTTGAGGAAACTGGAAATTCCATTGATATGGTTTATTCCGGCATGAATCTGGGTAGTAATCTGGGGTGGGATACACTCTATTCCGGTACAGTCGGGGCTGCGGCAGAAGCGGCAATGAGCGGCATCCATGCTGTGGCAGTTTCTGTAGCCAGTCATAATGCCAGCCATTTTGAGGCGGCTGGAGAACTGGCGGCGGACATGATTGACCGTATCTACGGCAAAGTGAATCCAAGTATTGTGATGAATATCAACGTTCCTGATTTGCCAAAGCACCAGATTAAAGGTATTAAAGTCGTGCCTTTGGGTCAGCGATATTATGATGACAAATTCCACCTGGTGGAAGAGAATCAGTATACTTTGTCAGGAAATCCTGCAGATTATTCTGAAGCCGGTGAGGTAGATGTAACGGCAGTTCATGACGACTATGCTACAGTGACCCCGCTACAGTTTAACTTTACCGCTAAAAAATATTTAGATTTAGTAAAGGAATGGAATCTTAGTTTATGAGTATATTCAAAAACAGTTTTGATACATTAGAAGGAGAAGAACTGGAAAAAGTACAGTCCTATTTCAAGACCTGTGAGTGTCACACTGCAACCTGCACCTTTTTGGCCAATTACGCTTGGAGGGATAATTATGACCTTCGCTATGAAGAAATCGGTCAGTTCCTATGTGTATCCGGTCAGGTGAAAGGTGACGAAAATGCCAAGCCGGTGATGTTGCTGCCGATGGCAAAGGATGGATCCTGGAGTGATGCAGCTTACAGAGACGTGATTTTAGAAGCGAAGAGACGCTATGAGGCAGAAGGCCATAAGCTATATCTGGTTTCTATGTCTTCTGAGGAAAAGGACTTCCTGGAAAGTATCTTCCCAGGCCAGATGAAGTTCCACCACGACGAGGATTTGGACGAGTATGTGTATCTGAAAGAGAAGATGATTACTCTCAGCGGCAGAGCGCTTCATAAGAAAAAGAACCACATGAACTATTTCCTGAAGACTTATGCGTATGAAGTGAAGGATATTACACCAGACATGACCGATGAGGTGATGGCCTTTGTAACCAGCCATAAGATTGAAAAGGATGCAGAAGGCGAAGAACTGGAAAGTCTTCATGTAGAAGAGGATGCCATCCGACGCTATCTGGCCCATACCAATGAAGAAGGCGTATATTCTGCAGCCATTTATATCGAAAATGAACTGGTTGCGGTGGCGCTGGGTGAACGATTGAATGGTGATACGGCGGCAGAACATTTTGAGAAAGCCGATGACGATTACAGAGGACTGTATCAGGTTATTTGTAGTGAGTTCTGCAAGAGACTGCCGGAAGAAATCGTTTACGTTAACAGAGAAGAAGACATGGGGCTGGAGAATCTGCGAAAGGCAAAAGAAGCCCTCAGACCTGACCATAAAGAAGTAAAATATGGGGGTTGTTTTTTGTAAGGAAATAAGATAAAATTACTAAGTGTGAAGAATTTAACAATTCTCCACTTTACTATGTTAAATTAAAGACCTAGTAGATAGGCGTTATTTTTAAGGAGGTACATACCAATGAGAGAAGTAGTAATCGTAGGCGCAGCTAGAACCCCAATCGGTAACTTTGGCGGATCTTTAAAGGGCGTTCCTACAAGAAAATTAGGTGCAATCGCAATCAAGGGTGCAATCGAAAGAGCTGGCATCAAGCCTGAACAGGTTGATGAAGTTATCATGGGTTGCGTATTACAGGGTGGTTTAGGCCAGAACGTTTCCAGACAGATGGCATTAGACGCTGGTTTACCTGTAGAAGTTCCTACAATGACAATCAACAAGGTTTGTGGTTCCGGCTTAAGAGCTGTAGCATTAGCTGCACAGATGATCAAGGCTGGCGATGCTGAAATCGTAGTTGCTGGTGGTGCTGAAAACATGTCCGCAACAGCATACGCAGACCCAACTTCCAGATGGGGCGCTAGAATGGGTAACGTTCAGAAGATCGACATGATGGTTAATGACGGTCTGTGGGACGCATTCAACGGTTACCACATGGGTATCACTGCAGAAAACGTTGCAGAACAGTGGGGCTTAACTAGAGAAGAATTAGACGCATTCGCAGTTGCTTCCCAGCAGAAGGCTGAAGCTGCTGTTAAGTCCGGCAGATTCAAGGATGAAATCGTTCCAGTAGAAATCCCTCAGAAGAAGGGTGAACCTATCGTATTCGATACAGATGAATATCCTAAGTTCGGTGCTTCCATCGAAAAGATGGCTAAGTTAAAGCCAGCTTTCAAGAAGGACGGTATCGTAACAGCTGCTAACGCTTCCGGTATCAACGATGCTGGTGCTGCTTTAGTAGTAATGTCCAAGGAAAAGTGCGAAGAATTAGGCTTAACTCCACTGTGCACAATTAAGTCCTATGCTTCCGCAGGTGTTGACCCATCCATCATGGGTGTTGGTCCAATCCCAGCTTCCAGAAAGGCTATGGAAAAGGCTGGTATCACAGTTGACCAGTTAGACCTGATCGAAGCAAACGAAGCTTTCGCTGCTCAGTCCTTAGCAGTAGGCAGAGACTTAGGTTTCGATCCTGAAAAATTAAACGTTAACGGTGGCGCTATTGCTATCGGTCACCCAATCGGTGCTTCCGGTGCTAGAATCCTGATCTCCCTGATCCACGAAATGCACAAGAGAGAAGATGCTAAATTAGGTTTAGCTACTCTGTGTATCGGTGGCGGTATGGGTACAGCTGTTATCGTTGAAAAATAAGCACTGCTTAATTTTATAACGACCTACATGAGAGACTCACATTTGTGGGTCTCTTTTTTTATCCTTTTATGATATACTAGAACCAATAAAAATCGAAAAGAAGGTAGAAAAGATGAAGGGTAAAATGACAAAAGGAAAAATCATAATTCTTGCGTTAGCTGCAGTTGTGATTGGGATAGCAAGCGTTATTCTCCTGATAGACAGAACTCCAACTCTGACGCTGGAAGGGAAATCTGAGGTGGAATTGACTGTTGGGCAAAAGTATGTGGAAGAAGGCTATACTGCAACAGATTACAAAGGGAATATGATTACGGCACGGGTAAAGAAAGAGATGCCCGACCTTACCATTGTTGGAGACCAGTTTATCAAATATACAGTAACGAGCCATGGCAAAACGGCTACCGCTTACAGACAGGTGAAGGTGAGACATAAAGCAGCACCGGTTTTACAGGATTATTGGATGTACGAAAATTATGAAGACTATGCGGCTGATTATGACGCCTATTATGCATATCTTAGTAAGGGGCTGCCGATTTTGATGTATCACAATGTATATAATCCGGAAAATCCTCCTGCAAATCTGCATAATAACTATATTTCTACCGCTGATTTGGAATCTCATCTGCAGTATCTGAAAGATGAAAATTATTACTTCCCAACCTGGAAAGAAGTCAGGGATTTTGTAGATATGAAAATAGATTTGCCTGAAAAATCCATCGTAATCTGTTTTGATGATGCAAGTGACGGATTTATTGAAAACGGTATTCCTCTGATTGAGAAAATGCAGGTGCCGGTAACGTCTTTCGTCATTGGTGTTACAAAGGGAGAACGCATGGCAGAACTGGCAAAGGATTTAAAATACGTGACCTTACAGTCCCATTCTTATGACATGCACCGAGGTGGAGGAAAGATTGGCCATGGTGGCGTTTTTACAGCGCTCAGCTACGAAGATGGATTGGCTGACTTGAAGTATTCTATAGAACTTTTAGGAAATGGAGACGCTTTTGCTTACCCATTTGGTGATTATACGCCTTTATGCCGGCAGGTTGCAGAAGATGCAGGTTTTTATGCGGCTGTTACGACCGTAGAAAGCAAGGTTTATCCAGGAGATGATCCTTACTTATTAAGCCGTGTGAGAATTAATTTAGGAAATGATTTAGAGACTTTTATTGGGCTCATCAATTAGCATCAAACAAAAAGTTTTATATTCTGAAAAAGAATTTGACATAGCATTTGTAAAGGCATAAAATTAAAATAGAGCAATATTGTAAATGGAGAAATTTCATGGAAAAAACGTTAAAGAAACTGCTGGAAAACAAGAAAAATTTCGTTTTTGTCGGGGAAGCCGGCTGTGGGAAAAGCGAGATTGCCCTCAACTTTGCGATGGGCATGAGAAAGCTGACTGACAAGCCGATTCACTTCTTTGATATGGACCAGACAAAGCCTTTGTTTCGTTCCAGAGATGTAAGAGAACGCCTGGAAGCAGAAGGTATTGCCTTTCATTACGAAGAGCAGCTCTTTGATGCGCCGACTACAGTGGGCGGTGTCCGCGTGCAGTTGGCAGATCCGGAATCTATCGTCATCATGGACGTAGGCGGGGACCATGTGGGTGCCAGACTGATTGGGTCTTTTGAGAAAAATCTGAATCACCCCAACACTCAGAATTTCTTCGTGATTAATGCTTACAGACCTTGGTCCAGAGACCTGATTTCCATCGACGGCACTATGGCCCGCGTTTTGGGTATGGCACGCATTGAGCTGGAAAATGTGTCCATCATGAGCAATCCAAATCTTGGCACTACGACTACTGCAGAAGAAGCGGTAGAAGGTACAAAGAAACTGGAGGGCATGATAGGAGAATTCCTGCCAATCGACTATATGTGTGCGCTGGAACGTCTTTGTCCGGACATTGAGGGAAAGGTGAATATACCACTGCTGCCGGTTAAGTTATTCTTAACTTACGAGTGGGATGTTCCAAATTTGTAGTCAAGAAACCTGCCAGATTCGGTGGGCAGGATGATTGATAGGTACGCGGCAATTGGTTGCTGCGAATGTTTACACCAATTAGGAGGTAATCAATATGGCAAAAGGAAAAGTTGAAATTAGAGTAGACTCCTGCAAGAGCTGTGGCTACTGCGTGAAGTTCTGCCCTAAGAATGTACTCGCAATTGGCGACAAAGTTAACGCGAACGGTTATCAGTATGCTGTAATGGCAAACCCAGATGACTGCATCGGCTGTGCAGCGTGTGGCGTTGTTTGTCCAGATGCGGCAATCGAAGTATACAGGGAGGTGTAGAGATGGCAAGAGTATTTATGAAAGGCTGTGAAGCTATTGCCGAAGCGGCTACAAGAGCTGGCTGCAGATTTTTCGCAGGTTATCCTATCACACCACAGAACGAAATTCCTGAATACTTCGCAAGAAGAATGCCGGAAGTAGACGGTGTATTTGTACAGGGTGAATCCGAAGTTGCATCTGTAAACATGTTATACGGTGCAGTACAGACAGGAACAAGATCCATGTCTTCTTCCTCCTCCACAGGTATCTCCCTTTATAGTGAAGGTATTTCCTATTGTGCATCCGCAAGACTGCCTATCGTATATGTAAACGTAGGAAGAGGCGGCCCTGGTATCGGTGCAATTAAACCGGCGCAGCAGGACTATAAGCAGGCAACAAAGGCTTCCGGTAACGGCGGGTTTGAAATGATCGTTCTGTCTCCTTCTACAGTACAGGAAGCAGTTGACATGACTTATGAAGCATTTGATTTAGCTGAAAGAGACATGAACCCTGTATTAATCTTAACTGACGGCGTAATTGGTACCATGATGGAACCTGTAGAACTGCCTCCAATGAAGACTCCGGAAGAAGTTGCTGCACTGAAAGAAGCAAGAAGAGCAGTTTCTGCAGTAGGTCACAATCCGGAAGAACAGGTTAGAATCCTGCCAGGCGGCGTAGGCGGCAGCTTTGAACCTGTAAACATTGCAGCTGCAGAATTATATAAGTCCTGGACAGAAAAGGACGTAAGAGTAGAAGAATACATGACAGAAGATGCAGAAATCATCTTAACTGCTTATGGTATTTCCGCTCGTATTGCAAAGGTTGTTGTAAAAGAATTAAGAGAAGAAGGCATCAAGGTTGGTTTAATCAGACCAATCGCTTTACATCCATTCCCTTACAAGACATACAGCAATATCGACTTTGATCGCGTGAAAGGTATTCTGGACGTAGAAATGTCCATCCCTGCACAGATGGTATGGGACGTAGAACACGCAGTACAGGGCAGATGCCCAATCAAAGAATGTCTGAGATCCGGCGGCGAAATCATGACAAAGGAAAAAGTACTGAACGCAGCTCGTGAACTGGCGAAGGAGGTATTATAATGGCAATGGAAAAAGTATATAAGAGAACCATTGGCGTTAAGCCAAATGCAGTATCTGGATTCTGTCCAGGTTGTATGCACGGCACCATTCACAAGCTGATTGGTGAAGTTGTAGAAGAATTAGGCATGCTGGACAAATTAGTTCGTTGTGAAGGCGTAGGCTGCTGCGGTCTGGGTCAGTTATATGTATCCCACGACCTGAACATCTCCGCACACGGCAGAGCATGTGCAGTTGCAACTGGTCTGAAGAGAGCAAATCCAGAATCTTTAGTTTATACATATCAGGGAGACGGTGACTTAGCTTCCATCGGTTTAGGTGAAACAGTTTCCGCTGCAAACAGAGGTGAAAACTTTACTGTTATCTTCGTAAACAACGGTATTTACGGTATGACAGGTGGTCAGATGGCACCTACTACATTAATCGGCATGAAGGCATCTACTGCTCCTAAGGGCAGAGATCCAAAGGAACACGGCTATCCAATCCACATGTGCGAAGTATTAAGCCAGCTGACAGCACCTTACTATCTGGAAAGAACATCCTGCAACACACCAGCTAACGTTCGTAAGACAAAGGCTGCAATCAAGAAGGCATTCCAGAACCAGATTGACGGTAAGGGCTTCTCCATGGTAGAAATCGTTACAACATGTCCTACTAACTGGGGTATGAACGAATTAAAGGCATTAGACTTCTTAGAAGAAAAGATGCTGGCTGAATACCCACTGGGCGTTTATAGAGATAGATCTAAGGAGGAATAGAACATGGAAAGAAATTTAATTGTTGCCGGCTTCGGCGGACAGGGTGTCATGATGCTGGGAACTCTTCTGGCACAGGCAACTTGCGATTCCACAGATAAACATGTTACCTATTTCCCATCCTACGGTGCTGCAATGCGTGGCGGTACTGCAAACTGCTATGTAGTAATCTCTGATGACGAAATCGGTGCACCTGTAATGGATACAGTAGAAGACTTAATCGTTTTCAATGAACCTTCCCTGCACAAGTTTTTACCACAGCTGAAACCAGGTGGTTTCCTGTTTGTAAACAACTCTATCGTAACATCTGATCCAGGCAGAGATGACATCAAAGTCGTAGAAGTTCCTGTTACACAGATGGCTATCGATATGGGAAATCCTAAGGTTCTGAATATCATCATGTTAGGTGCTTACATTGGTGCAACACAGGTTGTTCCAAAGGAAGTTATTATCGAAACAATCAAGAACAAATTAGGTAAGAAAAAGCCAGAATTCTTACCAATGAACTTAGACGCTTTCGAAAAGGGCTACGCAATCGGCGAAGCTGCAAGATAAATATTGGATGAAATTGAGGAGAACGGCCATCACTGGCCGTTCTTTTTGTGTGTTGTTTTAGCTTGCGCGTATCCAAAATAATCAGTTTTTAGGCCAATTACCATTTTTGTGGACAAAAAATGAGCACTATAGGATACCGTTTTATGGACGGTGCAGCAAATAACTATCTCTTGACAATGGAACATATCGGGTTGTACCATGAATTTAAGGAGAAAATATATTATGACAATTTCGAAAGAAAAGCAACAATTTCATATAGAAATTCCGCAGTATGTGCAGGAGACCCTGGACGTACTCACTGCTGCAGGTCACGAAGCCTATATTGTAGGCGGCTGTGTCCGTGACGCCCTGATGTGCAAAGACGCAAACGATTGGGATGTGTGCACGTCCGCGTTGCCAGAAGAGACCAAGACGGTATTTGCAGGGGAAAAAACAGTGGAAACCGGGATCCGGCATGGAACGATAGCGGTAATAAAAGAAGAAGGTACTGTAGAAATTACAACCTACCGTATCGACGGCGAATACGAGGACAGCCGCCATCCAAAGGCGGTTGAATTTACACGCAGTCTGAAAGAAGATCTGGCACGTCGTGACTTCACGGTCAACGCCATGGCTTATCATCCGGACAAAGGCCTTGTCGACCTTTACGGCGGACGCGATGATTTGCACCGGGGACTGATTCGCTGTGTTGGGGAGCCAGGGAAACGATTACAGGAAGATGCACTGCGCATTATGAGAGGACTCCGATTTGCGGCAACCCTGAACTTTACCATCGATGCAGAGACGGCAGACGCCATGCATGCGGAAAAGGACCGACTCAAAGACATCTCCAAAGAACGCATCAACGTGGAGTTGTCCAAGCTTGTGCTGGGAGAAAAAGCAGATCAAATACTGACGCAATATATGGATATCCTGGCGATAGGAGCCGAAGGTATCCAGCTGCCGGAAAGAGAGCTGCATACTTTGCCGCCTGTACTGGTAATCCGCCTTGCGGAAGTTTTTCCGAAAGACACAGGTAAATACCTGCGACTTCTAAAATACGACGGCAATACCATCAGATACGCAAGAGTGCTATCCAGAATCAAAGATAAGCCGGCGCTGACCAATCCAAAAAAAGAAATGGTGAAATTCCTATATAAACATGGTGAAATCATCGCGGCTCTGCATTATGCGAGAGCCGGAGGTGAAGAATTGACTGCTTTGATAGAGCTGCTGGAGCAGAAACCTTGTTACAGATACAGCGACCTTGCCATCAATGGAAATGACCTGATAGAAGCGGGAATTCATCCGGGACCGGCGCTAGGGGATACATTAAAGAAATTATTAGAACTTGTCATAGAAGAAGAAATAGAAAACGAGAAAGAAGCGTTGTTAAAAGCAGCGAAAGAGGAGGCAATCACACATGAGTAGCATTTGGACATTATATTTCAGCCCGACAGGCAGCACCAAAACCATCATCGACGCTATTGGCGGTGTAGTATCCGGGATGATGGAAACTGAACCGCCGGAGGTGGTAGATTTTACCCAGCCGCACATCAGAGAAAAGAAGCTGACCTTTGCAGAGGATGATATTGTCTTTGTAGGTGTGCCGACGTATGCAGGCCGTGTGCCGAACAAAATCAGGCCTTTTATCGAGGAAACCCTGAAGGGCAACGGTGCATATGCCGTTCCGGTAGTGACATATGGAAACCGCAGTTTTGACGATTCCCTGGCAGAGCTGGCAGATCTGTTAGAAGGTAATGGATTCAGACTGCTGGGCGGCGGTGCATTCCCGTGTCAGCATGCTTTTGCAGAAAATCTGGCGACAGGACGTCCGGATATGATGGATGTACTGCAGGCCTTTCAGCTGGGTGAGGCAGTCGTAAACAACATGGCTGGCGGAAAAATCATCAAAGCGGAAACATTCCCAGGAAACCATCCTGCAGGTCCGTATTATGTTCCAAAGGGCACAGACGGTGAACCAGCCAAATTCCTTAAGGCAAAACCGGTTACGGATCAGGAAAAGTGTACAGCCTGCGGTATTTGTGCGAAAGACTGTCCAATGGGCAGCATTGATCCGGACGTAAAGTTTGAGGCGACAGGCATCTGCATCAAATGTCAGGCCTGCATCAAGAAATGTCCGGCTGGCGCGAAATCCTTTGACGATCCAGCCTTCCTGAGCCACCGTCAGATGCTGATGGAAAACTTTGCTGCAGAACGCAAAGAAGTTGCGCTGGTAATATAGGCGGAATTGTAGTATAATATCAACGTATGTTTTTGTAATTTTTTTATTGAAAAGGACGGAAAAATGGAAAAAGTTTTTAGACTGAAAGATCACAATACCGATGTGAAAACAGAAGTAGCTGCTGGTATTACCACGTTCATGACCATGGCTTATATCCTTGCGGTTAACCCAAGCATTTTAGGTGATGCAGGCATGAACCCAAGTGCAGTACTGCTGGCGACATGTATCGCATCCTTCATCGGTACTTTATGTATGGCGTTTATGGCAAATCTGCCATTTGCACTGTCTGCAGGTATGGGACTGAATGCATTCCTGGCGTACACTGTTGTACTGGGCATGGGCATTTCCTGGCAGGTAGCATTACTGGCTGTATTCGCAGAAGGTATTATCTTTATTATCTTATCCCTGACTAATGTGCGTGAGGCAATCTTCAACGCGATTCCTCTGACACTGAAGAAGGGCGTATCTGTTGGTATCGGTCTGTTTATCGCATTCATCGGTCTGCAGAATGCAGGTCTGGCGGTAGACTCCTCTACACTGGTTACCATCACAAGTTTCGTAGAAAACTTCAATACCCACGGCATTTGCGCACTGCTGGCTGTGATTGGTGTACTGATTACTGCAGTATTCCACATCAAAGAAGTCAAGGGCGGCATTCTGTACGGTATCGTAATTACATGGGTATTAGGTATGATTTGTCAGCTGGCTGGCATCTATGTACCAAATCCTGAAGTTGGTGCTTACAGCTTATTCCCAAGCGGCATTATGAGCATGGACTTCTCCGCACTGGGTGATACTTTTGGTCAGTGCTTCAAGGTTGATTTCAGCGGTGTTGGTATCTTCAACTTCATCGTTATCATCTTCTCCTTCCTGTTCGTTGACTTATTTGACACATTAGGTACTCTGATCGGTGTCAGCACAAAGGCGGACATGCTGGATGAAGACGGCAAGTTACCACAGATTAAGCCTGCTCTGATGGCAGACGCAGTTGCAACAACTGCAGGTGCAGTTCTGGGTACTTCCACAGTAACAACATTCGTAGAATCCTCTGCAGGTGTAGCGGTAGGTGGTAAGACTGGTCTGACAGCATTAACAACAGGTGTCCTGTTCCTGGCAGCTTGCTTATTCTCCCCACTGTTCACATCCATTCCTGCATTCGCAACAGCACCAGCGCTGATCTTTGTAGGATTCCTGATGTTCGAAGCAGTTGTTGATCTGAAGTTCGACAAGAACAACTTAGACGAAGCAATCCCTGCTTACCTGTGCATCCTGGCAATGCCACTGTTCTACAGCATTTCCGAAGGTATCTGCTTCGGCGTAATCTCTTACGTAATCCTGAAGGCAGCAACAGGCAAGGCAAAGGAAGTAACTCCACTGATGTACGTATTAGCAGTATTATTCGTACTGAAGTACATCTTCCTGTAAAATATATATCAAGAAATATGAAGAGGCTTTCCCATTTCGGGAAAGCCTCTTTTGTTGTTTGTATGAAATTATTCTAAGTTCTTACCAAATCTCTTAACCTTTGCTGTCGTTGTCTTTTCCAACGGTTCGTCCAGAATCTGGGTAATCATAATTGCCTTATACTGTGGCAGTTTGCTGTTAATTTCATCGACTACCTTATCGATCGCTGCAGCAACTTCTTCGTTAGAAGGCTTACGGCCCAGCTCTTCCTGCAGAGCGGAAGGGTTTGGATAAATCTTCGCCTTTACGCAAATTTTGCCCTTGCTCATGCCTTCCAGAACCAGACATTCACCGACGATTGGATAATCGCCAAGACGTGTTTCCAGTTCTTCTGGATAGATGTTCTTACCGTTTTCTGTAACGATAACGCTCTTGCATCTGCCAGTGATATATAATTCTCCATCGGTGCCCAGATAGCCCAGGTCGCCGGTACAGAACCAGCCGTCTCTGAAGACTGCTGCAGTTGCTTCTTCGTCGTTGAAGTAGCCCAGCATGATATTTTCACCCTTTGCCAGGATTTCGCCAACACCGTCTTCGCCAGGGTTGTCAATTTTGATCTGGATGCCTGGAAGCGGAAGTCCGGTGGATTCCGGATTCAGGTAGAAATCACTGTTACCTACCAGTAACGGTGCACATTCAGTCAGCCCGTAACCCTGCAGGGTACGGATGCCCAGAGCGTTGAAGTCATAAACCAGCTGTGGATCCAGTGCAGCAGCGCCCACGATAAATAATTCCAGCTTGCCGCCCAACTTTGCACGAACCTTTTTCTTTACAATGCCTCTTAAGAAGAATGGCAGCTTCTGCATAGCATCAGCCAGTGGCAGTTCCTTAAAGTTCTTTCTCCAAGGCTTTGGTGCTTCCTTTGCCAGAGAATCGCGGATGCGGTGATTCAGAACCTTCAGCAGAGCCGGAACGACTACCAGTAAAGTCGGCTGATATTCCATAGCGTTTTTCTGTACTTTTGTCAATCCGTCACAGTAAGTGGTTGTGCCGCCTTTGGAGAATACCAGCAGGAAGTCCAGGGAACACTCGTAAGTGTGGTGGATTGGCAGAATAGACAGTGTCTTGTCTTCAGGTTTGATTTTTACGGTCTGACAGGTGAAGTAAATGTCACTGCAGATGTTGTGATGGGACAGACACACACCTTTGGAACTGCCTGTGGTTCCAGATGTGAAAATCAGGATACGTGTTTCGTCTTTTCTGATTTCCAGGCTGTCTACAAAACCTTCATCTGCGATGGTGCTGTCTGCAGCTGCTTCTACCTCTTCGTAAGTCAGAGCTTCGATGCCTTCTTTTAACAAAGGTTTCAGCTTTTTGATAATTTTTTCTTCGCCACAGACACAGACACAGTCTGCAGCATTTATGAACTCATTAATGTCAGTTTCGTGTAGTTCTTTGTCAATTGGAACGACGCAGCCAACTGTAGTGGCTGCTACATAGGATAACGCCCACTGATAAGCGTTTTTGCCGACTACAGCGATACGCTTGTCCTTGTAACCCTTGTTTAGGAAATAAGTTGCAAGGCTGTAGAAGTGGTTACCGAATTGGCTGAAAGAAATATAACGGTAAGCGTCTTTGCCGTCACGAATCTGAAATGCGGTCTTTTCTTTAAATGTGTTGCAGGTTGTAGAAACAAGTTCGCGAATGTTGGCAAACCGTCTGTCTGCATAAGGTTTATAATTGAACATATGATGTCCTCCTGTCATATTGCTGAGGTATATAGTTAAATTGTAACAGAAACGGTTATATCATGCAAACCTAAAAAATCTCTTTGTAAAAGGTGCTGTTATGGTATATAATGTTAATGTTAATGACAAATATTCAAAATTGGAGGAAATGATATGACTGAACCTATTTCAACTAATTTTATTCATAATATTATTGAAAAAGATTTAGAAAACCAGAAGTATGGCGATGCAGTGCTGACACGTTTCCCACCGGAACCAAACGGCTATCTGCACATTGGACATGCAAAGTCCATCTGCCTGAACTTCTCCACAGCTGCAAAATACGGCGGCAAGTGTAACCTGAGATACGACGATACAAACCCTGTTAAGGAAGACATGGAATATGTAAACTCTATCGAAGAAGACGTAAGATGGTTAGGCTGGGAGTGGGACAATCGTCTTTGGGCGTCTGACTACTTCGACACTATGTATGATGCAGCAGTAGAACTGATTAAGAAGGGCAAAGCTTACGTTTGTACCCTGACTGCAGAAGAGATGAGAGAATACAGAGGTACCCTGAAGGAACCTGGTAAGGAATCTCCTTGCAGAAACCAGAGCGTAGAAGAAAACTTACAGTTATTCGAAGATATGAAGGCTGGCAAGTTTGCTAACGGCGAAAGAGTTTTAAGAGCGAAGATTGACATGGCATCTCCAAACATCAACATGAGAGACCCTGTTATCTATAGAATTTCTCACGAAACACACCACAACACAGGTGATAAATGGTGCATTTACCCAATGTACGACTTCGCACATCCAATCGAAGACGCAATCGAAGGTATTACACATTCCATCTGTACGCTGGAATTTGAAGACCACAGACCGCTGTATGACTGGGTATTACAGGAAGTGGGCTGGTGGCCAACACCTCCACAGCAGATCGAATTTGCACGTCTGAACATCACAAACACTGTGATGAGTAAGCGTTACCTGAAGGCTCTGGTGGATGACAGAGTGGTTGACGGTTGGGATGATCCAAGAATGCCAACCATCGCTGGTCTGAGAAGAAGAGGTTACACACCGGAAGCAATCAGAGACTTCTGTGAAAGAATCGGTGTTGCAAAGGCAAACTCCACTGTAGAAGTTTCCTTATTAGAACACTGCATCAGAGAAGACCTGAAGATGAAGGTACAGAGCAGAAACGTGATTGAAGATCCGATTAAGGTTATCATCACAAACTACCCTGAAGACCAGTCCGAAGAATGCGAAATCGAAAACAATGCACAGGTTCCTGAAATGGGCACAAGAATGGTACCATTCTCCAGAGAACTGTGGGTTGACGGTGCAGACTTCATGGAAGTACCGGTAAAGAAGTACTTCAGACTGTTCCCAGGCAACGAAGTTCGTTTCAAGGGTGCATACTTCATCACTTGTAACGAAGTAGTAAAGAACGAAGACGGTTCCATCAAAGAACTGCTTTGCACATATGACCCTGAAACAAGAAGCGGCAGCGGTTTCGAAGGCCGTAAGGTAAAGGGTACAATTCACTGGGTTGATGCAAAGACTGCAGTAAAGGTGAAAATCAGAAACTATAACCACCTGATGATTCCAAACGAAGATGGCGAAAACGTTCTGAACCCTGCATCTGTAGAAGAGACATTTGGTTATGCAGAACCTGCAATTGCAGATGCACAGCCAGGTGAAAGATTCCAGTTCTTCAGACACGGTTACTACATTGCAGACAGCAAGCTGACAACTGATGAAGAAAAGGTATTCAACAGAATCGTTGACTTAAAGAGCTCCTGGAAACCGGGAAAATAATTGTATAGAATTCAAAAGAGCGTTCATGTATGAAATGAACGCTCTTTTTTCATAGTTAAAGGACGAGTGCAATGGCTAAAAATGCAAGGATAACAGCAAAAGCCCCAACGTCAGCCTTTGACGCAAAAATCGGTGCACCTGCCTGTTTCCTACTCCATGCATAAACAAAGAATCCCGGTGCGAAGCTGAATGCAGAAATGATGACATTGGAAATGCCGGTTGCCAGCAGCATGTAGAAACCATAGAAGGTCCCGACGAGAGCAATCGCCCAGGTAACCGGGGTGACAGAATTATTTCCAAGACGGGAATCTTCAATGGTTGTTTTGAGACAATACAGAGCTGACAATACAAAGGGAATCATAATGGCACTGGTTGCCAGGGTGTACATTGCCTGGTAAGAAGATTCCTGAAAATACACCATGATAAGAAAGCCCTGGATAACCAATGCTGTCACAATCAAAGCGCCTTTCGGTGCACCGGATGCGCTTTCCCGGCGGAGAAACTTTGGGAAACAGCCAGCCAGTGCCGGCGCGTAGGCGCTGTCTGCACAGACGATGGTATAGGAGAACATAGCGCCTGCGATAGAGATGATAACACCGATATTGATCAGGGTAGCACCCCATGGGCCAACAATGGACGCCAAAAGATCTGCCATTGCAGGGTTATCCAGTGCTGCCAGTTCGTTGCGGGGCATAATTCCCATGCTGAGGATGGAAATCACCACGTACAGAACCAGTAATGTCAAAAACGAAAGAGCTGTTGCCTGGCCAGCCACAGCAGTAGATTTGGCACGGCCCGATATGACTACCGCACCTTCGATTCCGGTGAAAATCCATACTGTGGTGTAGGTAGTTTCCAAAACCTGTCGTTCCAAAGTTAAGCCGGTATCCTGACCTCGAAAATTACTTAAGAAAATATCAAGATCAAAAGCCCCCAGAAAAATTGCAAATATAACGAAAGCCAGAATTGGTACGACTTTTGCCAGCACGATAACTGTATTTACAGTTACTGCTTCCTGTACGCCGCCCATAACAAGCAGTGTGAATGCCCATATGATGACGGATGCCCCCAGGATGGAAGGCAGATTATTACCGTCTCCAAATACAGGGAAGAATTGTCCCAACGCTGCAAAGAGCAGTGTGGCAAAGGAAACCTGGGACAAAATGGCGCTGATCCAGTAGCCCCATGCAGAGTTAAATCCGATGTATTCGCCAAAGCCTTCGTAGGCGTAGGCGAAAATACCGCTTTTTAGATGAGGCCGGACGAAAGACAATCTGTTAAAACACATGGAAAGTGCAAACATGCCGACGCCCGTAATTGCCCATCCGATGAGAACAGCGAGCGTCCCGGCGCCGCTTGCAGCCATGTCGCGGAACATGCTGAAGACACCGCTGGCTAGTGTAGTACCGATGGCGAAACAGGTCAGTTTGAAAAGTCCAAGACCTTGGGAGTTTTCATGCATAATATATACCTCAATTCTTAGGATTATCTATGTGTACTATGTGCGAAGAATTTCCGAATTATGCATCTTTTCGTTGTGTGTGCTATGAATTTACGATAAGATAAAATCAGTGAAAGGGGATTCTTATGACGAGCTTAGTTATTATGATGATAAAATTACTGGCAGCTGTTTTAACTGCTATTTTTGCAGGCAACGGGGCAGTTTATCTTTTTAACCATATGCCTGCACAATGGTTTTGCGACTATGGAGAGCAGCCTACGGAAGAACTGTTAGACCCATATACGCAGCGTGTGAAAAGCTATCCGTGGAAGTATACGTTCACAATGCTTTTTGTGGTGCTAAATATTAAACTGGTTATGGATGACTGGCAGTTTGCTATCGGCGCAATTTGTGTAATCTGGCTGCTTCTGGAGATGTCTATTGCAGATATAAAATACAGGATTGTGCCGGATCAGCTGATTCTTCTGCTGACGGTATGTGCGCTAGGTTTTATCCCGTATTTAGGAGGATGGAAACCTTGTCTTTTCGGTGCAGCAATCGGCTTTGGTATCATGGGTGCGACGGCCCTTCTTGGGAAAATGGCTTACAAAAGAGATGCTTTGGGCGGTGGAGATATCAAACTGTTTACCTCTCTTGGCCTGATTCTGGGACCTGTCGGCATTCTTTGTACACTGGTGATGACGACTTTGATCAGTGCAGGACACATGGTATATCTTTTGGCATCTAAAAAAATAAAAAGAACAGATACCGTTCCAATGGTGCCGTACATTGCAATCGCAAGCACAATTTATTTGGTTTTCCTGTGGGGACAAGCTGAAGTTTTCTTTGATATATTTGCTGTTTAGGTAGAAAAGAAAGAACGATTTATGGTATACTATTAGAGTATATGTAGAAATAAATGAAAGAGGTTTTTAAATATGATTACAAGTAAACAGAGAAGTTATTTAAAGGGTCTTGCACACCATGTTGATCCAACTGTATATATTGGAAAACAGGGACTGACTGAAAACGTGATGAAGGAACTGGAAACCGGTTTATATTGCAGAGAACTGGTAAAGGTGAAAATTCAGGAAGGCTGTCTGTTAGATCCAAAGGCAACTGCGACAGAACTGGCAGAAAAGTTAAATGCGGAATTTGTACAGGCTATCGGTAGAAAGTTTGTACTGTACAGAGAGTCCAAGGATAACAAGCAGATTGAGCTGCCAAGAAAATAAACATAGAAATGGAAAGAAATATTCTTTTAACAATCCAATACGATGGGACCAACTTTTCGGGCTGGCAGAGACAGCCTAATGCGCGAACTGTCCAGGGTGAAATCGAAGCTGTTTTATCTAAAATCTGTGCAATGCCGATGCAGATTAACGGTACCAGCCGTACCGATGCCGGTGTTCATGCGCTGGGACAGAGAGCTTCCTTTAAAGGAGAGTTTGGTATTCCAACTGATCGAATCCAGAGAGCGGCCAACAATATGCTGGCTGCAACCGTAGGAACTCCGAGACAGTGCGCTGATGTACGCATCGTGAAAGTCGAAGAAATGCCTGCAGACTTTCATGCCAGATTTGACTGCAAAGGAAAAACTTACCGTTACATCATCAAACATGGCTGTGAAGCAGATGTTTTTCAGAGAAATTATGCATATCAACTGAAAGAACGCCTGGATGTTGAGGCAATGAGGGACGGTGCAAAGCACATGGTCGGAACCCATGATTTTGCCTGTTTTCAGGCCGCAGGAGGGACTCCAAGAGAAACTACGGTGAGAACCATCTTTGACTTACAGGTTTTGAAGCAGAATGAGGACACAATTTGGATAGAAGTGACCGGAGACGGCTTTCTATATAATATGGTTAGAATCATCGTCGGCACGCTGGTGGAAATCGGACAGGGAAAGAGAGCGGCAGAATCTGTCGCGGCAACCATTATGTCTACAGACCGCCGCAATGCGGGACATACAGCACCTGCAGAGGGACTGTATTTAAAAGAAATATATTACGATGCTGAAGAAATGAAGAAAGGCAGGTAGAAGAAGATGAGCCATTATTTCGATAAGAGACTGAGCTGGGACGAATACTTTATGCAGATGGCAGAGCTGACTGCAAAACGCTCCACTTGTTTGAGAAGACAGGTCGGTGCTGTTATCGTCAAAGACAGACATATTATTGCTACCGGATATAACGGTGCACCAAGAGGATTACAGCACTGTGAAGAAAAGGGCGGATGCCTGAGACAGCAGTTAGGCGTTCCATCCGGACAGCGTCACGAACTGTGCAGAGCACTTCATGCAGAACAAAATGCGATTATTCAGGCAGCAACACTGGGACAGAGCATTGAAGACGGCACAATCTACGTAACACATCAGCCTTGTGTCATCTGTGCAAAGATGATTATCAACGCAGGCATTAAGCGCATCGTGGTAAGAGAAGCTTATCCGGATGAGATGGCTACAGAAATTCTGGACGAAGCAGGTATCAGAGTCATCCAGTTAAAGAAGACAACGGAGTAATACATTATGGAAATTACAAGAGCAATGCTGATCGCAGCTTTTTTTACATCTTTTGCATTATCTTTAGCCTTTGTGCCAATTTCAATGCAAATTGCACCGCTCATTGGTGCTGTTGACATTCCGAAAGACGGAAGACGAATGCATACAAAAGCGATGCCTCGTTTTGGCGGCCTTGCGATTTATGTAGGAACAATGGCGTCCCTGTCTATTTACGCAGGTACACATGAAAAAGTTTTACCGGTAATTATCGGGGGAACTTTGATTTATCTGTTAGGGATTGCAGATGATTTGCTGAACCTTCCTGCTAAGTTCAAATTCTTAGCACAGACAGGGGTTGCGATTCTTATGTACGCCATGGGCCTTCGTATTACGCTGATTAACAACTTCTTTGGCGAAGGTCTGCTCCACTTTGGGACTGTGGTTTGCTTTATCGTAACAATCCTGTGGATTGTAGGTATTACAAATACGATTAACCTGATTGACGGGCTAGATGGACTTGCTGCAGGCCTTGCGGCAATCGCAGGTTTATCGATTGCTTATGTAGCATATATCCATGGAGATAAATATGGCATGATGGTAGTTTGTCTTGCTATGCTATGTCTGGCAGGCTCCTGCATTGGATTCCTTCCGTTTAACTTCCATCCTGCGAAGACTTTTATGGGAGATGGCGGTTCCCTGTTCCTAGGGTTTATGATTGCTGTATTATCCGTAGTGGGACCATTGAAGAAGACGACAGTTCTGGCAGTCGTTGTGCCGGTAATCGTACTGGGTATTCCGATTTTTGACACTGCTTTTGCGATTTTAAGAAGATTGGTTAGTGGAAGACCAATCATGGAAGCTGACAAAGGACATCTGCATCACAGACTAATGGACTCAGGCTATGGACAGAAACGTGCAGTTCTGATGTTATATGGTATCAGTGGTATTATGGGAATGGCGGCTGTATTGGTCAGTAGAGAACTTCTAAAGGATGCGCTGGTGCTAGGCTGTATCGCAATTGTATATCTCTACGTGTTCTTAACTGATCCAAACCGTAATATGAAGGTGAAGGCTGTAAATATCGCAGAGGAAGAGAAAGAAGAAGAACACCGAAAGAAACTTGAAAAAAAGGCACACAAAATTGACGATTAATTAAATGATAAATAAAGAGAAAAAACCGAACTCAGCACTGAGTTCGGTTTTTTCGTACGTTATATTTAAGGTTTTAGATGTGAATTTCGCCTTCGGCCAGAATGACACCGCTACCGCCTACCTTGATGAGGCAGCTGTCACCTTCAGCCTGGATATCAGTCAGAATCACAGATGGTCTGTCCATCTTTTCACCCTGGATAATTTTGCAGTTTGCTTTGCTGTCGATGATATCATTTAAGTAGAAGTAATATGTCAGAGCACCGTTAGATGTACCGGTTGCTGCTTCTTCGTCGATGTCATACAGTGGTGCAAAGTTACGTGTATGTGCTGTTACGTCGCCTTCTGCGTCCAGTGTGAAAGCGTGTACGCCAACAACTTCGTAACGTGCAGACAGGTCGGACAGGGCTTTCATATCAGGTTCCATTGCATTTAAGTCTTCCTGACTTGCTACAGGCATCATAATATCAGGCAGGCCTGTGGAAATCATCTTTGGCAGCAGGGTAATCTTTTCCGGATCATATGCTGCACCCATGATGTCGTATAATTCCTTGATTTTTTCAGGATCTTCGATGGTTGCAATTTCTACAGGTGTAGCCATATCCATCATGATAAATCCATCTTTGATTACGATGTTTAAGTCACCTGCCAGTGTATGATTGATGCATGTACAGTTCTTTTCCACGATGCCTGCATGAATCAGTGCGCAGAAAGAACCGATTGTTGCATGACCGCAAAGATCAACTTCTGCAGCAGGTGTGAAATAGCGGATGTTAAACTCGTTTGGTCCCAACTGCTTGATAAAAGCAGTTTCGGAATAACGGAGTTCTGCGGCAGTCTTTACACACAGTTCGTCAGATGGGAAATCTGCTCCTTCAGGCAAAATAACAACGCCGGCAGGGTTACCGCCAAAAAGTGTATCGGTAAAAGCGTCTACGATTAAAAATTTCATCTTTGACCTCCTTGTTTTAAAAAATTTCACTCTGCTTACAGTATAAAGGAAAGGAATGCATCACGCAATAGTAACAAAAAACTAACCTGGGAAAGAATGTATTGTATGCAATTGTGTAAAATCGCTAAATTGCGATGCGGGAAATAAGGAGGAAATACAACTTTCTATATTTTAACGTGAGGGTTTTGTGAAAGGTTTTTTACAGAGTCTTATTTCTGCTTTTTTCTGCCTATACTAATGCTGTCATAGAAATGACAGAAAGCAGGGATAAACGTGAGAAGAAAATATATATTTATAATTTCGATGTTAGCGGTTGGAATCCATTTTGCCTTTCCGCAAAACGCCAGTGATCGCTATATTGCAGAAGCAGCAACGGTGCCATATGTGGAACCCATTGTCGTGGAAGAGGAGGTCAATCTGAAAGAGGATGTCAATTTGGAAGAAGAACGACGATATCGAGACGGTCTTGCTGCATATATTACATCCGTCAATGGTGCGGTAACCGATGAGGAAGCAGCGGAGATGGTATCGTGTATGATGGAGCAGGCAGAGGAATATCAATTAGATGAAAAACTGCTTATGGCGGTAGCACAAACAGAGAGCAGCTATGATAGTGACGCGGTTAGCAGCACGGATTACAAAGGGCTTATGCAGACGAGTGATGATTTGGCTGCGGAAGCAGGATACAGTTCTGAAGATTTATTTCGACCAGAGGTAAGCATTCAAATCGGTGCGGACTACATGAATCGCCAAATGGAAAATTTTGATGAGGATACCGTTTTGGCCTTAACGGCATACAACCAGGGGCCGGGTTCTATATACGAAGGAGATTATGATTTGTTTTATGCAGAACAAACGATGGAACACTTGAAAACACTGGAGTCTTTCCTTCAAGACAGAGGATTTTAGGGCGAAAGATTGTATACGATTATAACAGAGCTGCAAAAAATATACTGTGAAATTGTGTTCTGCAACTAAAAAACAAAAGCTAAATGTGAAAATTACGTGAAAACTACAGTATTCCTGAGAAAAAGACAAAGGCGATAGACTATAATAGTATCGTTGTAAACCACACGATTTTAGTAAGGAGTACTTATGATTGATAGACCAAATGGAAAAATAGAAAGGCTTTTGGTGCAGATTTATGACCGTTGTAGTCAGCTGCAGCAGAAGGCAAATGATAAAAAAGCGAGGAAGTGGATCCATTCCATCAGTGCTGTTGCATGCGTTTTAATCTGCGGATTTTTAGTTGTAGGTTATGTAACGCCAGAGACTGTAACGGTTATTGTGGATACTTCCTTAGAAAAAGAAAAGACCGTATATGAAACAACTGCCGGCAAAGTAGAAAGTTTCATTGAAGAACATGGCATCGACTATATAGATGGCGTTGATGATATGGATGTGGAATTAGACGACAAAATCAAAGACGGTATGAAGATTCGCATCACAAAAGCCATTGACATCAAAGTGAAGGCAGATGGAAAAACTGTAGAGATGACGACCCTCCCACTGACTGCCAACGAAGCTATTGCAAAAGCAGGTATCAAAGTAGGGAAGAATGACATTGTAGAGCCGGCTGGCGATACTATGTTGGTAACAGGGGACCAGGTAGTGGTAAAACGTGTTACCTTCAAGAAGGTAAAAGAAGAAGTTGTTGTTGATTACGAAGTGGTTTACCAGGAAGATGGCTCCATGGGTATTGGTCAGATGGAACTGACCCAGGAAGGCAGTGATGGCCTGGAAGAAGAAACTTATCGTGTCAGATATATTGACGGAAAAGAAGCAGACCGTAAATTGATTAACACAGAGGTTGTAGAAGAGGTAAAGAACAAGACTTACAGCTACGGAACTGAGATCAGTTTTGGCGATGCACCATCATCCTATATCAAGAAAGTCAGCGGCGTACGTGCAGTTTCATACTATTTTGATGGAAACCCACCTGGCGCTTACGGTTTGCCTTGTACTTACGGTACAGTAGCAGTAGACCCTGATGTATTCCCGTTAGGTTCTCTTCTGTATATTGAAGGTTACGGATACGCCATTGCCAACGACGTAGGCACGTCTATCAAAGGAAACGTAGTAGACGTCTATATGGAAAGATATGACCAGTGCCTCATGTGGGGTGCACACCATGTTAACGTATATCTGGTGGAAAGACCTTAGCGTCGGCAGGAAAATAGAAAAATAAAAGGACAGAGCTTAGGGCTTTGTCCTTTTTCTATTGCAAAGAAAGGTATTCCAATGGTATACTATTAAGTTGGAGAGGTGACTTTATATGAAAATTTTTGATATTGCACCGGTAAAATATCTGGACGGAAAAATGCTGATTCTGGACCAGACAAAACTGCCGGGAGAAGAAATATATATTGAAATGGAAACCAAGGAAGATGTTTGGGACGCTATTTACAAACTGCAGGTAAGAGGTGCACCGGCTATCGGTGTTGCTGCGGCTTACGGTCTGTATGTGGCAATCCGTGACTTTGCAGAAGATAGTTTGTTTGCATTCGGCGAAGCTCTTCACGAAGCGGCTGACTACTTAGTAGGTGCAAGACCAACAGCAGTAAATCTGGCATGGGCGCTGAAGCGTATGACAGAGAAGTTTGACGGCTTGTCCTCTGACATTAGTGTAGCGGAAGCAAAGGAAATTCTCTTTGCTGAGGCAGAAGCCATTCGTATAGAAGATGAAGAGGCATGCAGAGCCATGGGTGAACACGGCCTGACCTTATTAGAGCCTGGCATGGGCATTCTGACTCATTGTAATGCTGGCACCATTGCAACAGCGAAATACGGTACCTGTCTGGCACCGATTTACCTGGGTCACGAGAAGGGCTATGATTTTAAGGTTTTTGCTGATGAAACCAGACCGCTGCTACAAGGCGCAAGACTGACTTCCTGGGAATTACATAAATCCGGAATCGACGTAACGCTAATTTGTGATAATATGGCATCCATCGTGATGAGAAACGGCTGGATTCAGGCTGTGGTAACAGGCTGTGACCGTATGGCTGCCAACGGTGATGGTGCTAATAAAATCGGCACATCCGGTGTTGCCATCTTAGCCAAGGAATACGGCATTCCTTTCTATATGTATGTACCGACGTCCACTATCGATTTAGATACACCGACTGGTGCAGAAATTAAAATCGAAGAGCGTGACGGCGAAGAAATCTATAAGATGTGGTATGAAAAGCCAATGGCGCCGGAAGGCGTTAAGACTTACAATCCGGCCTTCGATGTAACACCGGCAGAATACATTACCGCAGTGGTAACAGAAAAAGGCATTGTCAGACCGCCATACAAAGAAAACCTGGCAAAGCTTTTTGAAGGAGATAAATAATGCAGACATTAAACAAAGAAAAAAGTTTTATTGAAAAATACGTAAAAATCATTGTGGTTCTGGCGGTAGTTGCAGGATCATCTTCCGGTATCTTCGGAAGCCTGATTGAAGCACCGTCTATGGCCATCGGGTTTTGGCGTTTAACCATGGGGCTGCCTTTCTTTGCCATTCCTGTACTGGCAAAGAAGAGAGATACCCTGAAGGTGATTTCTAAGAAAGATTATATTTGGACCTTTGGTGCGGGGGCTTGTTTGTTTGCTCACTTCTTTACCTGGTTCAATGCTGTCAAGATGACCAATATCGCAAGTGCAGTTGTTCTTGCAGCGCTGCATCCGCTGGTTGTACTGATCATCACCATCTTCATTCTGAAGAAGAAGGTTGGCATGAGACCGATTATGGGTATCATCCTGGCGCTTCTGGGTGGTGTGGTGATAGCAGGACTGGACTATCAGCAGCTGTCTACCGGAAACTTTGCAGGCGATATCATGGCATTTCTGGCAGGCTTATTTATGGGACTGTATTTTGCGATCGGTAACGAAGTGAGAAAGAACGTGCCGGGACAGACTTATGTGTTCCTGGTATTCTTTGCATGTTGGATCTGTTTTGCCATCGGTATGATTGCGACGGGTACACCGGCACTGGGCTATAGCGCATCCGACTACCTGTATTTAATTGGCCTGACATTGGTTTGTCAGATTGGTGCTCATGCAGTATTCAATCTGTGTTTCGGCCACGTGGACTCTCTGTATGTATCTACATGGGAGTCAGGGGAATCTGTATTTGCCATTATTCTGGGTATGATTATCCTGGGACAGTTCCCGGATCAGGGTGAAATCATCGGCTGTGCTATCGTGGTAATTGGCCTGTTATACTACAATTACCATACCAGTCTTGCAGAAAAGGAGAATTAATATATGAGCTATAAAGTCAGTCTACAGGCTTTTGAAGGTCCTTTTGATCTGCTGGTCTACCTGATTGAGAATGCCCAAATGGATATTTTTGATCTACGTATCTCAGAAATTACCAATCAGTATCTGGCGTATATTGAAGAGATGAAGGCCATGGACGTGAACGTAGCAACGGAGTTCATGGTGCTGGCAGCAACTTTGATCGACATTAAGTCCCGTATGATTCTGCCGAGAACGACGATTGAGGGAGAAATCATTCTGGAAGAGGATCCAAGAAGCGAATTAGTAGAACGATTAATGGAATACAAGAAATACAAGAAGGGTGCTGAAATCCTGCAGGATAGAGAAGAAGCCATGTGCGGTGTTTATGAGAAGCCGCAGGAAGACATCTCTGAATATCTGAATCAGCCGGATGAGTACCTGAGTCTGGATATCAAGAAATTTGCCAGTGCATTTGACCTCTTCCTCAGAAAAAAGAAGAGAGAGGAAGACGTGCGTGCACATTACACCAGAATCGAAAGAGAAAAGGCGACGATGGAATCCCGTATGATTTTCATCAAAGACCGATTCTTAAACGCTTTTAAGCGAGGCGTGAAGAAGCTGAGTCTGAAGTCTTTGATTCCAGATAAAAAAGACCGCTATGACGTGGTGGTTACCTTTGTATCTGTGCTGCAGATGATGAGAGAACGTTATCTGGATGCAGAACAAAACAGCATTTACGGGGAAATTACCATTATCCCGGGTGCGCGAGATTTAGAGGAGAGAACAGAAAGTGAACAGTAAGAAAACAATCAAGTCTGCGCTGGAGTCCATGATGTTCGTTTGGGGACAGCCGCTGGATGTAAAGACTTGTGCAGACATTTTAAATATCAGCAAAGAAGACACCCTGCAGTACTTCCTGGAACTGCAGGAAGAATATGAGCAGGAAGGCAGAGGCATTGTCATCCGTCAGGTGAACAAATCCTTCCAGTTCGTAACCCGTGCAGAAAATGCGGAATTCATTGAAAGACTGTGCACACCGGTGAAGGTAAAGAGACTGTCTCAGTCTGCGCTGGAAGTGCTGGCAATCATCGCATACAAGCAACCGGTAACAAAGGGCGAAATTGACGCTATTCGTGGTGTGAAATGTGACCGCGTCATCGATGGTCTGGTTAAGAAGGATCTGGTTATGGTAAAAGGCAGATCTGAAGGTATCGGCAGACCGCTGCTGTATGGAACAACAGAAGCCTTCCTAAAGAATTTTGGTTTTACCAGCCTGAAGGAACTGCCGGAAATCGAAGACATTGAGGGTCTGGTAGGCGATGCTGAAGTCTTTGATGAAGACACAAATATGGAACAAATATCAATAGAAGAGGTGGAATATGGACAGAGAGATGCTTAATTGCCCAAATTGCGATACAGAAATTGGGTTTAAACCCATCGAGTTTGTAGATGTATCTACAGACCCTGATTACAAAGAGAAGATTATGAACGGACAATTTTTCATGGTAAAGTGCCCGGAATGCGGTGCGGAAATCATGATTGAATATCCGATTATGTATATGGATCCGGAAAAGAAGCTGAATGTTTACATGGCACCGGATCACGACGGCGACCTGTTAGAACAGCTGAACAGTCTGGATGTACCGGAATGTGATATTGATGCTGAGGCCATTTACAGACTGGTAAACAGCCCGACAGAACTGCTGGAGAAGATTCTGCTGGCAGACGGTCACCGTGATGACAGAATCATGGAATTATACAAGGCGCTGGTTGTAGAAAGCATCAGGGAAGACTTCCCACAGGTACAGACACAGGATCTGCTGTACTATGTAGACGGTAAGGAAGAGTATTTTATCGTCTGGGATTTCGAAAATGAAGACGGTGAACAGCTGACTATTGAAGTAGATGAGGAGCTGTATCAGCAGCTGAGAGAAGATCACATTGAAGCATTAAGCATTCCTGCAAACAAGTATGCAGAAGTTGATGCTGTATGGCTGAGAGACCGTATTGAAGTAGAAGGATAAAAAAGATATAGGAGAGTGCCATGAAAAATATCGTATTGGTAGGTATGCCGTCCTGCGGGAAGAGCACCGTGGGTGTCGTTCTGGCGAAGACCATGAACAAAGGCTTTGTGGACACGGATATTTTAATCCAGCAGAGAGAAGGATGCACGCTGCAGGATATCATTAACGAAAAGGGTAATGACTACTTCCACCAGGTGGAAGAGCAGGTATTGCTGGCTTTTCATGAGCGTAATCATGTAGTGGCGACAGGCGGCAGTGCTATTTATTTCGACAGTGCTATGGCACATTTTAAGAAACAGGGAAAAATCGTGTATCTGAAGGTATCTTTGGAGACGGTTCTCACCAGATTGAACAACATCAAGACCAGAGGGGTAACCCTGGCTAAGGGACAGACTCTGGAAGATTTATATAACCTGCGTGTTCCGCTTTATGAAAAACATGCTGATATCGTGATTGAAGCTGACGGTATGAGCGTGGAAGAAGTGGTAGAGCGCATCGTAGAGGCTGCAGGCTGTTAGGCGGGCAGTGAAAGAGAAGGAGAAGACAATTGATTAATGTAACAAATGTAAGTATGAACTTCAGCGGCCAGCCGCTGTTCAAAGATGTAGACCTGAAGTTTACATCTGGAAACTGCTACGGCATTATCGGTGCCAATGGTGCAGGGAAGTCCACGTTCTTAAGAATCCTGTCCGGTGATTTAGAGCCGACAACAGGCAGCGTATCCATCAAGCCGGGCGTGCGTATGTCCGTGCTAAAGCAGGACCACTTCGCATATGACGAGTACACTGTACTGGATACAGTTATCATGGGTAACGCAAGATTATATGAAGTCATGAAAGAAAAGGACGCTATCTACATGAAGGAAGACTTCAATGACGAAGATGGTATCCGTGCTGCAGAACTGGAAGCGGAATTCGCAGAAATGGACGGTTGGGAAGCAGAATCCGACGTTAGCAGACTACTGCAGGGGCTGGGTCTGTCCGCAGATATCCTGTGGAGCCAGATGGATTCCCTGACTGGTAAAGAGAAGGTAAAGGTGTTACTGGCACAGGCGCTGTTCGGTAAGCCAGGCATCATCCTGTTGGACGAACCTACCAACCATCTGGACGTAAAGGCTATCGAATGGCTGGAAGACTTCCTGATGGATTATGAAGGCACTGTATTAGTAGTATCTCACGACAGACACTTCTTAAATACAGTATGTACAAATATGGTCGACGTAGACTACGGCAAGATCAAGATGTACGTTGGTAACTACGAATTCTGGTACGAATCCTCCCAGTTAGTACAGAAGATGATCCGTGACCAGAACAAGAAGAACGCAGATAAGATTAAGGAACTGCAGGCCTTCATTCAGCGATTCTCTGCGAATAAGTCCAAATCCAAGCAGGCGACTTCCAGACGTAAGCTGTTAGATAAGCTGACTGTAGAAGAAATGCCGGCTTCCTCCAGACGTTATCCATTCGTTGGTTTCAACATGGATAGAGAACCTGGTAAGGACATTCTGATCGTAGAAGGCATCTCCAAGACCATTGACGGTGTCAAAGTTCTGGACAACGTTTCCTTCCGCGTAAACAAAGACGACAAAATTGCTTTCGTTGGCGAAAATGAAATTGCAAATACAACACTGTTCAAAATCATCATGGGCGAAATGGAACCAGATGAAGGTTCTTACAAGTGGGGCGTAACCATTTCCACTTCTTACTTCCCAATGGACAACTCTGCATACTTCAATGGCTGCACTATGAACTTAGTAGAATGGTTAAGCCAGTACACCAACGAAACTACAGAATCCTTCATGAGAGGGTTCTTAGGCAGAATGTTATTCTCTGGTGACGACGTGTACAAAGAAGTACAGGTATTATCCGGTGGTGAAAAGGTAAGATGCATGCTGTCCAGAATGATGCTGTTCGGCTCCAATGCACTGGTACTAGACCAGCCGACTAACCACTTAGACCTGGAATCCATCACAGCTGTAAACCAGGGTCTGACAAACTTCAAGGGTAACGTATTATTCGCTTCCCACGACCACGAGTTTATCCAGACTATTGCAAACAGAATCATGGAATTCAGAGCAGATGGTACATTAATTGACAAGTTATGTACTTATGATGAATACATTGGAGAAGCATAAAGGCGGCGTAATACTGCTCGAGACAAACACTCGTCCGAAACAATCATAGACAAAAAATTCGAGACCTTTGGGGTCTTTCACGAAAATGGCTATCGCCCGTGACAAGACCATCCAAAGGTCTTCCTCATTTCTTGTATGATTGTCCTTCGTCCTCGCGAAAAGTCTCTCGCAGCAATACGCCGCCTTTTTCACTTCCTGTGTACAGAAACAAAAACCGTCATAAAAAAGAAGACTGCAGATGCAGTCTTCTTTTGATTTTTTAATAGAAAAGGATAACCGGTGTGCCAGGAGACACGTAATTATACAACTGTGCAGCGCTGGCTGGTGGCATGTTTACACAACCGTGGCTTCCGTTTGCATAATAAATGCTACCGCCAAATGTAGAACGCCAGTTGGCATCATGGAGACCGTAGTCGCCGTAGAATGGCATCCAGTAATCTACATGGCTTTCGTAATAAGTCTTTTTCTTCTTACTTCCGCCTTTTAAAGTTACATCCTGTGCCATATACACAATCTGGAATGCACCGGTAACAGTTCCATAATTCTGGGTAATCATACCGGAAACAATCGGACAGGACATCATCTGTTTTCCATCCTGATAATAGAATGCTTTCTGTAAAGAAAGGTCTACTTCTACGTAAGTGTTGCCGAAGCCATTGTTTTCCCAACCCAAGCCTTCCTGGGCATAAACAGGTTCACGGCTGACGTCTTTGAGGCCTTCTAAATCAGCTGCCAGCTGTTTTGCTTCGCCAGCCTGATCGATAGCATAGCCGTATGTACCACCATAAACCATGACGTTTCCGCGGGAAGTAGATGGGAAGAGGCGATCAGCGCCTACTGTGTCATAGGTTCCTGCTAATTTCGCTACGACCTCTTCTACCTTATCCTGATGAATGGTAATTTTGCCTTCTGCATCTGCAGTCAGCATTTTATTCATTTCTTCTGGTGTAACTGTGTAACTGTCAGATCCGAAAAGATACGTAATTTCGTGAGCCAGATATTTTTTGCAGTACGCCTGCTCGTCTAATAATTCTGGTGTATCTGTTTTTACAGTTGGCTGTTCGTAGAAACTTTCTTCTTTGTATTCTAATGTCCACACTCCCTTGGAGATGTCTTTTAGGATTGTAGACTTTACCAGTTCTGCGTCGATGTTGTTACCGTAAACTTCTGGTACGATGTTAAATGCATTGTTGCTCATATCAACATATGCATTTTCTGTTTTAACTTCGTTTTCCTGTTCGTAAATTGGAAGTTCTGCAATCTCTTCTTCAAAAGAAGCTGTCAGCTCAGCAGGTACCATCGGAACAGTTAAATCTGCATTTTTCTTGCAGAACAGAACATATAGCGGGAACTTATAGCCTTTGTCGCGGATTTCCTGCAATGACGCATCAATGTCGTAAGTGAAATTGAGGTCTTCTAAAACTGCCAGTTCTTCGTCATCCATTGTAATGACGAATTCATTATCGTTCCAGGTTTTTGTTAAAGCTTTCTTTGCCATTTCCACTGTCATACCGGAACAGTCAATGTTGTTGATGACGGTATTATTTGGAAAATAGGTTTTGCAATACATTTTGTAATCGATACCGAGCCACACCCCTGCAACCAGGATGATGCCAAGTAAGACACAAACGATGATTTTATTTTTCTTATTCATACTCTTTTTGAACACTCCTTCAGAATACGATTATACATGAAGCCTATAGGGAAATAAAGAGATATTTTCCATAATTTGGCGAAAAATAGCAAATTCTCTGGTGGAAGTGCTTTCCGTGCTCATCCTTGTAATTTCAACGTTAAAGGGTTATAATTAAAAAAGTATTGATTTTTAGAAAATATATAAGAAATTGAGGTATTTTTGATGAGAAAAATCGAAAAAATGATGCAGGGCTGGACCTTTACTGACGGCCAGGGAGAGACGACCATTCTGGACCTGCCTCATACCTGGAATGGGAAAGACGGACAGGACGGCGGTAATGATTACTGGAGAGGAACCTGCGTTTACGAAAAACAGGTGAAAAAGCCGGACTTTGACCAGTATCAGAGAGTCTACCTGCAGCTCCACGGTGTCAATGCCAGTGCAAAGGTATTGCTCAATGGTAATCATGTATGCAGGCACGATGGCGGTTATTCCACCTTCCGGGGTGATGTGACAGACCTGCTGGAAGAGGAGAATCACCTGCTGGTAGAAGTAGACAACAGTATTAACGATCATGTATATCCACAGAAAGCAGACCTTACCTTCTACGGCGGCATTTACCGTGATGTGGAATTCCTGATTGTGCCGGAGACTCACTTTGATCTGGACTACTACGGTAGTTTCGGTATGAAATACGAGACGGTCATCAAAGACGGCAGCGCCGACATCAAAGTAGACACCTTCCTGAATGGAAAAGCAAAGACCATGCGCGGGGAAGTGCAGGTGAAACTGCTGGATGAAAGCGGGGGGATCCGGCAACTACACTGACCTTAAGCGGTATCAATTTATATACAATCCTGTTCATTCTGTTATTCGGCATCGGTTACGGTGCATATTATGCCACAGCAGATATGCCAATTCCGATGGTAGCAGACTGCTCCGACTACGAAACGTATCGCAACGGCCGCTATGAACTGGGTGGTTATCGTACTGTTCTGTGTCATCCCAATGCTGGCTTGGATTGCAACTCTGTGGGCCATGAAGGGTTACACTCTGACTGGACCTCGCATGAAGGAAATCCAGGCAGTCAATGCAAAGCGTAAGGCGGCTATTGAAGAAGGCATGAGTTTGGAAGAGGCTATGCGCACATATCAATAAGCATAATTAAGATAATCAAAGACTTTGGGGAGTTTCACGAAAAGGGTTTTCCTCGTGACAAGACAATCCAAAGTCTTTTCTCTTATCTTGCATGATTGCAGGAAAGTTCTGAGAAAACATTCGAAACAAATGGTGATTGATATAGGAAATAGGATTAAAAAGGAGTATAATAAAAGAAACCAGAAGGGAGAAGGAGACTATGAAGAAATATATCATTGTTCCGCTGGCGGCAATTTTTTTTCTGGTAGCGGGAATTTTTGTTTACATAGGGAACTATTATCATGCAAGTGAAGCGGCCATGGCGCTGGTAGAAACACCGGTAGAGGATCTTTGTCTTACTGTGGATCTGGAAGGACGCATAATTTTTGAGCCGGACGTACCGGCGGAAAGCGGCATCATCTTTTATCCCGGCGGCAAAGTAGAGGCGGAGAGTTATGTGCCGCTGCTGTCTGCCCTTGCAGAAGAAGGTATTCTGACTGTACTGGTACCGATGCCGGCAAATCTGGCAGTGTTAGATGTAAAAGCTGCAGATGGAATCGTAGAAGAACTAAACTACGTGGAAGACTGGTATATGGCAGGACATTCCCTTGGGGGTTCTATGGCGGCCAGCTATTTGGAGAAACAGGCTGGTGTAGATGCTTTTGAAGGGCTGATTCTATTAGGTTCTTATTCTGCAGTAGACTTATCACAGTCATCGTATGAGGTTTTGACCATCTATGGCGACCAGGATGGCGTTATGGATATGGCGAAATATGAGGAGTGCTACGATAATCTGCCGGTTAATCTGACCCGTGAGAACATCATCAAAGGTGGAAACCACTCCCAGTTTGGTGATTACGGCCATCAAAAGGGTGATGGAAAAGCCTCTATTACTGGTAAGGAACAGATTCGTCAGACGGTAGAGGCTGTATTGGCCTTTACTGAATAGGAGAATAGGAAATTAAAGAGCATATATCCTAAGGGGATATGTGCTCTTTTTGTTGTCTTGCGCATACACCAGAGTGAGGAATAGTATTGTGCATAGTTTTGATAGGTATGAAAAAATATAAAAATGTTGAAAAATAGCCGATTTTGTATGTTTTATATAATGCATAATGTATACTTTTGTGTACAGAACACAAGTATACATTATTATATTGTTGTACTAACTAAAAAACATAGCGTAGGGGGTTGAAAAAGTAAACTGATATTGTTATAATTATAACAAATCAAGGGTCTTTACCCGAGTGAAGTGTTTATTATTTTATTAGGAGAACAACAATGGAAAAGAAAACAAGAGAACAGAAAAAGGTGACCATGGTCCACTCCCTGATTACCTTCGGTATCCTGGTACTGGTTATGGCACTGGGTATCGTTGTATACGGCGTTGACGTACACGTTCCAATGTTCATTGGCGTTATCATCGCTGCATGCATGGCTTTATACTTAGGCTTCAAGTGGGACTTCATTGAAAAGTCCATGATGGACGGTATCTACAACGCATTACAGGCGGTTATCATTCTGATGATCGTAGGTGTGCTGGTAGGTGTATGGATTACTGCTGGTGTAGTACCTGCAATGATCTACTACGGATTAAAGTTATTATCCCCATCTATCTTCTTAATCGCTGCATTATTAATCTGCTCTATTACAGCTCTGGCTACAGGTACTGCATGGGGTTCCATGGCTACTATGGGTCTGGCTCTGATGGGTATCGCTGCTGGTTTAGGCGTTCCTGCTCCAATGGCTGCAGGTGCTGTAATCTCCGGCTGCTACTTTGGTGACAAGATGTCTCCATTATCCGATACTACAAACTTAGCACCTGCTATGG
>JAZUBY010000074.1:0-2987 GCA_045638885.1 Emergencia sp. | reverse complement strand
GGTATTATAACTTTAAGAACAGATGTTCGTTTGAGTTTGGAGGATTATCATGAGTGTAAATAAAGAAGTAAAGAGCGAAAAGGATAAGGCACTTGAGGCCGCAATGGCGCAGATCCAGAAACAGTTTGGCAAGGGTGCCATCATGAAGCTGGGTGATGCAGGCGCACAGATGAACGTGGAAGCAATTTCTACCGGTTCCATCAGTTTGGACCTGGCTACAGGTATCGGCGGTGTTCCGAAGGGACGAATCGTAGAAATCTACGGTCCAGAATCTTCCGGTAAGACCACACTGACCTTACATGTGATTGCTGAAGCACAGCGTGCAGGCGGTAAGGCTGCATTTATCGATGCAGAACATGCATTGGATCCTGTATATGCAAAGAACCTGGGTGTAAACGTAGGAGAACTGCTGGTTTCTCAGCCGGATACAGGTGAACAGGCTCTGGAAATCTGTGATATGCTGGCGCGAAGCGGTGCACTGGATATTATCGTTATCGACTCTGTAGCGGCACTGGTTCCTAAGGCTGAAATTCAGGGTGAGATGGGTGATTCTCACGTTGGTCTGCAGGCACGTCTGATGTCTCAGGCTCTGCGTAAGCTGACCGGTACTGTAAATAAATCCAATACATGTATTATCTTTATCAACCAGCTCCGTGAAAAGGTTGGCATCATGTTTGGCAATCCGGAAGTTACCACCGGCGGCCGTGCTCTGAAATTCTATTCCTCCATGCGTATGGATGTAAGAAGAGTTGAAAGCATCAAGGTTGGCGATAATGTGGTGGGTAACCGTACCAGAGTTAAGGTTGTTAAGAACAAGGTGGCACCTCCGTTTAAGCAGGCTGAGTTTGATATCATGTATGGTCAGGGCATTTCCCGTGCCGGTGACCTGCTGGATACTGCAGTGGATGCCAAGATTATTCAGAAGGCTGGATCCTGGTACAGCTTTGAAGGTGAAAGAATCGGTCAGGGCCGTGAAAACGTTAAGACCTGGCTGCAGGAACACAAGGATATCATGGATAAGATTGAAGCTATGCTGCTGGATCAGCTGGCACAGCAGGATGAAGATTATGTTCCTGAACCAGAACCTGAAATTCCTGAAGACGATTTCAATGCCATCATGGATATGCTGGTAGATGATGACGGTGTGATTGTGGAATAATATTGTGCATCAGAACACCTACAATTAAAGTAATTTAACAGCGGGCAACTGCCCGCTGTTTTTATCAAAGAATGCAGAAAAAATATTGAAAAATACTGATTTTTTGCTTGACATTTGGGTAGTGAAATGGTATCATTTGAGTGTTGAGCCGCACTGAACGGGTTTTTGAAGTGTAATCAATAGGGATTACCACCCCTGATGGCGAGACCGGATAGAGGAGGATAAAAAATAATGTACGCAGTAATCGAAGCTGGTGGCAAGCAGTACAGAGTACAGGAAGGCGATGTCATCACTGTAGAAAAAATCAAGGCTGAAGTTGGCGAAGCAGTAACTTTCAACACTTTACTGATCAGCGCTGAAGGCGAAGTTAAGGTGGGTGCTCCTTACCTGAACGAAGTTGTAACCGGTACCGTTGTAGAACACGGCAAGGGTGAAAAGGTTATCATCTTCAAGTATAAGGCTAAGAAGGACTACAGAAAGAAGCAGGGTCACAGACAGCCATACACAATGGTTAAGATCGAAGCTTTAGGTGGTGCAGCTCCTAAGAAGGAAGCTGAAGTTGCAGAAGGTAAGAAGGTTTCCGCTTCCATGAAGAAGGACGAACTGATTGCTTTTGCAAAGGAAAATAACATTGAAATCGATGAAAAGGCTACTAAGGCAGTTATCATCGAAGCAATCGAAGCAGCATTATAATTCACTGAATAGTTAGGAGGTAACACTATGGCAAGTAAGAAAGGTGTAGGTAGCTCTAAGAACGGTCGTGATTCCGAGTCCAAGCGTCTTGGACTGAAGGCTGGCGACGGTCAGTTCGTTACCGCAGGCAGCATTCTGGTTAGACAGAGAGGAACCAAGCTTCACCCTGGTAACAACGTTGGTATCGGTGGCGATGATACTTTATTCGCTATGATCGATGGCGCTGTTAAGTTCGAAAGAAAAGACAAGACCAGAAAGCAGGTTTCCGTTTATCCTAAGGAAGCTTAATTAGAGTGATTAGACCCTGTAGACGTATGTTCACAGGGTCTTTTTGTACGAGCAGTTAATTTGGTACCCGGTATGGTTTTAGCCGTACATCGGGAACCGTGTCTATAGAGGAGGTTCTGAAAATGTTTGTAGATAGAGCCAAAATTTTTATCAAGTCCGGTAAGGGCGGCGATGGTGCTGTAACATTCCGTCGTGAACCTTTCGTACCGGAAGGCGGTCCTGATGGCGGTGACGGCGGAAGAGGCGGAGACGTTATTTTCCAGGCTGATAGAAACCTGAGAACCCTGATGGACTTTAAGTTCAAGAGAAAATACGAAGCTGAAGACGGCCAGAATGGTATGAAGAAAAAACGTTTTGGTAAGTCCGGCGAAAATCTGGTTATCAAAGTTCCTGTTGGCACCATGGTAATCGACGAAGAAACCGGTCATCTGATGAAGGACCTGGTTGAAGATGGTGATTCCTTCGTAGCTGCTAAGGGCGGAAGAGGCGGCCGCGGTAATGTTCACTTTAAGAACTCCGTACGTCAGGCTCCAAACTTTGCGGAAGCAGGCGGAGCATGCAAGGAACGTACTGTTATTCTGGAAATGAAGCTGATCGCTGACGTTGGCCTGGTTGGTTTCCCGAATGTAGGCAAGTCTTCTCTGCTGTCCGTTGCAACCAGCGCGCAGCCTAAGATTGCAAACTACCACTTCACAACCATCGACCCGAACCTGGGTGTGGTACAGCTCCATGACACAAGCTTTGTTATGGCTGACATCGCAGGTATCATCGAAGGTGCCAGCGAAGGTCTGGGCCTGGGCTTCAAGTTCCTGAAGCACATCGAACGTACCAAGGTTCTGATTCATGT
>JAZUBY010000073.1:0-5661 GCA_045638885.1 Emergencia sp. | reverse complement strand
CCCATCAAGAGCTTTTAGTCCCTGTTTCTAGTTTCTTCTTGTCCCTCACGATAAGCTACATCCGCTAGATCCGCCTCCCCATCAGCATGGCCGCCAGTCCAGGACCAGCTGTCATAGATGTTATGATAGACCATCAGGACTTTATCTCTTGCCGGGTTTACCACCCATGCAGAGGCCGTCATGTGTGCCACGTCATTGTCTCTCGTCAGGCAGTCAGGATTGGCATCCATAAATGCCAGTATCATATTCTGATCCCGTTCTTCCTGTTCGCAGGATGGCACAAAAGCCGCGATTGCTTTTCTTAAGGTTTTCATGTTTATTCTACCACTTTTCCTTCTAAGCTAAAGGTTTTGCCTTCTGTAATTTCAATATCAATGGTCTTGCCAATCATTTCCTTGCAGCCCATGAAGTTGACCAGTTTGAAACCGTCTGTTCTGCCTGCCATGGTCTTGCTGTTTCTTGCACTTGCACCTTCTACCAGTACTTTCTGAATGGTACCCTTGTACTGGGCATTTTTTTCTGCACTGATGGTGTTCACCAGGTCAACAAGACGGTTGAAACGTTCATGTTTCACTTCTTCCGGAACCTGATTTTCATACTTCTCTGCAGGAGTGCCCTTTCTAATGGAATACAGGAAGGTAAACGCAGAGTCATAACGAACCTTGCGAACTAAATCCAGAGTTTCCTCAAAATCCTCTTCTGTTTCCCCAGGAAAACCTACGATGATATCAGTAGACATGGTAATGTGTGGAACGGCTTCTCTCAGCTTTCTTACCAGCTCCAGATACTGTTCCTTCGTATATCTTCTGTTCATTTCCTTCAGTACACGACTGCTGCCGCACTGTACCGGAAGGTGAATGTTCTTACAAAGCTTATCGCAGTCCACATATGCCTGAATCAGCTTGTCGGACAAATCCTTTGGATGTGGTGTCATGAAACGGATACGTTCCAGACCTTCCACCTCATTCAGCATATAGATTAAGTCTGCGAAATCCACACCTTCCGCACCCTTATAGGAGTTTACATTCTGACCCAGCAGCATGATTTCTTTCACGCCGTCTGCGACCAGTCCACGTACTTCCTTCAGGATATCTTCCGGATTTCTGCTTCTTTCTCTGCCACGTGTATATGGCACGATGCAGTATGTACAGAAGTTGTTACATCCAAACATGATGTTAACCAGTGCCTTATTTTCATGAAGACGCTTTACTGGCAGTCCTTCTACAATTTCACCGCCTTCATCCCATACAGAAATCTGCTTCTTCTTTTCGTTGATCACGTTTTCCAAAAGTTCTGGGAACTGATGAATATTGTGTGTACCGAATACAACATCAACCCAAGGATACTTTTGTTTCAAAGTGTCAATGACGTGCTGTTGCTGCATCATACAGCCGCAAACACACATGATTAAATTTGGGTTTTCTCTTTTTCTTTTCTTTAACGCACCCAGAGTTCCGAAGAAACGCTTGTCTGCGTTATCACGAACGCTGCAGGTATTGATGATGAGAATGTCAGCCTCTTTGCGGTCTTTTGCAACCTCAAACCCCTTTTCCAGCAGCATGCCTGTCATAACTTCAGAGTCGTGCTCATTCATCTGACAGCCAAAAGTTGTAATATGAAATTTTCTATTCATTAATATCTATCTCCAATAGTTTTATCCTAAAATGCAAATTAGTCGATATGCATTTCGTTCTTCTTATCTCTGCCCATGAGCAGCTCTACTGCTTCCTTTGCATCGATTTCTTCATTAATGCATCTGTAAATACATTCCGTAATCGGCATTTCTGCGCCTACACGCTGTGCCAGCTGATAAGCAGCCTCTGCTGTAAACATGCCTTCTACTACCATACCGATTTTTTCTGTAGCTTCACTTGGCTTCATTCCTTCACCAATCATGATACCACAGCGTCTGTTTCTGGAATGCATACTGGTACATGTTACAATCAGGTCACCGATGCCGGTTAAACCGGAGAAAGTTTCCACGTTAGCACCCAGTTTTACGCCCAGACGGCACATTTCAGTGATACCTCTGGTCATCAGTGCAGCCTTTGCATTGTCTCCAAAGTCCATGCCGTCAGAAATGCCGGCACCTAAAGCAATGATATTCTTTAATGCTCCGCCTAATTCTGTTCCGCATACGTCTTCGTTAGTATAAACTCTGAAGCGGTCAGTCATAAACATATCCTGTACTTCTTCAGCCAGTTTAATGTCATCAGAAGCTACAGCTACTGTTGTTGGCATTGCCTTTCCAACT
The DNA here is from genome assembly GCA_045638885.1 of Emergencia sp. Classification (GTDB taxonomy): domain Bacteria; phylum Bacillota; class Clostridia; order Peptostreptococcales; family Anaerovoracaceae; genus Senimuribacter. The sequence goes on along the minus strand of JAZUBY010000073.1, from coordinate 3,407 downwards.
TCTTCTGCATGGGAAGGTCCGGAAAGTGCCACATATTTTACACCAGGTTTTAAAATTGCCGCAATTTCAGAAAGACGCATCAGCGTACCACGTTCAATACCCTTCGCTACGTTAACAACGATAGTCTTGTCTTCTAAGTACGGAATTGCCTTTTCGAAGTTGCTTCTAAATGCCTGAGCAGGAACAGAAAATAATGCCATGTCTGCATCTTTTAACGCTTCTTCTAAAGAAGCGACCGGCTGCAGTGTTTCAGCAAACTTCACTCCTGGCAGATACTTTACGTTCTCTCTGTCAGCCTTCATTTCTTCCACATGTTCTGCTCTGTGTGCCCAGATTTTTACCTGATGGCCTTTATTCGCTAATGTAACGGCAAGCGCTGTACCCCAGCTGCCTGCACCGATTACACCAATCTTCTTCATAAAATTCACCTTTTTCTAGCAAGCTGCTTTCCTTATTTTTTCTTGAAGCTCAGCTTGTTTTCTTCACCTTTCATTAAACGCTGGATATTACCCTTGTGCTTATAAATCAGCAGCGCTGCCATAGCAATACCAGGATACAGGAAATCCGGCTCCATAAAGTATGCTAAAACAGGGAATGCAAGTGCTGCAGAAATGGATCCCGCAGATACCATCTTTGTCAGCAATACCACAACGATAACAACTGCTAAACACAGAAGACCCAGCTGCCAGTTAATCGTAACAATTGCACCAAAAGCAACTGCAACGCCTTTGCCCCCTTTGAAATGGAACATTGCCGGCCACACGTGACCTGCAAAGGCTGCCAGAGCACAATACATTGCTGCCTGCGGACCTGCAATCAGATTGCCCAATAATACAGCAATCACACCTTTGCCGATATCTACAACCAATGTAATGATGGCTGCTTTCTTACCCAATACACGAAGAGCATTGGTAGTGCCGGCATTGCCGCTTCCTTCTTTTTTGATGTCAACACCCATGGCTCTGCCCAGCAGAATAGATGGGGAAATATTTCCAAGGAAATAGGCAATGACGATGGCTAATACAAATAATACTGTGTTCATTAGTAATCTTTTTCTCCTTTTTCTCTGAAGACGAATTTGATGGATGTACCTTCAAATCCAAAGCTGTCTCTAATCTTGTTTTCCAAATATCTTGCATAAGAGAAGTGCATCAGTTCTCTATCGTTAATCTGGAAGGAGAACAGTGGCGGTCTTACGCCAACCTGTGTTACATAATAGATCTTCAGTCTTCTACCCTTGTCAGAAGGTGGCTGCTTCATCAGAATTGCATCGTTTAATAAGCTGTTCAGCTGACCAGTTGGAACACGCAGGGATCTCTTTTCAGCCACGTATTTTGCCAGCTTCATAACTTCGAAAATTCTTTGCTTTTCCAGTACGGAGATGAATACGGATGGTGCATAGGACATGAACTGCAGTTCAGATTCCATCGCACGTCTATAGTCTCTCATGGTATTGGTTTCTTTCTTGATTAAGTCCCACTTGTTTACAACAACGATGATACCTTTACCGGCTTCGTGAGCAATACCTGCAATCTTCTTATCCTGTTCCGTAATGCCTTCTACTGCATCGATGACCAGCATACAAACATCACAACGCTCGATGGCTGCAGTTGCACGGATAACGCTGTATCTTTCGATATCTTCGTTTACCTTGCTCTTTCTTCTGATACCAGCTGTATCAATCAGAGTATACTGATCTCCACCCCACTCAAACGGTGTATCGATGGAGTCTCTTGTTGTACCTGCAATTGGAGATACGATGACACGGTTTTCTTTTAACAGTGCGTTTACCAGAGAGGACTTACCAACATTTGGCTTACCAATCATGGCAACTTTGATGCTGTCGTCTTCTTCTAAGTCCGCATCATCTGGGAAGCTTGCTACGATTTCGTCTAATACATCACCAAAGTTCAGCATGTTTGCTGCAGAAATGGCAATCGGTTCGCCGATCCCCAGTTCCCAGAAGTCATAGAAGTCAATGCCCAGCTTTGCAGGGTTATCGATTTTGTTTACAACCAGAATAACTCTCTTACCTGTTCTTCTCAGCATCATTGCAACTTCTTCGTCAGCGTGTGTCAGGCCGTCCTTGCCGTCAACGATGAACAGAATCACGTCTGCCATATCCATAGCAATCTGTGCCTGTTCACGCATCTGGGATAAGATGATGTCCTGGCTGGCAGGTTCAATACCGCCTGTATCAATCAAAGCAAAATGCACGCCGTTCCATTCTGCTTCTGCATAAATTCTATCTCTTGTTACGCCTGGCGTATCCTCAACGATGGATACTCTTCTGCCTACAATCTTATTAAAGAATGTGGACTTACCAACGTTCGGTCTGCCTACAATGGCTACAATTGGTTTACTCACTGAAAATACCTCCTGCAAATTCCAATGGATCGAACTCCTTGAGATCATCCATCTTTTCTCCTACGCCGATGAACTTGATTGGTAAATCGAACTCATCTGCAATGGTGATAGCGATACCGCCTCTTGCGGTTCCGTCCAGCTTTGTCAGCACCACGCCTGTGATGTCAGCAACTTCGCCGAACTCTTTTGCCTGAGACACTGCATTCTTACCTGTGGTCGCATCTAATACCAGCAGCGTTTCTCTTGCAGCTTCAGGATATTCTCTGGAAATGATTTTGTTCATCTTTTCCAGTTCGTTCATTAAGTTTTTCTTTGTCTGCAGTCTGCCTGCTGTATCACAGATCAGAACGTCCATTTTCTTGGCCTTTGCAGACTGGATTGCATCAAAGATAACAGCAGACGGATCTGCGCCTTCCTGATGCTTTACAGTATTCACACCGATGCGCTGACCCCAGATTTCCAGCTGTTCTCCAGCTGCTGCTCTAAATGTGTCAGCTGCGCCTAAGAGAACTGTCTTTCCTTCAGATCTCAGCTTGTGGGCAATCTTAGCGATGGAAGTGGTCTTACCGCCGCCGTTGATACCGATCATCAAAATCACCAGTGGTGTTTCACTGTTCAGCTTATTTCTTTCGCCCTTGTCCATCAGACCTGCAATGACCTTAGCCAGTGCTTCTTTGATGTCTTCTGGGTTGCCCAGTTTATTTTCTTTGATGTATTTGCGAAGCTCTTCCATGATTTTCATGGTAGTGTCCATGCCGATGTCGGAAGTAATCAGAATTTCTTCCAGCTCGTCCATGAAATCTTCATCAAGCTCTGGTCTTCCCATGATGGCATCGCCGATTCTCTGGGAGAGCTTGCCGAAGAAGCCTTTTTTCTTTTGTTCGAATAGAGCCATATTGCTATCCTCTCCTTACCTTTTGTAATGAAAATTATAATTCAAAGTCATCGCCCAGTCTCAGGCTCAGTACTCTGGAAATGCCGTGTTCCGGCATGGTTACACCGTACAGTACGTCTGCATGTTCCATAGTCGCCTTCTGGTG
>JAZUBY010000072.1:0-5527 GCA_045638885.1 Emergencia sp. | reverse complement strand
CCGACTTTTCCTGAACTCTGTACTGCTTTCCGCCTGTTTCGATAATTGCGTACATGTTTTAATTTCCTCCTCTTACCAGTCTCGCCTTTCCGGGTAGCACGAAAATCGTACTTTCATCCTCTCGTCCCCTTGACGAGCTGATGTGATTTGGCGCTTCATAATCGAAGACATCACAAATCAAACCTTTTCCGTGCGGTCTAACTCTGATAGAATACCATAAAACTATAGGCTTGTCAAACAGTTTTTACAACTTTTTTCAACTTTTTTTACTATGATTTTATGATTTCACAAAGAAAACGGGAAGATCGCTCTTCCCGTTGAAAACACTGGATTTCTTAGATAAACTTTACCAGTTCTTCTACTTCTTTTCTTGGTGGTGCAGCACCTGGTTCGCCTTCTGGGTAACCCATAGCGATTAAAGCATGAACCTGCTGACCTTCTTCCAGACCAATTGCTTCTGCAACCTTATCATCATCGAAAATACCTAAGATAACAGTACCAACACCCTTGTCCGCAGCAGCCAGACAGAATGTCTGTGTTGCGATACCAGTGTCAAAGTTCTGCCAACGGTCTTCCTTAGCAGTTGTGTAAGAACCGTCTTTTTCATAGCCGGATCTGCCTAATACAGCAGTAACTACTACCAGGTGTGGCGCTCTCTTAATTGTCTTTGCGTTGTAAACAAAGTCCAGAACGCATTCATCAGCAATCTTTGCCTTTACTGCTTCGTCTTCTACGATAGTGTATCTTGTAATCTGTGTGTTCTTCCAGGAAGGTGCATATGCTGCAGCTGCAACGATTTCGTTAATAACGTCGCGGGATACTTTTTCTTCCTTGAATTTTCTAACGCTTCTTCTTTCTTTGATAACTTTGATCGCTTCCATAGTTTTCAATCTCCCATAATTATTAGTTATTAAATTTGCTTCATTTTGATTACTCGATGACTACGCCATCTTCATCCACATTGAATGGTGCTTCTTCTTCCGGTTCTTCTACCTTCAGCGTATCTAAAAGCTTACCTTCAATGATATCTAAAGTAGCAGGGTTTTCTTCCAGCCACTTCTTCACGTTTTCTCTGCCCTGTCCAATACGATTTCCTTCGTAGCTATACCAGGAACCTGCCTTCTCGATAATCTTCGCTTCTACTGCACAGTCTAAGATGTCGCCTGCCTTAGAAATACCTTCTCCGTACATAATGTCGAATTCAGCCTGTTTGAACGGAGGCGCAACCTTGTTCTTTACAATCTTAACTCTTGTTCTGTTACCCAGCATCTGATCGCCGCTCTTGATGGTTTCAACTCTTCTTACATCTAAACGCATGGATGCATAGAATTTCAGTGCACGACCACCTGTTGTAGTTTCCGGATTACCGAACATCACACCAATCTTCTCACGAAGCTGGTTGATGAAAATTACGCATGTATTGCTGCGGTTTACAGTGCCGGCAATCTTTCTCAGTGCCTGAGACATCAGTCTTGCCTGCAGACCCATGTGGGAGTCGCCCATTTCGCCCTGAATTTCTGCCTTAGGAACCAAAGCAGCTACAGAGTCGATAACAATAACATCTAACGCACCGCTTCGTGCCAGCATATCGCAGATTTCCAGTGCCTGTTCACCAGTATCCGGCTGGGATACCAGCAGTTCGTCTACCTTAACACCCAGGTTCTTCGCATAAACAGGGTCTAATGCATGTTCTGCGTCAATAAACGCACACTTGCCGCCCTTCTTCTGTGCTTCTGCTACAATGTGCAGCGTCAGGGTTGTCTTACCGGAAGATTCCGGTCCATAGATTTCCACGATTCTGCCCTTTGGTACGCCGCCTACGCCTGTTGCCAGGTCTAAGCTGATAGAACCTGTGGAAATAGTTTCTATATTGAGAGAGGAAGTTTCGCCAAGCTTCATAATAGCGCCCTTCCCGAATTGTTTCTGAATCTGTGCTAACGCGTCATTTAACGCTTTTTCTCTTTCATCTCTTACTACGCTCATGTTTACCTCCAATACGAACATTTGTTCTTGATTATAATACCCTATTTTCTACATAAGGTCAAGTGCTTTTCTGGAAAACGGATAATTGGTAATAAATGGTAATTCCACTATATACCAGACATTGCTTAATGTCAATCCTATCCAAGCATCTTATTGATGAGATCAAACATGTGCAGCATGGCGTAATGCCTGTTCCAGTTTCTGTTGTCCCGTCCTGTTCTCAATTCTCTAATCTCCAGCTGTCCGTCAAACAGACATCCTATATATATGGTTCCTGCCGGTTTCTCTTCCGTGCCGCCCGGTCCTGCAACCCCCGTTACAGATACACAGACACGGCTTCCCGTTTTGTCAAAGAGCCCACGGACCATTTCTTCACATACCTGGCGGCTTTCTGCACTGTAGGTTTCCAAAGTCTCCAAAGAAACACCCAGTTCTTCCATCTTTGCACGCCATGTGTAGGTTGCAATGCCTCTGTCAAAGACTGCAGAAATCCCCGGTACTCCTGCCAGTTCTGCAGAAAACATCCCTGCCGTACAGGATTCACATGAAGATATAGTAATATTTCTACCGATGAGTTTTCGGCCAACTACTTCAGCCAGGTTCTCATCATCTTCACTGAACAGATATTCTCCAACCCGTTCTTTTACAGCAGTAATCATTTCTTCTACTGCCGCAGAGGCTTCTTCCAGACTTGCTCTCTTGGAAGCAACGCGAACGGTACATTCCCCTTCTTTTGCATAAGTCGCCAAAGTAGGGTCCGTCTGGTTGTCGATCAAATCCAGCAACGCGGTCTCTAATGAAGATTCTCCAATCCCGAAGAATCGAAGCATCTTATAATAGATTACGCTGTTCTGTCTGGATTCTAAATACGGCTTTACCCTGCGCTCCCACATACGCTTCATTTCCCGAGGCGGTCCAGGCATACAGATGATGGTTTTCTCGCCTTCCGGTAAAGCCATGCCCGGCGCAGAGCCGGCATCGTTATCAAAAACAACCGCTCTTGTCGGCATCATAGCCTGCTTCAGATTATTCTCCGTCATGGCACGGCCACGCTTTCTTGCAATCTCATGCAGAGCTGCAAGGCTGGGCTCATGCATGACCAGAGTATCATGAAGCACCTCACATGCGATTTCCTTTGTCAAATCATCTTCTGTAGGTCCAAGTCCTCCGGTAGTGATGATAAGGTCACAGTCCTTCAATGCCGTTTCCATCACTTCTGCCAGACGCTTGCCATTGTCTCCAACGGTATAATGATAAAGCACATCAAATCCCAGCAGTTGTAGCTGCTGGGATAAAAATACGGTATTCGTATTGATAATCTGTCCAAATAACAGTTCTGTGCCCACACTTAATAATGCGGTTTTCATTAGTTTACCTCTCTATTATCAGAATAGTAAATAGATGCATTTCAATATGCTATGCGAGCATTTCCCGCAGGCGTGCCGAGGACCTTGCGAGCAAAGCATGATTGAAAGGCATAGATAATTCTATTGTGAAAATACTTCCTTATTTTTCATAACGTACTCAATACCAGAGTAAACAGTCATGATCAGGGAACCCCATAAGAAGATCTGTGCCGCAAAGTTCACTACATAGCCTGCTGCAGAACCTTCTAAAACAGGAACAAATAACAGCAATGGTACTGCAATCATCTGCAGAACAGTCTTAATCTTGCCGCTCATAGCTGCTGCGATAACAATACCTTCAGATGCAGCTACAGTTCTCATGCCAGCTACTACAAACTCTCTGGCTAAAATCACAATCAGCATCCATCCTGCAATCGTATTATCATCTACCATCAGACAAAATGCGGAATAAACTAAAATCTTATCTGCAAGAGGGTCCATAATCTTACCAAAGTTGGAAACCAGATTATGCTTTCTTGCCAGGTATCCATCAAAGAAGTCTGTTACAGATGCCGCTACAAACAGCACAAATGCAACGATATAAAGTTCTAACATGTATGCTGCAATGAAGAAAGGCACTGCAATCATTCTTCCAACAGTCAGTTTATTTGGTAAATTCATTCTATTCTACCTCCGTTCCTACTAAATCATAATCAAAGGCGTCGTTTACCATAACATGTACGATGTCGCCTGGTTTTAAATCTCTATTTGATGTAAAAATAACAGAATTGTCGATTTCCGGCGCATCATATCTGGTTCTGCCCAGGTAACTGCCGTCTTCGTCAATCTCATCTACCATAACATCAAAAGTCTGTCCAACCTTTTCCTGGTTATAGCCAAGGGAGATATCCAGCTGTCTTCTCATGATACCGTCCAGTCTGACTTCTTTGATTTCATCGTCAATCTGGTCTTCTCTATCGCCTGCTTCCGTGCCCTCTTCCTGGGAGTAAGCAAAGACGCCAAGACGTGCAAAACGTTCATCTTCCACAAACTCAACCAGCTGGTCATAATCTTCCTCTGTTTCACCAGGGAAGCCTACAATCAGAGTTGTACGAACGTGAATATCAGGCATTGCTGCCTTCAGACGTGCCATGGTGCCTTTGATAGAGTCCATAGTAGAACGGCGGTTCATGGCTTTCAGCACGCTGTCGCTGGCATGCTGAATTGGAATATCTAAGTAATGACAAATCTTTGGTTCTTCTGCCATCACCTGAATCAGTTCATCAGTAATGCGGTCTTCATAGCAGTACATTAATCTGATCCACTGGATGCCATCGATACGACAAAGTTTTTTCAGCAGTTTTGCCAGACGTAACTCACCGTATAAATCATAGCCGTAATAAGTGGTATCCTGTGCAATCAGAATCAGCTCTTTGCATCCTGCTTTTGCCAGTTCTTCTGCTTCCATCAGGATGTCTTCTTCCTTCTTGCTTCTGAACTTGCCGCGAATATGCGGAATCACGCAGTATGCGCAGATATTGTTACAGCCTTCTGCAATCTTCAGAGTCGCAGTGTAAGGATTTTCCTCCAGTTTACGCGGATGGTATGCAACCACATCTGGTGCACAGCCGCTTCTTGCAACTCTACGTTCATCCAAGCCTTCTAACAGCTCTGGCAGTTTCTCGTATTCATTAACACCCATGAACAAGTCTACTTCCGGCATCTCTTCGAATAATTCATCTGCATAACGTTCTGTCAGACAGCCGGAAACGACCAGCTTTTTGCCCTGTTCTTTGTATGCAGCCATATCAAAGATTCTTTCGATAGACTCTGTTTTGGCGTCATTGATGAAACCGCAGGTATTGACTACGATAACATCTGCATCTTCTGGAGATTCTGCAATCACATAGCCTTTTGTTTCTAATATGCCTTTGGCTACCTGGGAATCATTAAAATTCTTTGGGCAGCCTAATGTTTCAAAATAGATTCTCATATATTCTCCACTTCATTCTTTAACTGTTCCAGTTCTTCTTCCGTCATCAGAACCTGTCTCGGTCTGCTTCCATCCTGAGGACCTACAATGCCGCGGGCTTCCATCATATCTCCGATTCTTGCCGCTCGGTTGTATCCGATACGGAATCTTCGCTGTAGCATGGAAACGGAGGCCTGTCCAGCCGCAACAACGCATTCGATGGATT
>JAZUBY010000071.1:0-43859 GCA_045638885.1 Emergencia sp. | reverse complement strand
TCAAAAGGCAGGAACATAATGGCAAAGTCTGTGGTTCTCGGCGGTTCGATATATTTGTCGCGGATATCCTTGGCCTCAGATTTGATGATGCGCTCTAAAGCCTTTGCTGCCGCTTCTACCAGGGCCGCATCTCCACTCTCGTATGCATCCATCAGGTGCGCATAAGCATCGCCCGGGAACTTGGCATCAATTGGAAGATACACAAAGTTGCCTTCTTCTCCCGGCAGTTTCACCGCAAATTCTACTCTTTCCGCTCCAGTGCTCTTTGTCACCACATTTTCTGCATACTGATCCGGTGCCAGCATCTGTTCTAAAATCGCACCCAGCTGAATTTCCCCTAAAATTCCTCTGGTTTTCACGTTGGACAGAACCTTCTTCAGGTCGCCCACACCGCTTGCCAGGGTCTGCATTTCGCCCAGGCCTTTGTACACCTGTTCCAGTCTCTCGTTGACCAGCTGGAAGGACTGGCCGATACGCTCGTCCAGTGTCTTCTGCAGTTTCTCATCCACAGTTGCACGAATCTGCTCCATCTGTCTGTGGTTATCAGCAGTCAGCTCGTTCATACGCTGGGACATGGTATTTCGGATGTTCTCCAGCTTCTGCTCATTCTCCAAAGAGAAGTGGCTGAAGGATCCGTGAATGTACTGTACCGTCTCCATTCTGGACTCTTTGATCTCCTTCTGGATGGCGGAAAACTTCACATAAACCAGCAAAAGCACCACCAGTACCAATGCCAGCAAAGTGATGATAATTAACTCTATTGTTCCCATTCTTTTCCCCTTTCTTTCTCGTCGGCAGTCTCTTCTGCACATACATAGATAGTATAACACAAAAAACTTCCCATGACCACAGTTACGTGGCTGGGAAGTTTCTTTGTCTTAGGGTTATTCTTCTGTTTCTTCTTCTGCGGCTGCTTCGGATTCTTCTGCTTCCACTGCCGGTTTGGCAATGGCATGCTTTTCCAGATACTCTTTGTAGGATTTTTCTAAAACGCTGGAATCCACCACGGCATCCCGAAGTGCTTCCTGCATTTCGTTGACCGCTTCGCCATACTCTTTGATGGTGAAATCTTTGTTCTTGTACTGTTTCTTCTCGTTATACTCATAGAACACGATGTTTGTATCGCACAGGATAACGAAAGACAGCAGACATTTGCGGAAATCCTTTTCCAGCAAACGCAGTTCCACCATTTCTTCCGGAATGCGCAGCTCCATGGATTCCAGTTTCAAGGCATTGGCCTTGTGTCCTTCAAATGCATGGGCGTATTTCAGGAAGTCAATCTTCTTGAAAAAACGCAGTTTTTTCGCCATCTTCATGCCCTCTACCGTGGTCATATGATATGCCGGCAGAATCTCATCGATGTAAATATCAATTTGTTTCAGTAATGCTTCTTCGTAATTCATTTCTATTTTCCTACCTTATTTAATGCCTGATCAAAGTCGGCAATGATGTCTTCAATGTCTTCGCATCCAACGGATACACGAATCAGTTCAGGCAGAATGCCGCCTGTAATCTGTGCTTCTTCGCTCAGCTGTCTGTGGGTTGTGGATGCCGGGTGTAATACGCTGGTACGGATGTCGCCAACGTGTACCACGATGGAGGCCAGCTTCAGGTTCTGCAGGCATTCTTCGCCAGCTGCTCTGCCGCCTTTGACGCCGAATGCCAGAACGCCGGATGCACCCTTTGGCAGGTATTTCTGTGCGCGTTCATATTCACTGTCTCCAGGCAGACCAGGGTATTTTACCCAGTCAACCATTGGGTGATTCTGCAGGAACTTGGCCAGTGCCAGTGCGTTTTCGCTATGTCTGTCCATTCTCAGGTGGAGTGTATCCAGACCCTGGAATGCCAGCCATGCGTTCATTGGTGCCATGGTGCAGCCTAAGTCTCTCAGCATCTGTGCTCTCAGTTTTACGGAGAATGCCATGTTGCCAAACTTTTCGTAGAACTTGAGACCGTGGTAACTTTCGTCAGGTTCTACCATACCAGGGAACTTGTCTGCGTACTTGTTCCAATCAAAGTTGCCGCCTTCTACTACGACACCGCCAACTGCAGTTGCGTGACCGTCAATCCACTTTGTTGTAGAGTGAACAACAAAATCTGCACCGTGCTTCAGTGGCTGGCACAGGTATGGAGACGCCAGTGTGTTATCAATAATCAAAGGAACGCCGATTTCATGAGCAGCAGCTGCGAATTCTTCGATATCTAATACAGTTAAGGCAGGGTTGCCTAAAGATTCGCCGAACAATGCCTTAGTATTTGGCTTTGCTGCTGCAATGATTTCTTCCTTTGTGGAGTTCTGGTTGATAAATGTGGTTTCGATGCCCATCTTCTTCAGCGTAACACCAAAGAGGTTATGGGTACCACCATAGATGTTAGCACATGCGATAATATGGTCGCCGGCTTCTGCAATATTTAAAATGGTAATCAGGTTCGCTGCCTGACCTGCGCTGGTTGCGATGGCAGCAGTACCACCTTCTAAAATCGCAATCTTCTTTTCCAGTGCGTCACCAGTTGGATGACCCAGTCTGGAGTACATGAAGTCTCCGCTTTCCAGATCAAAAAGTTTCGCTACGTCTGGTGCGTTATAGTATCTGTAAGTTGTGTTCTGTACAATCGGCAGCACCTGTGGCTGTCCGGATTCTGCAGTATATCCCGCCTGAATACATTTTGTATTGAATTTATACTCTGTCATCGTTCCATTCCCTTTCTGTTTTTTGTTTCATAGTTACAAATATTCTATATGATTTTTGTGTAAAAAGCAAATATTTTCTGCTGTTATCGGGGTGCAAATTGTTGCCTCTTCACATATATTGGTCATGAGGTGATGGATTTTATGTTTATGTTATTTGGTATGGTATTTTGCTTTTTCTTTGGGGTGCTGCTCCACTTTGTTTACGGCTGGTCCCGGAACAGTCTGCTGGTGGCATTTATCGCGCCGACCAATGAGAGCCTGTTTGAACATCTGAAGCTGCTGATGACGCCCTTCTTGATTTGGACTCTGGTGGAATATGCTTATTATGGCCAGTACATGCACGCCTTTGTGCCGGGGAAGGTCGTCGGACTGTGGCTGGGCTTTGTGTTGATGATCGGGCTCCATCTGTTATATGTAGGCCTGCTGGGACGCCGGGTGGTTGTGTTGGATGTGGGGCTCTTTGGTGTGGCTGTGTTTTCCGCCTTTGTGGCTTCTGAGTTTGTGATGACCTTGGAATATTTTGATTCGGAGGGGCTGGAAGTGCTCTTTGATGGGCTGCTGGTGCTGACGGCTATGGTCTTTGCGGTGTTTACGGTCTATCCGCCTCATCACTGGCTGTTTCAGGAACGGTAGGGAGGAGCGGGTGAGCAAAAGGGCAAAAAGTGTATAGATTTTTCGAGAAAAGTAGACACTTTCCTGCAAAATTGTATCCTGTAGTATAGAAGCCCGACGGGACGAATAAAATCCGTATACACTTTTTGAAAAAAATCCACACAGTAGGAATTGTTCATTCAATCTTCACTAAAATATGGTATCATATACCCATGAAGATCAATGAATTACTGAAGAAAACATATATAAGGAAGGGTCTCATCCTGCTGCTGGTCACTGCAGCAGTGTTTTTGCTGGTAAAAAACGATTATGCCCTCTATGACCAGACCATCGGGACGGTCAAGTCGGTGGAAACGGTGGAGACGGACAGCAAGAAAGGCTTTGACGGCAAGCGGGAATATGAGGAGAAATATTATGAGCAGACTCTAACGGTGAAAATCCGCAATGGGGTTCACAAAGGCGGGGAAATGCAGGCGAAACATATCTGCACTTCTTCCGGCGTCTACGATACAGCGTACAAAAAAGGCGATGACGTCTTTGTGGAAAAGATCGAAGCCGGAGAGGACGGCATTTTCACTTGCAATGTGACGGAGACAAAGCGCGACTATGTGGTGGCGACAGTTGCTGCCCTGCTGTTTGCTTTGTTCCTGCTGGTAGCCGGCAAGGAAGGTTCCATGACCATTGTCAGTCTGGTGCTCAATGTAGCAGCCTTCTATGTGGTGCTCCGGTTATACTTAAGCGGCCACAATATCCTGTTTATGACCATTCCGATGGTAGTATTCTTTACGGCCATACTGCTGATTTTTATGCACGGATGGAACCGGAAAACCTGGGTATCGCTGATTGCTGTTTTGGCAACGGCGGCAGTCACAACGGCCATTGCTGCGGTGGTACTGCAACATAGTAATGTAGATTATAACTTTATGGAATATCTGATACAGCCTTTCGACCCGGTGGATGCAGGATATATTTTCCTTGCGGAAATTCTCATCGGTGCACTGGGTGCCATTATGGACGTGGTGGTGACCATCGTCATGACGGTGGACCAGATTGTCTTACATAATCCAGAGGCTGACAAAAAATCTCTGTGGAAATCCTGCCGTACCGTCGGCGATGATGTGGTAGGCACCATGCTGGGCATCATGTTCTTTGCCAATGTGGCGGCTTCCATTCCATTTATGATGCTTTGTATGCGTAATGGGTTCCACTTCCTGACCATACTGCGATATCACAGTTTCTTTGAACTGGCCCGCTTCCTGACAGGAAGCATCGGGATTGTCCTTTCGATTCCGATTGCTGCCTTTGTTGCGGTAACCTGGTATCGGCTGCGAAAGGAGGGAACGTCATGCTAGTTGCTTTGCTATGTATTCTGGTGGCTGTAATCCTGATTTTCACGGGAGACCGGGGGGCAAAGTCCATCGTAACGACGGCCATCCATGCGGGCATTCTGGTCATCGGGATTTTCCTCATGTACCGTGGCCTTCCTCCGATTCTGGTGACGGCTGTGACTTGTCTGGCCATTTCGGCAGTCACCATGTTCTATCAAAACGAGGGAGACGACAAAAGCCGCATCGCCTTTGCTTCGGTGGTCGTGGTCATTCTGGTACTAATTCCGGTGGTGTTCGGCTTTGCAGAAGCGGTCAACGCGGAAGGATTTAACGACGCCCAGTATGAAGTGACTGACACCAACGGCTATACGCGAAATGTGGGCATCAATATGCTGCATCTGCAGATTTCTGTTATGCTGATTGCCCTCATTGGAACGGTCATCGACATTTCCATCGCAATCACATCGTCTATTTGCGAAATACAGACTTCCGTTGGAAAGCTGAGTTTCGGGCAGTTGATGGAGACCGGGTTTACAACCAGCCGGGCGATTCTGAATACGTCGATTCATACGATTTTCTATATTTATATTGCCGAATACCTGACCCTGATGATCCAGTATGTGGACGAATATTCCTTCTCCAAGCTGATCAACAGCCAGTCCTTCGGCGCAGAGTTTATTTCCATTTCCATCAGCGGCATCGGCTGCTGCCTGGTGGTTCCAGTAGCGACCGTGCTGACGGCCTGGTTGCTGGACAGAAAAAATCGAGTTTAGAATATGAGAAAAGCCCAGTACGTTTACATGTACCGGGCTTTCCTTTCCTACATAACTATGACTTACTAGTCTCTGTCAAATTTCTTGAAGAAACCGCCTACCTTGTCTTTTAAATCATCACCGAAGTCTTCCAGCTTGTCGCCCAATGCTGCCAGCTTTTCGTCAATATCTGCATCGTCAAGCTTTGCTTCGATCAGGTCTACCACTTTCTCTACCTTTTCATCTGGTAAGTCTCTTCCAATTAATTTCTCCAGTGTTTCGACAGGTTCATCCTTGAACTGTTCTCTTAATTCATCATTTTCCTTCAGTTCTTTTACCGCATCTTCTACCTTGTCTAATACTTCTCTCAGATTAAATTCTCTAGCCATCATAATTCCTCCTTATTATCTCTTATACTTTACTACACTTGACCATGGGCCATAAATCTTTGTTTTTCCAACAACCTTGTAAGCTCTTACCTTGTAATAGTAAGTCTTACCCTTTTTCGCAGAAACGGTCTTATACTTGCCACTTGTTGTTGCGTAAGTTGCTACAACCTTGGTTCCGGATTTGCTTGTAGACTGGGAAATCTGATAACCAGATTCTCCAGGAATATTAGTCCAGCTTACTTTTACTTTTGTACCTGATTTCGCAGCCTTCACGCCTGCTACCGTCTTCAGAGTATAGATGCTGGATGTCTTTCCTGCATTTTCACAAGCATTTCCGCTTACATTCTTGTATGCAACAACCTTGAAATCATATTTCACGCCATCAGCAAGATTTGCCTTCTTATAGGAAGTAGCTGTTGTTGTTTTCAGCAATGACCAGCTGGAAGCACTGGACTTCTTGTAGTATACCTTATATCCGCTTGCGCCGGATACCTTGCTCCAGGATACTTTTACGTCGTTATGGCCGTATAAAGTAGTCTTAACGGAAGACGGATTCTTTGGACCGATTTCAAAGTACAGAGCCTTGCTTCCGCTGTAATTACCCTTGAATGTAACCGTTACCTTATACTTGCCAACCTTTGTTCTTCCGGATGCATAGGTTACAGTATAGTCTGTTCCACTCTTCAGTGTCGCTCCCTTGGAATTCTTTACTGTTACAGTTGGTTTCTTTGCACTGCCATTGTAAGTGTAATTTACTGCAGACAGTTTCACAGAAGAAATCTTAGGAATTGCTGTTACGGAAGTTTTTGCAGTACATCCGCTTCTTGTACAGTGCTTGGACTTGCTGCCATCTGCAGATGTCGTTGCTTTCTTGTCTACAGTATAGGACGAACTGTACTTGTGGCCTAACTTTGCAATAGAGGCTGTCTTTGTTGCGCCACAACCGGATACTGTACATGTGTAAGTTTTCACGCCCGCCGCGGTGCAGGTTGCAGCCTTTGTTATCTTACCGGAATCATAGCTGTGTGTTGTCAGCTTCGCGACAGGCTCTGTCTTGGTTGTGCCACATCCTGTACACTTGTATGTCTTCACGCCTTCTGCTTTACATGTTGGCTGGGTTGTGATGGTACCGGAATCATAGTTGTGACCTAACTTAGAACCTTCTGTTACTCCACAAACCTTACAGGTCTTTGGTGTAGTACATGTTGCTGCATTATAGCTGTGTGTTGTCAGCTTTGCGACAGGCTCTGTCTTGGTTGCGCCACAACCTGATGCTGTACAGGTGTAAGTTTTCACGCCTTCAGCTCCACATGTCGACGCCTTGGTTACTTCACCTGAATTCCAAGTATGTGCTACAGTTTCAATATGACTTGCATCTCTTCTGCAAATGCGCTGATGTGTTGTACTATCCACCTTCTGCCACTGATCGAAGTCATGTCCTAATGGACCTGTATTTAATTTGTAGGTGTTGCGGACTATGGTTGCGCCGCCATCCAATGAAACCTTTCCACAGGATTTGCATTTTACATGATCTAAAGTTCCGGCTTCGGTACATGTTGCAGTTCCTTTGATGTTTTCCCAATCATGGGATGCTTTTGCCGTTGGCTTACTTGCTTTTAATACAGTACCACAATCTGAACATGCTATCTGTACAGACTGTCCGTTTGTAATACAGGTTGAAGGAATATAGCTACCTGGAACTCTTTGTGGATTATGCTGTTTGCCAGTATAAACACGTGGTTCCACAAGCTGCTTACATACACTACATGTCTTTCCTCCTGTATATCCTGCTTTCGTACAAGTTCCCTCAACAGAAGCTTCCTGAATCAATTCGCCATGAGGTTCTCCTGTAACCGGCGTTACTTCGCCACGTATTTTTACGTAGTTACACAACGTACATTTATAATCTCCAGTGTATCCCGGCTGTCCGCAGTTAGCATCTACCTTTCCAACCCACTCATAGAACCGCTCATCAACGGGTTCTTCATCATTACAACACTCATATATTTCCAGTTCTACTTCAACGTAAAAATTCCAATAGTCTGTTTCTATGTTACCGGAAGATTTATCCTTTGGTATGTCCGGCATTATGAAGTACCAGTATTCTCTTGTGTCTTCAGAATCCGGTTTGTGATGTTCAACATCCACTTGTTTCCAGGAACCGGATGCCCCTGCTGCCCAGGTATAAGAAACCATGACTCCACTATAGTCCGGATCAAAGTATTGTCCCACCGGATAAACGTTATACGGTGTGATTTTCACTTTTGATCCTGGTTTTGCAGTCTGTACGTTTGTATATCCGCCCTTTGTTACGATACGATATTTCCCCGCTGCAGTTGTCTTTGGTTCCTGATGATAGAAACACTCACTACAATATCTTTCATAATATCCGTTCGATGCGGAAGTAGGCGCATCATACCATTCAGTATGCCAAATATGACTGTAACGTTCATAGGCATCGCAGCCTTCTACGACACAATATGCATAATGGTAATTCTTATCCGCCTTTCCGTAAGGTTCTTGATATAGCGATACTAAATGGCCATCATATATGAGAGATCCATAATTTCCGTTATCCTTGTGATTCTTCTTATATTCTTCATTATAGAACTCATGAGTATGTCCCTGCGGTCCAATGGCCTTTGTTACTTCATATCCACAAGTATTACAAGTTCTCTTTTGTTTTCCAGGAGTAGCAACGGTTGGCTGCGTTGTGGTTACCCATTCTCCATAATCATGCTTTTCCATGCCGCCTTTATTTTCTATGCCGCAGGAACACTGTCCCCAGTGGTAATCACTACCTTGAATATAGGCTGCAGTATAATTATGTTCATGTTTGCTTGTTATTCTAGGAATAAGCCCTTCTTCTACATAAGCACAGTCATAACAAGTTCTTTTTTTCAGGCCATGTTCCCTTGTAGTTGCCTTTCTCACAACCTCCCATCCGCCAAAGCGATGCTCCTTCTTATCGTCAGTTTTTCCGCAATTTTCACAAACATACCAATGGTGTGTAGAATCAGTTGTGTAACTGTTAAATTTATGAGTAACGGAAAATTCTACGACTTCAGAAATTGCATGCCCTTTACTGTTTCTTATTTCACATATCATTTGACGCGGGTTTTCCTCTTCGCATAGCTCAGGATCAAGGTACACCCATAAGGTCTTCTTTGTTACATTCTTGAATGCGATTCCATCCTTCATTGCAACGTAAGTTCCCTTGTCAGAGTCGAAATAATACCACTGATATTGCAAATCGTCTCCAAAAACTTCTACAGCAAATTTTGCATAGATATCATCTGTTTCATCAGGGGTTATTACTACTGATTTTGGCTGTCTGTAAATAACCGGTTTTCCATCTTTATTCATGCCGCAAACCTTACAGTTTCCATCTGCATTGTAAACATGCATATGTGCTTCTGGTTCATGATCACAGTCATCATAGCATTTCTGGCAAACAGGACAGAAATGCTCTTCCCACTGCCAGTCGTTTACACAGTAGCCATGCCCGCATCCCATCTCTTCAGTCACGGCACTACAGCATTCTACACAAAGCATACCCCCGGCATCCTGACAGGACTCGCAAGGCTCAACATCATGGAAACAATTCTGACACTGTTCACAGAAGTGATCCGCATAATCGGCGTCCTCGATGCACATCTCGTCGGAACAGTCACTCTCAGCCGCGCAACATTCAATGCAATATCCACAGATTTCGCACTGTTCGTTTTCGTCAAAACAAGTTTCACAGTCCGGACAAAAATGCTCATTCCAATCGCCGCTTAATATACAATATCCTCCACAGGAGCACCCTTCAGAAGCAGCGTTGTCTCGGCAACAGTCTTCACAAACACCGCATTCTTCACAAAATTCAACTTCCGCACACTCTGTACATTCTCCACACTGTTCGCAGGTAAAAGTTTCTGCGCAGTCCATGCAATGGGTGCCTTCGCCTCCACGTTCACACCATTCATCAACATGCTGCTCGCATTCCGGACAGTGCAGGCCTTCGCTAACACCACATTCATTGCAGTATTCACATTCCTCACAGCGTTCGCCAGGAACACAACAATACAGCAAATTGCAATGGTATCCTTCTGTCTCTGCACAGTCAAAACACATATTGCAGTCGTCACACCACAGTTCTTCATATTCTCCGCGGAAACAATCCCCACAGACATTGCAATAATATGCACAGTCTCCGCAGTGGTTTTCCTGTCCCAGTTCTGGCTCATGATCCTTGCACTTTTCCAAATTTTCCATGCATCCACCGCAATCATCGCAGTGAGTACCTTCTGAAAGCTGACAGGAACTGCAGACAAAACAGTTATCACATACATCATCGTCATGCTGTCCACACAATACACAATGTTGATCCGTTTCGCCCCAACATTCCGAGCAAAACTCACATTCGTCACATTTTTCATCCTCATCGCAGGCCTGCAGACAATTTGCACAATGATGCGCAAGATAGCAGTCTACATCGTCTGCAAACTCAGAACAATGAGGTCCGCAGTCACAGAGCCAGTCATCAAAGCGATAGCCTCCGCAATACTCACAGGTATCCCCATCATCATATCCTGCAAAAGCAGTTGCAGGCATAAAGCTGATAGATAGAGTTATGATGAGAAATATACATGCTATTTTCTTTTGAAAATTATGTTTCATATAGATTCTCCTTTCCCTCATCCAGTACTTTGCATTTATTTCCTCTTAAATTTCACCGGACTTGACCATGGGCCATAAATCTTTGTTTTGCCAACAACCTTATATGCTCTTACCTTGTAATAGTAAGTCTTACCCTTTGTCGCAGTGATCGTCTTGTATGTACCGCTTGTGGTCTTGTATGTTGCGACAACCTTTGTTCCGGTCTTGCTTGTAGACTTGGAAATCTCATATCCGGTTTCGCCGCTGATATTCTTCCATTTTACTTTCACCTTTGTGCCGTTCTTGGACACTGTTGGTGTTGCAAGTTTTTTCAGCGTGTACACACTTGCTGTTTTATAGGACAGAGATGTATATCTGCTATCTCCACTCTTGTAGTATGGGACTACCTTGAAGTAGTATTTTACACCATCTGCCAGATCCTTCTTTCTGATAGAAGTGCCTGTCGTTCTGGTCAGATATGTGTAGCTGCTGGAAGTAGACTTCTTGTAATATACATTGTATCCGCTTGCGCCTGTTACCTTGGACCATGAGAACTTTACATCATCATAGCCCTTGGTCTGTCCATAATAGGATGTCAATGTTGCTGTTGCGCTGGATGGTGCTTTTGGTACGATGGTGAAGTACAATGTCTTAGTACCGGAATAGTTACCTTTGAAGGTTATAGTTACCTTATATCTTCCAACGGATTTTTTCTTTGTCAGTCCGGAAACGGTATAGTATGAGCTTGAAATTGTGTTTCCTTTGCTGTCTTTTACGGTCAGCGTTGGTGCTGCAATCGCAGATCCGGTGTAGTTCTTCTTTGTATAAGAAAGACTTACCTTAGAGATTTTTGGAATTGTAGTTACAGATGTTTTTGCCGTACATCCGCTTTTTGTGCAATGTTTGGATTTACTTCCAGCTGCAGATGTCGTTGCTTTCTTGTCTACCGTATAGGAAGAGCTGTACGTATGATTTAAGCCATTGCAAGTTGTTCCCTCTTTCAAAATTGGAAGCTTGAAAGTCACTAACCACATGCCAGCCTGCTTCATAATGCTTTCTGGCTTTATGCCGTTCAACGAAACGCATTCCTTGATAGTAGCCTCTGTAACATGATCCATCTTGCAATTGTACGGTGCTAATCTCATTGCACAATAGTACTGGGTGTCATATTTGAGGGTTCCTTCTTCAATGAACTGCTGGTTTTTATCTAAAATTGCATAAACTGTACCATACGGTGTATCTTCCGGAATCTTCTTTCCATTTAGCTTGATTTCCATCTGTGAATTTTGAACCTGTTTTCCAGCATCATATCCCGATAGGATTCCTGCATAGGATGTGAGGTCAGGAAGTTCTGTCGGTGCCCCAAGATTGTAAGAATAACCGTACTCTATGGAAGTTGAATTCTTATACTCCAATTCTCCTTCCTGATTTCCAGATGGTGTTTGGACGATTACAGAACAATCGTCAGCAAACTCATAGTCTTGGCCGCAAGTTACCTGAAGCCATAATCGATAGGAAAGCCCCTGTACAAACCGGTCTCCCTCTAAAGGTTGATAGTATGCTTCTTTTGTATGGTAATCACACTGGTACCACTGGCTGTTTTTCACACTTACTGCATTTACCAAAGCATCATCACCATTGACCGAAACAACCGTTGGGTAATATACGGCACCGCCTGCTGCCGGCTTTGCTTTAGGCATGTTGAGCACAACGGATGATATTTTTGTTTTTTCAACATCCGCTTCTGTCAGTGTTGGCAAAGAGAACGTGTAATAAGTTCTTCCGTTTTCTTTACCCTTTTGAAAAGCTGTAATCTCGTTTACTCTTATATTTTCTCTTTCCAAGCCTTCTATATCATCTGAATCAGATTCTAAATAGAAGAACAAATAATACTTCTGTCCTGCAACAAATGATGTATTTGACACCACATCATACTGGTCAGTTCCAGAGTTATACTTTCGAATAGTATATCTTCCGGAATTTACGCCATATCCTCCATCTGTTTTAATTGGCTCCTTTGAAGAGAAGGTTAGATTCATTACATTGGCGTCCACATAGTAACCGTCCATAGTGATGTCCACCGACTCTAAGTCCGGTTTGTATGCAAGTTTATCGAAATAGAAATAACAATTGCCATTTCCATCTGTGGTTGCAGGTTTTGAATCGCTCGGTGTTTTCAAGGAAACGACTACAGTTGGCCCATATACATAGCCGTCAATTTCAGGAAGGGAATGAATTCTTAATCCATAGGCATACCCGCCAACAAATTTATATCCATCTTGCGAATCGTCCCAAGCAGTTACTCCTGCATCGTTGATATTGTTAAAGTTAGAAGTACTACGGTACCATTGGTAACTCACAGTACGTTCTCCATCAAAGGCTTCGCCGTTAATCTTGGAAACCAGCAGATTCTTGGTATAATTTTTCGCTTCGATATCAGAGTCATGATACAGTTCGATGGATGTAATGATTTGTTTTTTCACTGGGGCACCGAAGGTGTACCGGATATAAATCATATTCTCCGAACCACTAATCACGTGGGCAGGCTGACCATTGACCTTGACGTTTAAGTTCTCTTTTGCCACAAAAGACGCTCCATCCTTTGCATAGATTTCCATTCTAACATCATAGGATCCGTCTTCAGCGAAAGTCGTATCTTGCCGAATAGGTGACGTCCCATTGTTAACCCATGAAATACCATTGACATCATTCGTCATGCCGACGATGTCGTCGCCGATATAATACGATGCATCAGCAGATACATTTGCTGTATAATCAGGCGTTTCCCCTACTACTGGCGGCGTGATGCCTGTAACTTCAATGTTCGTTATCGGCGTTTCTGCATGCGCCACAAAGGTCATGCCCGGCAACATCCCCACTATCAATATCATTGCTAAAGCAAGACACATAATCTGCCTGCAAATATTCTTTCTCACTTTGTCTCCCTCCTTCTATTTCCCTTGACGAATGTAAAATTCTCACTTTATAATATGTATAATAGTTTACTATCTAAAAGTAAAAAAAGCCCCACACTAAACAATCCGTTAGTGTGGGAAACTGCTATTTCATATAGAAATTTTGGAGGATTGGATTAGATGAGTGTTTCCATCATTTATGCGGCTACAGCCCTGCTTTCGTTGTTGCTGTTGGCTGCATATTTTGTGCTACCGAAGAAAAAAGAAATATGGTTCTGGGTGCTCTTCACTGCAGTCTTTGTTGTCAATACCGGCTACTTTATTTTGTCGGTGTCTGATACGTTGGATGGCGCACTTTGGGCGAACCGCCTGTCTTATGCGGGCTCTGTTTTCCTACCGTTATCCATGCTGATGATTATTCTGCAGACTCTGGGAGTAAAATATTCCCAATGGCTTCCAAAAGCACTTCTTCTCATCAGTTTTCTGGTATTTCTGGTGGCTGCCAGCCCGGGTTATCTGGATATCTACTATGCCGACGTGACGATAACGGAAATCAATGGCGCAACAGCCCTGGTGAAAGAATACGGTCCGTATCATATGCTCTACTACGTGTATCTGGCCGTTTACTTTACTGCAATGATTGCCTGCATTCTTTGGAACGCAAAGAAAAGAAACTTCGGTACGAATCTGCATTCCACGATTTTAGCAGCAGCGGTATTTGTGAATATCGGCGTATGGCTGATGGGCCAACTGGTAGATGTGAACTTTGAGTTCTTGTCTATATCCTATGTCATGACCAGCTTGTTCATCCTTTTCCTGAAACTATTACAGGAAGAAATGGTAAAGATTCAGGATGACAAAATCAAATTCCAGATTCTTGCCAGTGCCAAACCGGGACAGGAAGACATATTCCCTCTAGACTGTGAGAAGATTCAAGTATTTGAAGCTGGCCTGCCTACCCTGACGGCAACAGAACAAAAAGTTTATGCCCTGCTATTGCAGAAAAAAACTACCGTGGAAATTCTTGACACATTACACATCAAAGAAAACACCTTAAAATATCATAATAAGAATATCTACAGTAAGCTTGGTGTCACCTCCAGAAAAGAACTGGTGGCAGTAGCCAAGGCTGTTGGAGCAAAAAAATAGGACGCTTTTAAAAGCGTCCTTTGTTGGTTTTATATATAATGATAATAGTCCATCTTCTCATCTAAAATCATATCTAAGTGCACGGTTTCGCCGCGATAGGTACATAAAATAACATATTTTTTTACAATTAAAATGCGTCTTTCTCCATATTCACCACAATCCAGCAGTTTTCCCAGTTGAGGATATAGTTCCAGTAAGCCAAGATTTTCTTTTATGGTGCTACGCATATTTCTTGCAGTCTGCGGGCTAAAATCTGCAAGATATTCCATTAAATCAGCTAGTTGCATTTGGAATTTCTTGCCGGCTATGATTTTATTCCTTCTCTTCTCTATCACGGATAATGCCCTCCATCATCTGATCCAACTCTTCTAACGTATAAGTTTCCGGATGCAGACGGTTGTATTCTTCCGCTGCCCTGAACTTCTCCATAAAGTACAGTTTCGCTTCTAAGTGTTTCATTCGATTCTGCATTTCCTCATAGGAATCCATGCTTAGGACTACAACGTCGCCTTCTCCATTTCTTGTAATATAGACTGGTTCACCGGTTTCTCTGCAATAAGAAGACAACTCCGCATAGTCATTTCGGATATAGCTGGATGGTTTTATTTTCATAGGACACTTCCTTTCCTTTTAATTCCCTTATAATTATTCTATCAATATTATATCAATATTATTCATCTCCTGCAAGTAAAAAGGACGCTTGCATAAGCGTCCTTTGTTGTTAGTCTTCAAATTCATTTCTCCGTTCCCGGAAAAACTCGTAATACTTCCGCACATTATCCAGCTCTGTCCATTTCTTTGTACGTACCGGCACACTGTCCAGATCGTAGATTTTTGCCCCCGGTGTGGCCAGTAGGAATGGTGAATGGGTGGCAATGATGAACTGGCAGTTATAGAATCTTGCCGAATCGGTCAGGAACTGTGCCAGCTCCATCTGGTACTCTGCAGACAGGCTGTTCTCCGGCTCGTCTAACAGATAAATCTGGTTAGCGTCAATCTTCTGGGTAAAATACATAAACGCACTTTCCCCGTTGGAATGGCCCCGCACGTTGTTCATCAGATTCTGGCGCACGTAGCCGCTGCCGCTGTTTCGTCTTGCGGAGTTCACCTTCTTCAGTTGCTCGTAGTCGTCCAGTGACCGCATCTGAAATTTGGAATATTTCAAATCCGTATACTCTCTCAGCAAGTCCTCCCGCTTATTGTCGATGCCCTGATTCAAGGCTCTCAGGTCGAACAAATAATCAAAAACATCATCGCTGGTCATGACCGTACTGTCGTGATAAAACCCATCCCATTTGGCCTGGCAACGGTTTACATAGTCACCAAAAAAACTGCTTTTGTTAAAGCTGGCACTTCTTTGGGCTTTGATGGCCTCCGCAATCACATTGAGCAACGTCGTCTTTCCAGACCCGTTGCTTCCATAGAAGATGGTAATTGGATCAAAGTCGATGCGTGTCAGCTCCTTTGATGGAAAAATGCCGAAAGGATAATAATTTGTATAACAGGTCCGCTTCAGGTCGGTGAAGAAGTCCTCTTCATTCGCGAGGCCCGGCAGGCGGAAGCCCTTTAGATACAGCATTTATTTCACCTTCTCTACCCAGTCCGCTTCCTTAAATCCGGTTAATACAAAATCTTCTCCCACTACCAGTGGTCTCTTCACCAACATGCCATCTGTTGCCAGCAGATCCAGCTGTGCCTCTTCACTCATGTCCGGCAGTTTCTTGGACAGCTCCATCTGACGGTAAATCTGTCCGCTGGTATTAAAGAACTTCTTCAGCGGCAGGCCGCTCATAGCATGCCACGCAGCCAGCTCTTCGCGGCTAGGGTTATTTTCTTTGATATCGATTAAGTCATAAGCAACCCCCTGCTCGTCCAGCCACTTCAGCGCCTTCTTGCAGGTTGTGCATTTGGAATAGCAATATACTTTCATGTCTATATCTCCTCAAACAATTCTTTTTCTGTCTCGATTTCACCCAACATCGGGTAGATTTTGCAAACTTTTTCGAAGTCTGCTGCTGCCTTTGCCGCCATTTTCTCGTCGTGGGCAAAGCGGGTCGCGTAGGCATACAGCACACGGTGGGTGCTTGGGTAGCCTTTCACCGATTTCAGCCATTTTCTGATTTCTTTGCTATACAGGGCTTTCACCACGCCGCTATCACAAGATCCAATCAGTTCCAGATACAGCAGTTCTACACTGATCATCAGCTTGAAAAGCGGAATGCTGTCTTTGGCGTGAATCAGTTTTCTGCCAAAATCTCTTGCCTCTTCAAATCGCTTTTCATCGATGAGTCTCTGCATCCAGAAAAATTTAATCTGGTCGATCAAAGGATTCCCCTCTACGTCTGACGCCGCTACATCAAAGAGGTCTTCGTCCATGTCTTTCAAACGAACGCCGTCGGTAGACAGACGGTTCACACGCATCTGCTGCCAGAAGGCCTTGCGTCCGGCAACGTCTTTGTCTAAAGATAAAATATTATAGCCGTCGTTGGCAATGCCGCTGACTTTCATTGGAATCAGGTTGGTCGCACCCAGGACAACTCCCAGGATGATAAAGGGAACCAGAACTGCCTTCAGGGCAATGCTGTCACTGTTTACCGTAATCACCGTAGCGATGGCGGAAAACAAGAAGTTAGACAGGCCGCCGCCCAAGTTATATAGCTTCATCGGGTAATCTTCCGCCATATCTCCCGGCGGATCCAGCAGACACTGGCCTCCTGTACCCGGAATATTAAATTTCTTCATCATACATTTGCCGTTACTCTTCATCAGCATGCGGCTTCCCACACGGAAAGAGACGAACTTGTAGCCTGACAACAGGCCGCAAACCAAATGGCCTCCTTCATGGAGAATGATGTGAAGATAAACGGAGAAAACCACGGATAATAAAATGAGAATCACATCCTGGATGCCATCCAGCTCCGGTATCATGGATGCACCAAAAGCCGCACCTGCTGCGCCGCAGACGCCGCCGATGAGCATTGGCAGAATTACGCCTAAAAATTTCTTCATAACCGGCACCTCCATCTATAAGCCTAATAGCAGGTCCATGGCTTCCACGTAGCCGTCAAAGCCTTTGCCCATGACGGTTCCAACGCAGGCTTCTCTCGCATAGGAAATCTGACGGAAGTCTTCGCGGGTACGCACGTCGGAAATGTGCACTTCCACCGTCGGAATCGCAACTGCCTTCACTGCATCCAGCAACGCTATGCTGGTATGAGTATAAGCCGCCGGATTTAAGATGATGCCATCGTATTTGTCAAAATACGCTCTTTGGATTTCGTCTACCAAAGCACCTTCGTGGTTAGACTGGAAAAAGTCCACTTCCACACCGCGCATTTCTGCAGCGGTTTTGATGTGTGCAACCAGGTCATCGTAGGTTGCCGCCCCGTAAACTTCCGGCTCCCGAATCCCCAGCATATTAATATTTGGTCCGTTGATAACTAAGATCTTCATGACCCTGTCTCCTTATTCTCTGTTCTCGTTGTTGTTAATAAAGAAGTCACTCCAATAAGCGTAAGCGTCTTTGCGTTCTTCCCAAAGCTGTTCCAGCGGAACCAGCTGGGACAGTGGTCTGCCTTCTGTTTCCAGCTTATCCAGATCACGTTTTACCCAGATTACAACGCCGTTCTGCTTAATGATATTATAGTTAATCTTTTTCTTTACGATGCCGCCACCGGTGCCGATGACCAGGCCGCTCTGGATGCAGGCTTTTTCCAGCATCTGTGTTTCCACCTTGCGGAAGTGAGCCTCACCCTTCTGTGCAAAAATTTCAGGAATGGACATGCCTTCGTGTTCTACGATCATATCGTCGATATCCACGAATTTCTTACCCATGCGGGCTGCGATTTCTCCACCGATCAAAGTCTTTCCGGCGCCTGGCATACCGATCAAAATGGTATTCAGGGTTTCGCTTCTCACTTCGTCGTAAGCTGCGTCGATTTCTTCGTCTTCGATTTCGATACCCTGGAACATGGCGCTGGCATCCTTTGCCTGTGCTACCAGCATTTCCAGTCCGCCGCAGGCAGGAATGGATTTTGCCATAGCGTCCAGTACCAGTTTTGTCTTATTTGGGTTGTAAATCAGGTCCACAACGCCCTGACAGTTATGGAAGTCGTCGAGGTTGATTGGTGCACGTCCGTTGTTTGGATACATGCCCACCGGTGTGGTATTGACGATGACTTCACTGTCAAAGTGCTTCTGAATGTTTTCGTAATTGTTTTCGCCTGTTCTGGAAATAACTACGATTTCACCAGCACCCAGGTCTTCCAGGGCTGTACGAACAGTCAGAGATGCACCTCCGCTGCCCAGCACCATAACCTTGCGGCCTTCTACTTCGATGCCGTTTGCCTTCAGCATATAGATAAAGCCAAAGTGATCTGTGTTACCGCCGATGAGTCTGCCGTCTTCTGTGCGGACGATGGTGTTAACGCTGCCGATTCTCTGTGCAATATCAGACAGTTCATCTAAGTGTGGAATCACTGTCTTCTTGTATGGCATGGTTACATTGAAGCCGCCATAAGCATCATCACACAGCAATGCTTCCAGCTGGTCTTCTGTTACTTCACATAAATCGTATTCATAGTCACCGAACTTGCTATGTATCAGAGGGGAGTAACTATGACCCAGTTTTTCCCCGATTAATCCAAATTTCTTCATCGCTTAAATCTCCATATAACTTCCTAAATATTGATAATCGTGTGCCAGTTCCTCCAGCTGGTTCATCAGTCTGTAGAACTCTTCACTGTAGACGTTGGCGTCCACATCGATATATAACATCTGCTCAAAATCACGCTTCGGAATCGGTCTTGATTCCAGCTTCAAAATATTCAGTCCCAAAGAGTTGAATCTTGCCAGAACCTGATAGAGGGATCCTGCCTTATGGGAAACTTCCATCTTCAAGCTCAGTTTGTCAGCACCCGGATAGATTTCCATGTTCTTGCTGATACAGATGAATCTGGTGTAATTGCTGCTCTGATCCTGTACACCTTCTTCCAGACAGGAAAGACCGTAAAGCATGCCGCATTCAAAAGATGCCAGGGCCGCACATTCCGTGCTGTCAGCCTCTGCCACAATCTTTGCCCCATCAGCTGTGGTGTCGCAGAGAACCAGCTCTGCCTGAGGGAAATTCTTCAGATAGTCATCACACTGCCATGCTGCGTTTTCGCTGGCATAGATTCTTTTGATGTCTTCCTTCTTGGTTCCCTTTTTGGCCAGCAGGCTGTGGTCCACCTTCAGCTTAATGCTCTTTACGATATAGAAACCGTGCTTAGACAGCAGGTCGTAAATCTGGTTGATGGATCCGGCCGTGCTGTTTTCTACAGGCAGGACGCCGTACTGACAAAGGCCGCTGTCGATGGCCGCAAAGACGCTGTGCAGATTCTTCAGATACATAATCTGTGGCATCTTGAACAGCTTGTCGCAGGCGTGCTGTGCATAGGCACCTAAGACGCCGGCACAGGCAATGGTAGCTGTAGCCGGAAAGACTTTTGGCGTATCTTCCATGGCTTTTTTGATGTTCTTTACCAGTGCCGTATCTTCCTGAACTGCCTTTCTCTGGTGGTCCTTACTCATTTCCATGATGTTGCTGTACATGGTTCTGGTGTAGTAGGCCATGTCCGGTGCCGCATATCTGGTGATGCGGTCCAGAACTTCACGCTCACGACGGGCGTCTAACACCGGTACGTGATGGTCTAATTTATATGCTGCGATTTTCTCCGCAATACGCATGCGGGCTTCCAAAAGACGGGTCATGTTCTCGTCAATCTGGTCCAGCTCTTTTCTATATTCATCTAAAGCGCTCATATTCTCGCTCCTCTCATCAAATCATAAATAGCGATGGCTGCTGCCGCTTCCACGCAAGGAAGGGCTCTCGGCACGATGCATGGATCGTGTCTGCCGCTAATCTGTAGCTTTGCGTTCTCGCCTTTGCTGTAGCTGATGCTGTCCTGTTCCATGGCAATGGACGGTGTTGGCTTGATGGCTACGTTGAAGGTCAGCGGCATGCCGGAGGTAATGCCTCCTAAGATCCCGCCGTGGTTGTTGGTTCTCGTCTTAATCTCATCGCCGTCAAAATAGAAGGCGTCGTTGTTTTCACTGCCGCGGATTCGGGCCGCATCAAAACCTCTGCCGAACTCGATGCCCTTCACTGCCGGAATGGCAAAGACGATCTGGGAGATTTTGTTCTCCACTCCATCAAAGAGTGGTCCGCCGATGCCTGCTGGCAGACCCTTTACGGTGCATCCGATGATGCCGCCAACGGAGTCTCCTGCCGCTTTGGCTTCTGCGATGGTTTCGTACAGGTTGTCAGCGCTGCCGCCGATTTCCCTGATTTCTGTCTCTATGGTAATGCCCTCTTCAGCAAGAATCTGCAGGATGATGCCCCCTGCGATGCAAAGTGGTGCCGTCATTCTGCCGGAAAAGATGCCGCCGCCACGAAGGTCAACCTGGTCACCGTATTTCATGCGGGCTGTATAGTCGGCATGGCCCGGTCTCGGAATGTCACGAAGTTTTTCGTAATCCTTAGAACGGACATCGGTGTTGCGGATGATAGCCCTGATTAGCTCTCCAGTGGTTCTTCCCTCAAGAAGACCCCTCTGAAACTCGGGTACATCGGCCTCTTTTCTCGCCGTAGTATGTGCGCCCTGTCCCGGTGCCCTGCGGTTTAGAAAGCTTTGCAGCTGTTCCAGGTCGATGGTGTGACCGGCAGGAACGCCTTCCAGCTCTACGCCAATAGACGGTGCGTGGGATGCGCCTGTTATGGAAATGTGAATGTAGTTTCCGCGAATCGAAGACATGGTTATTTCCTTTCTAGTTTGTCATCCAGTCCGATTTCTTTCCATACATCAAAGAATGCCGGATAGGATTTGTTTACTGCATCTGCTCCTTGGATGGTAACAGTTCCATCGCTGATTAACGATGTGACTGCGGCCATCATGGCAATGCGGTGGTCGTTGTGGGCATGGATGATACCGCCCTGCAGTCTTCTGCCGCCTTTGATCACCAGGCCGTCAGACTGCTCTTCTATGTGTCCGCCCAAAGCGGTTAATGTCTCTGTAATGGCTGCCAAACGATCGCTTTCTTTGATACGAAGTCTGGCTGCGCCGGTAATGGTTGTGGTTCCCTCTGCCGCCAGAGCAAGAACCGACAAAATTGGTGTCATATCGGGTATTTGCGATACGTTGATATGGGTGCCGCTAAGCTGTCCGGGACTGACCGTAATGCCATCCGGCTCTATGGTTACGATGGCTCCCATTTCTTTTAGAATCTCCAGGACGGCTTTGTCGCCCTGGATGGAGTCCGGGTTTAAGCCGGTGACTTTGATACCGCCTTCTGTGAGAGCCCCTGCTGCCAGGAAGAAGCATGCGTTGGACCAGTCTCCTTCAACTTGGTATATGGCTGGTGCGGTGTATATCTGATCACCCGGAATGCGATAGCCCTTTTCTGTAGTCTGGATTCGGATGCCGAAGTCGCCCAAAGTCTTGATGGTCATATCCACATAAGGTGCCGATTCCAGCGGGGTGGTAAGTTGAATCTCACTGTCGCCCTCTAGCAACGGCAGGGCAAACAATAGTCCGCTGATGTACTGGCTGGACACGTTGCCAGGCAGTGTATAAGTTCCGGACTGTAGCTGGCCTTCAATAGACAGCGGTACTTCGCCCTGGGGGCTCAGTGTGCAGCCATGGACTTCCAGTTCCTCGTAGAGAGGGCTGAGGGGTCTTTCCGGCAGTCTGCCTTCCATGTGGAATGCCGCCTTGTGCCCTAACGCACCCATGACAGGAAGCAGGAAGCGCAAGGTGGAGCCGCTTTCGCCGCAGTACATATCCGCTTCGCCTTTCTGCAGAGCATGAAGGCAGCTTTCCGTGGCCTGAATGTCCTTGGACGTACCACTGTAGATGACCTGGCACGGTGCTTTAGATAAAGCTGCGCAAATCAGGGCTCTGTGGGCATCTGATTTTGATGAAATCATTTCAATCGTTTTCATAAAAGTGTTTCCAGTTCTTCTGCAGGGATGCGTTGGAGTCTGCAGCTGCCGATGGATGTCGGTACCACAAGGTCGATGTCGCTTCCCTTTCTCTTTTTATCTTTTCCCATGATCGCTGTTAGGACGTTCTTATCAAAGTCCACAGACAGGTCATAGCCGTAAGTTTCTAAAATTTCAACGATGGCGTCTTTGGTCGCCTCATCGCACCAGTTCTGCTTTGCCGCGATTTCTGCCATATAAGCCATACCCTTTGCTACTGCAAAGCCGTGACGAACCGAAAAGTCTGACGCGGTTTCGATGGCGTGACCGATGGTGTGGCCAAAGTTGAGCATCTGGCGTACGCCGGTGTCGTGCTCATCTTCCTCTACGAAGCGTTTCTTAATGGCAACGCATCGATGGATGATGTCGTCCAGGTTGTCTTTGACAAAGGCCGGATCCTGCAGCTGATTGAAGAGATCCCCATCTGCCATGATTCCGTATTTGATGACTTCCGCCATCCCGTCCAGGTAGATATCTTCCGGCAAAGTGCTCAACAGACTGGTATCCTGCCAGACCAGAGCCGGCTGGTGGAATGCGCCCGCCAGGTTCTTACCTTCCGGCAGGTTGATGGCAGTTTTGCCGCCAACGGAAGAATCTACGGCTGCCAGTAAAGTCGTTGGTACCTGAATGACTTTAATGCCGCGCAGATAGGTCGCTGCCGCAAAACCGGCAAGGTCTCCGATGACGCCACCACCTAAAGCGATGATGCCGTCAGCTCTTGTCAGTGGGATTTCCGCCAAAGCACCTAACAAGGCCAGGTAGACTTCCCCACTTTTGGAGTGTTCTCCCGGTTCTACCACAAAACCGTGAACTTCGAATCCTGCTTCGCTGACAGTTTTGATGCAGCGGTCCAGGTAAAGTTCTGCTACGGTTTCGTCGGTGACGATCATGATGCTGTCGCCTTTGATATATTTATGAAGTTCTGCGCCTAAATTTTCTAATCGCATGTGATTGCCTCTCTGATTTTCTTGACCTTGGCCATAACCTTTGCAAACTGGTCCGGTGTCAGGGACTGTGGGCCGTCACAGAGTGCAGTAGCCGGATCGTTGTGGACTTCGATCATGATACCGTCTGCCCCGCATGCCGCTGCCGCCATAGCCATGGATTCTACCAGGTTTGCATGACCTGTGCCGTGGCTTGGATCCACCACTACTGGCAGATGTGTCAGATTGTGGAGCACCGGAATGGCTGATAAGTCCAAAGTATTTCTTGTATAAGTCTCAAAAGTACGAATGCCTCGTTCGCAAAGGATGATATTCTCATTGCCCTCTGCCATAATGTATTCTGCACTCATGAGGAGTTCTTTCAGTGTGTTGGCAAGACCACGTTTCAGGAGAATGGTCTTGTCGGTCTTTCCCAGTTCTTTCAGCAGCTCGAAGTTCTGCATGTTTCTGGCACCAACCTGAATCACATCTACCTCTTCAAAAAGTGGAAGGTGGTTGGCGTTCATGATTTCCGTTACGATAGGAAGACCGGTTTCCTTCTTTGCTTCCAGTAGCAGTTCGATACCTTCGGCACGCATACCCTGGAAGTCATATGGAGAAGTTCTCGGTTTGAAAGCACCGCCTCTCAGCATGGTTGCACCGGATGCTTTGACACGGTTTGCAACTTCTTTGATCTGGTCCGGGCTCTCTACAGAGCATGGTCCTGCGATGACTGCAAAGTTTCCGCCGCCGCACTTGGCGCCCAAAACATCTACCACAGTGTCCTGCGGATGGAATTTTCTATTGACGCTCTTAAAAGGCTCGTCGATTTCTGCCACGCTTTCTACGATGTCTAGTAGTCGCAGCATTTCCATGTCGATGCCGCTGGTATCGCCGATGACGCCTAAAACAGTCTGGTTCTCACCGATAGCTGCATGAACTTGTAGTCCCATGGATTCAAACCAGCGAGTCAGCTGATTTCTTCTCTCTTCTGTTGTTCCCGGTTTCAAGATGGTAATCATGTCGTTCTCCTTTTGTTTTCTAACATTATATTATATACCATTTTTGCCCGTTTGGCAAAGTTGTAATCTGTCGGACTATTGACACTGACGGATGGGAGAAATATAATGCTTTTAGGTTACAAGATGGAGGAATGACATTTATGGATAAAAAAGTAATGATTGTTACCGGTGGATCTGCCGGTTTAGGTTTAGAATTGGTAAAGGCCGGACTGAACGCAGGATTCTTCGTCTGCAATCTGGGCAGAAATCCGGAAAAGATGGCTGCATTGGATGATTTATTTGCGGGAAAAGCATATCGCGGCTTCGTAGGTGATGTTGCGGATGAGGAATTTGTTGCCGATGCGGTTGCTGCGGCTGCTGAAATCGGCCA
Organism: Emergencia sp.; assembly: GCA_045638885.1. Lineage (GTDB taxonomy): Bacteria > Bacillota > Clostridia > Peptostreptococcales > Anaerovoracaceae > Senimuribacter. The sequence continues at coordinate 19,043 of JAZUBY010000071.1, read as the reverse complement.
TATTGCGATGCTGTTTAATAACGCACAGAAGTCTGTCTTCAAAGCACCAACAGAATTTACAGTTGCAGATATCGAAGAGTCTTTTGATGGTGTCCGTGCGATTTTACATTGTACAAAGCAGGTGCTGCTGGCAACCGGTGAAGCAGATACTCATATCGTGAACATCATGTCCACGGCTGCACTGAAGGGCAAGAAACAGGAATCCCTGTACTGCGCTGTGAAGTGGGGTGCCCGCGGTTATACGGAAGCACTGAAGGCAACTTATGCAGACACTTCTGTGAAGATAACCGGTGTATTCCCAGGCGGCATGAACACAGGATTCTGGAATGAAGCAAGAGATTACATCTCCGCAGAAAAGTCCGATACATTTATGGACCCTGCAGAGGTGGCTGCACAGATTATGGACCATGTGCTGAGTGAAAACTGGGCAGAAGATCTGACGATTCAGAGAAAATAAAAGCTGGGGGCTTTGGAAGTATACCCAAATCGCGAAAAACGTCAAAAATAGTCAACAAAAAATCGCTGTTTACAGCAAAATGTATACGCAAAACTTCATAAAATAAAAAAATAGAGAAGCATTCTTATGAATTGCTTCTCTATTTTGCTATCATTTCAAAATCCGGGTAGACCCGAAAGACTTATACAACCTTTGTTGTCCAGTCTTCGATGTTCCAGATGTCAGTTACCACGTCTTCGTAGAATTCCGGTTCGTGGGATACAAGGATTACGGTACCCTTGAAGTCACGAACGGCTTCTTTCAGCACATCCTTTGCAACAGGATCCAGATGGTTGGTCGGTTCGTCTAATACCAGCAGGTTCATTGGCTTCTGCATCAGCTTGCACAGACGGAACTTTGCATTTTCACCACCAGACAGAACTCTTACCTGGCTCTCAATGTGTTCGTTGGTCAGGCCGCATCTTGCCAGTGCACGACGCGCTTCCCCATTATCTAAGGAAGGGAACTCATCCCAGAAATCCTGCAGAGCAGTTTTGTTACTGCCGTCGTGTTCCTGTTCGAAATATGCAGGTTCTGCGTAGTAGTCCAGCTTCACTTCGCCGTCGAATGCAGGGATGATGCCCAGCATTGTCTTCAGCAGTGTGGACTTACCCAGACCGTTGACACCTTTGATGGCGATCTTCTTGCCACGCTCTACGTGGAAAGTTAACGGTTTTGTCAGAGCTTCGTCGTAACCCAGTACCAGGTTTTCTGCTTCGATAACGTACTTGCCTGGGGCACGGGAGTAGTCGAACTGGAAGATTGGCTTTGGTTTTTCCTTGATCAACTCGATTTTTTCCATCTTATCCAGCTTCTTCTGTCTGGACTTCGCCATATTTGTTGTGGCGATTCTCGCCTTGTTACGGGCGATAAAGTCTTCTAAGTCAGCGATTTCCTTCTGCTGCTTCTTGTATGCTGCTTCCAGCTGTGCCTTCTTCAGGTCATACATGCGCATGAAGTCGTCGTAGTTTCCTGTGTATCTTGTCAGAACTGCGTCTTCTACATGGTAGATTACGTTAACAACATCGTTTAAGAATGGGATGTCGTGGGAAACCAGAATAAATGCGTTTTCGTAGTTCTGCAGGAATCTCTTCAGCCACAGGATGTGGTTTTCATCCAGGTAGTTGGTCGGTTCGTCCAGGATCAGGATCATTGGGTTCTCTAATAACAGCTTTGTTAACAGAACCTTGGATCTCTGGCCGCCGGATAACTCGGACACGTCTTTGTCCAGACCGATGTCGCCCAGACCCAGACCGTTAGCAAATTCTTCAATTTTAGAGTCGATGGTGTAGAAGCCGGAATGTTCCAGGATGTCCTGGATTTCGGCTGCGTCTTCCATCAGCTTTGTCATTTCGTCGTCGCTGGCTGTAGCCATCTTATCGTAGCATTCCAGCATTTCTTTTTCCAGATCAAAGTAATACAGATAAGCATCCTGCAGTACTTCTCTGATGGTCTTGCCCGGTGTCAGCGTTGTTCTCTGGTCCAGGTAACCGGTTGTGATGTGGTTACACCATGTTACCTTCCCTGCATCCGGCATCAAAGCACCTGTAATAATATTTAAGAACGTAGTCTTACCTTCACCGTTGGCGCCGACTAAGCCTACGTGTTCACCTTTGTTTAATTTAAAGGAAGCATCCTCCAGAATCTGTCTTCCGCCGAAGCCATGGGATACTTTTTCAACTGTCAATACACTCATGTCTTTCCTCCATCTATCAGCTTATTGTTTCTTCGTTGGGTTTGACTGCAAGTATACTTTTCTTGCATAGAGCTGGCATGCGAAGGAGTTACAAACGTTCCATAAGATCCAGCGTCTGTCTTCTTTCAGAGGTTCTTTCGGCATCACTGTCCCCTCGAAAGCATGGCGAACCCCCTGTTCGATGTAATCACAAAACTGATCATATCCGGTTTCCGGACCTGCCACTCTTGCGGACAGCTTAATCAGCTTGGAGATTTCTTCGATTGTATATACCGGTTTCAAAATAGCAATAACAAAGAGAGATGCCACCGTGAAACGGTCGTATTTCTTATTTACCGGTGCACGCAGATATTTGTGCTTTACATAGTTATTGATCATGGTCTTTGTCATGACCTTCTTGCCATCCAGTTCTAAGTATTCTCCCAGATATTCATCCAGCAGGCTCAGTACCTGATCCAAGTATAAATCGATGGAAGGCAGATCGTTCCATCTTGGTAATTTAAAATGTTCTAACCCTGTTTGTTTTGCCATTTTTTCTTCCTTTATCTAAAAATTTTCATACATAGTTATCATAGCACAAACAATATTTTATGTCAAATTGTTGACAAAGTTGCCATAATAAGTTAATATAGTTTCGATAACTACGTTAAATTATGAGAAAGACTATATAATTCCACATTTTGGAAAGGAGAATATGTCCATGAAAAAGTTAACTCAGTTGAAGCCAAGATTCAACAAAGATGCAATCGACTATAGCAATTTTAGAGAACTGCTGAATGGAAGCGCACAGAAGTTCGCAGACAACACAGCATTCATCATCAAGCATAAAAAGAGTAAGACAGAAATTGAATATGAACACATTACATTTAAAATGTTCCGTGATCAGGTAGTTGAGTTTGGTGCAGGTTTATACGCTGCAGGTTTACAGGGCCACACCATTGCCATTTCCGGTAAGAACAGCTACCCATGGATGCAGAGTTATTTTGCAGTTCTGGGCGGTTTAGGTACTTGCGTACCTCTGGATAACGGTCTGCCATACGAAGAGCTGGAATCTTCCCTGGCAAGAAGCTATTCTGACACTTTCATTTTCGACCCTGCAAAGATTGATATGGTTGAAAAGCTGAAGGCAGAAGGCAAAACACAGGTAAAGAACTGGATCGCTATGAGCGAATGCGGTGACTACCCTACTATCGCACAGTACATGGAAGAAGGTAAGAAGGCACTGGAAGCAGGTGACGAAACATACCTGAACCTGCCAATCGATGGTGACGCAGTAACAGTTCTGTTATTCACTTCCGGTACAACTTCTATGGCAAAGGCAGTTATGTTATCTCAGAGAAACATCCTGTCCAACGTATATATTCTGTCTCAGACAGAAGACGTTCGTCCTACAGACGTAACTATGGCATTCCTGCCATACCACCATACATTCGGTTCCACAGGTCAGATTCTGATGATTGCCTGCGGTGCTGCAACAACTTACTGTGATGGTCTGAAGTACTTACAGAAGAATATCGTAGAATACAAGGTTTCCCTGTTCTTCTGCGTTCCTCTGTTAATCGAATCCATCTACAAGAAGGTAATGGCTACAGTAAAGAAGGAAGGTAAGGAAAACACTGTAAAATTCGGTATTAAATTATCCAAGTTCTTACTGAAGTTCGGTATCGATATCCGTCGTAAGCTGTTCAAGCAGATCTTAGATCAGCTGGGCGGCGAACTGCGTTTCGTTATCTCCGGTGCTGCTGCAATCGACCCTGAAGCATTAGAAGGCTTCAACAACTTCGGTATCAAAGCAGTTCAGGGCTACGGCATGACAGAAGCTTCCCCTGTTATCACTGCAGAAAACCACTTTGAGCAGGAATTCGGCTCCATCGGACGCCCACTGCCAGGTGTTGATGTTGAAATCTTTGAACCAAACGAAGAAGGTATCGGTGAACTGATTGCAAGAGGTCCAAACGTAATGTACGGCTACTTCGAAAACGAAGAAGCAACAGCTGAAACATTAGTTGACGGCTGGCTGCACACAGGTGACCTGGCTTACATCTCCGAAGGCGGCTACGTTTACATCTGCGGCAGAAAGAAGAACGTTATCGTTCTGAAGAACGGTAAGAACGTTTACCCAGAAGAAATCGAAGTTCTGATTTCCAACCTGCCATACGTAGAAGAAGTAATGGTATTCGGTCAGGCAAAGGGTGATGACGAAAGAGACATCGCACTGTCCACAAAGATCGTTTACAAGGCAGACGTTCTGAAAGAAGAAGGTCTGACAGATGCAGATGCAATCAACGAATACATCAAAAAAGACATCAATGAAATCAATACAACACTGCCTGTTTACAAGCAGATCACTCGTGTTATCACAACTGACCAGCCAATGATCAAGACTACAACTGGTAAGGTTAAGAGATACGAAGAAACAAAGAATTTATAATTCAGCAACATGATGCTGATCATAAGAAAAGGACGATTCCAATTGGAATCGTCCTTTTTTATATCTATGCAATTATCTCTTATTGCTCTTTCTCCAGATACCCTGTTCTTCTGCTGCCTTGATCAGGTCTTCACGGAAGTCAGGATGTGCGATACTGATAACAGACTCTGCTCTCTGCCATGTTGCCTTACCAGTCAGATTAGCAATACCCTGCTCTGTTACCATGAATGGTGCCTGAGTTCTTGGTGTAGTGATGATGGAACCATCTGTGAACTTTGGCAGGATGTTGGAACGCAGGTTGCCTTCTTTGTCCTTAGATACAGATTTCATAGTCAGGAAAGCCTTTCCGCCAGGGCTTTCGAAAGCACCTGTTACAAAGTCTACCTGTCCGCCGGTGCCGCTGATATGTCTGGTGCCTGCAGATTCAGAACAAACCTGTCCGTACAGGTCCATGGAAATGCAACTGTTGATGGATACGAACTTCTGGTGCTGCTTGATGACTGCAGGATCGTTGGTATATGCCATCGGAGCAGACAGAATGTTGGAATTATAATGTAAGAAATCATACAGGTCGCGGGTACCCATACAAGTGCCGAAGACACCTTTGCCACGGTCGATGGATTTCTTTCTGTCTGTGATCTTGCCGGATTCGTACAGCTTCAGGTATGCGCTTGCCATCAGTTCAGTGTGCATGCCCAGGTCTTTCAGATCAGATTCTGCGATCAAAGTACCCAGTGTGTCCGGCATACCGCCGATACCCAGCTGCAGTGTGATTTCATCTTCCAGGTGTGGGAAAATGAAGTTTGCAATGGCAATGTCATCCGGTGTTGCAGGCGCAGCTGCAGGCAGTGCCGCTACAGGGTCTACACTTTCGATGACGTAATCCACCTGAGAAATGTGAATGTGGTCATTGGTCTTACCAAAAACTACCGGCATAGTTTCATTGACTTCTAAGATGATGGTCTTTGCTTTATCCAGGATTTCCTGGTTGCAGCAGTTGGACAGACCGAAACTGAAGTTACCGAAACGGTCCATCGGCGCCACAGTGATGACAGCCACGTCTACATTGACATAGCCTTTTGTATAGTAAGGACCGCAGTGTCTGAACAGCATCGGCTCATAGAAGGCTCTGCCCTGATCTACATATTTACGGTCTCTGCCAGAGCAGTGCCACAGGTTAAAGGTGAAGGATTCTCCATTTGGATCCTGTTCTACTACCTGTACCGGTGCCACACTGATTGCGGAGCGAACCTGCACGTCTTTTACTTCACCGGCTCTGCCTCCTAAGGCACGGTCAAAAGTCGTCGGGAAGGAACATCCCTGGGCGTAGTCCACACAGTCGCCGTCCTGAATCAGCTTTGCAGCTGCTTCCGGTGTTAATAGTTTCTGCTGATACTCTTTTGCATAATCCATTCTTAGTACCTCTCAATCTTGATATATTGTCTATCTTTGCGGGATTTCCCGCCAATTTCACTTAGTACCGCCTTCCCTTTCCCTCTCAGGGTGATGCGGTCACCTTCCGCTACCTGCTGATCCGGCTTGGTGGTTTCCATATGGTTGACAAAGACGATGCCTCGGGTGATGGCCTCGCTGGCTTTTCCTCTGGATAAATTGAAAGCCGATGCCACGATGCTGTCCAGTCTCAGAGATGCCACCGTGTCGGTGATGATTTGGGTTTTGCGCTCCGGCACGATGAGATTTTTGATCGGGTGCTGTGTCAGACTCAGGTTGGTCCTACCTGCCTTGCAGTAGTTCATCATCACAAAATCAGCAAAGTCGCTCATGACGATGATATCAGCCCCGTCCTCTCTTACCAGGATATCCCCTACCATCTCTCTTTTGATGCCCAGGCCTATGAGAGAGCCCAGGTAATCACGATGGGTCAGGTCACGACTGCCTTCTGCTTTGGTGGCACGAATCACGGTTAACGGCTCTTCGGCCTCCAGAAAAGCATAATCCGGCAGGTTGATTAAAATCACACGCTCCGCGTCCGGATAGCCGCCATAGAAGATGCTGCGGGTTGCAGGGATGGATCCCATGTCTTCCGGTGTGTACAGGTCACCATCGGTGGCCGGTATAAAATTCTTTCGGCAATAAATACGGGCGATGGACTGCTGATGACCATCCATAAAATTGGTATAGGTTGTTATATATTTATTCTCGCACTGGTCGATTTTGTCCGCCAGCTGACCGAGAAAAAAATTATCTTCTTTCATTTTCAGGTTGCTCCTTTACAAGGTTATTCTACCATAAATACTTGCAAAAATGACAAACTTATGATATATTTTTTGAGAACAAAATTGAATATTCCTTGATATGTTAATTAAAGGGGAGTAGCTTGCAGCTTCGGCTGTAGTAACTTGCGTCAATACGATTTGCCTGGTGGGTGAATCCGCATTTACTTGAAATAGCGAGACTTTTAAGGTAGTTTTCTATACAACTATCTTGGAAGTCTCTTTTTTGTATAATCGGTTATACTAGAAATGACAACAGGAGGTTAAAAATGTATTTTAACAAACAGGTATCTGACATTTTCACCGAATTTTCCTCTGGTATGGGCGGCCTGTCCAGCGAACAGGTTGAGAAAAACAGGGAACAGTTTGGAGAAAACAAACTCTATGAAAAGAAAAAGAAAAGTGTACTGCAGGTTTTCGCAGAACAGTTTAAGGATCTGCTGGTTATCATTCTGATTATCGCAGCACTGATTTCTCTGTCCACAGGCAACCTGGAAAGTACGATTGTAATCATCGCTGTACTGATTTTAAATGCAATCTTAGGTACAGCTCAGTATCTGAAGGCTGAAAAGTCTTTGGAATCTCTCAAGAAGCTTTCCGCGCCAATCGCAAAGGTGATTCGTGACGGCCAGCCAATGGAAATCGATGCTGACCAGCTGGTTTGCGGCGATATTATCAGACTGGAAGCCGGCGACGTCATCCCTGGCGACGGCAGACTGATCGAAAGCTACTCCCTGAAGGTTAACGAAAGTTCTCTGACCGGGGAATCTGAAGGCGTTGAAAAGTTCATCGATGTGATCGATGCTGACAAAGTTGCTTTGGGCGACCAGAAGAATATGGTCTTCTCCGGCTCTCTGGTAACTTATGGCAGAGGCCTGGCAGTCATCACCGGCGTTGGTGTTCATACAGAGCTGGGTAAGATTGCTGACCTGATGAATAACACTGCAGACAGAAAGACACCGTTGCAGGTAACCATGGATAACTTCAGCAAGAAGCTGTCCATCGCTATCATCGCAATCTGCGTAGTGGTATTTGCGCTGAACGTATACAGAGGCATGCCGATGACAGACTCCCTGCTCTTCGCAGTAGCTCTGGCAGTAGCTGCCATTCCGGAAGCTCTGTCTTCTATCATTACTATCTCCCTGGCCATCGGAACTTCCCGTATGGCTGATGAAAATGCCATCATCAAAAATCTGAATGCCGTAGAAGGCCTGGGCTGTGTATCCATCATCTGTTCCGATAAGACCGGTACACTGACACAGAACAAGATGACCGTAGAACAGGTTGTAGTAAGTGATGAAAATAAGGATGCACTGATTCAGGCGTCCGTATTATGTAACGACACTGCTATCGTAGATGGTGTCACTGCAGGCGACCCGACAGAAACTGCTTTCGTAGATTACTACATGGCTGCAGGCGGCGATTATGACGCAACAAGAGCCCAGTTCCCTAGACTGGCAGAGCTTCCATTCGACTCTGACAGAAAGCTGATGACAACGCTGCATCAGATTGACGGCAAATATGTACTGTACACAAAGGGTGCATTAGACGTTATCTTGGACAGAACCGTAAACCTGTCCGATGCCGACAAAGAAGAAATCCGTCAGACCAACTTCGACCTGTCCAACCAGGGTCTGCGTGTTCTGGCTTTCGCCCGCAGAATCATCGACGCAGAACGCGAACTGACTTTTGACGACGAACACGATTTAGAATATATCGGTCTGATGGCTGAAATGGACCCTCCTAGAGAGGAATCTGCACAGGCTGTAGCCGACTGTATCGCAGCCGGCATTAAGCCAATTATGATTACCGGCGACCACAAAATCACTGCATCTGCCATCGCAAAGCGTATCGGCATCCTGCAGGAAGGCGACATGGCAGTAACCGGCCCGGAACTGGATGCCATGAGCGATGAAGAACTCAACGAAAAACTGGCTCATATCAGCGTTTACGCTCGTGTGAGTCCGGATAACAAAATCAGAATCGTCCAGGCTTGGCAGGACCAGGCCCACATCGTCGCCATGACTGGCGACGGCGTCAACGACGCACCGGCGCTGAAGAGCGCCGATGTGGGCGTAGCAATGGGTATCACCGGAACGGAAGTTGCAAAGGACTCCGCTTCCATGATTCTGACAGATGATAACTTTGCTACCATCATCAAGTCCGTATTAAACGGCAGAAACGTATACGAAAACATCAAGAACGCTATCAAGTTCTTATTATCCGGTAACTTTGCAGCTATCCTGATGGTAATCTACGCATCCATCATGGCACTGCCTGCACCGTTTACTGCAGTACAGCTGCTGTTCATCAACCTGATTACAGACAGCTTACCTGCTCTGGCCATCAGTATGGAACCATCCAATCCGGCTCTGATTCATGAAAGACCACGTCCTCGTGACGAGTCCGTTCTGACGAAGGAAACACTGGAACAGATTGGTCTGCAGGGTCTGCTGATTGCCATCGCAACCTGCGTTGCTTTCTATCAGGGTATTGCAGTGGACGTAGTAACTGCATCCACCATGGCATTCGCTACACTGTGCTGGGCAAGACTGTGGCACGGCTTCAACTCCAGAGGCAAGCAGTCCATCTTTAAGCTGGGTCTGACTTCCAACTGGTACTGTATCGGTGCTTTTGCAGTAGGTACTGCCCTGTTATTATGCATCCTGCTGATGCCTGTCTTCGGTACTGCATTCGGTATCGCATCCCTGACAGGTGCACAGATTGGCTGGGTTGCAGGTCTGGCATTTGCCCCAACACTGGTGATCCAGATTGTAAAAGTGATTTTAGATGCGAGAAGAAAATAAGATATTGAAAAGAGGGCTCACGCCCTCTTTTTTTATGACTTTACTTCCCCTGTAAACCTTGGTAAAATACCAAGGTAAAGGAGCAAAGCTTACTATGAAAAGAAAAGAATACTACAAAATTGGAGAAATCGCCAGCCTCTACGGCATCGGCACCGACTCTCTCCGCTATTATGAGGAACTGGGCATTCTGAAGCCAGCCCGTGACGACAACGGCTACCGCATGTACAACATCGGCGACATCAGAACCTTAAATATTTTGCGTGAGCTGCGGACCATTGGCTTCTCTATGGGAGAAATCAAAGATCATCTGGCGGATTTTAATCTGCAGAAGACGCTGGATTTATTTCAGGCAGAAATTGAGGCCATTGATAAAAAAACAGCAGAGCTGACTGCTTTGCGACAACATCTGGCAGAACGAATCGAGGAAATCGATGAACACCGCAGTGCAGTGCCGGCTTCGCTTCCGGAAGTCCGTTTGCTCCCTGCCCGCAAGATTCTCCGCCTCAGTGAAAACGTATATCGAGACGAGGACCTGGATTTCGTTATCAAGAAACTGCAGAAAGAATACGAAGATCAGCTCTATATCATCGGTAATGGGAGTATCGGCTCCACGCTGCCGCTGACTGAGATTCAGGAAGGCAAATATGGTCATTTCACATCGGTTTTCTATACCACAGAAAAGGCTGACTTTGATGCAGTGCTGCCTGCAGGCGACTATCTCTGCCTGACTGTACAAGGCAGCTACAAGACCATCCCCGCGGCCTGGGAAACCTTATTTCAATACGCCGATCTTCATCAGCTGACCCCAGCCGGCGAGCCGATGGAGCTGTATATCATCGATAATCACGATACCAATGACGAATCTGAATATATTACCCAGCTACAGGTACTAGTGGGTTAAAATGGGCGGTCGAAAGACCGCTCTGTTTGTTTTTCTGCTCTTTATACGGCATCCTATTTTTCGGTTTTTTCTAAAAAACATGATGTTTTTCGAGAAAACCACATTTAGGGGATGTCTTCCTATGTTATAGCTTATTCAAAATAGGGTAAAATCTGTCCTTTTATAATTTCCAAAATCTTTTTTCCACTTAATCCACCTTTCTTGGACTCCATTGTAATGATAAAATTATCTCCAAGGATGATATCGTTATCATAGTACAGACAAAATTTTTTCAGATTATGCTGCCGATAACGTTCATCATGAAATTTCCCCATGTGCTCCCAATAGATCTTTTTTCCTGTTGGAGTCAAAATAACAAAGTCCATATAGTAGCTTATGGTATATCCTTCTGCATCCTGCAGCAAAACTTCCACATCATATTGAAAAGGAATCCCCAATCCAAACAAGAGTTCCGCAATCATCACCTCCGCCTTTGACCGAACCATAAGACCAAAAGAGGTTTGGAATACTTTATATTCTTTGTAAAAAGGGTTCTGCCGATATGGTCCTTTTGCCCATTCTCTCAGCGCATCTTCACTATAACCTCCAGGCAGCCGCACCTCCACGTCATCTAAATCATAAGATTTATAATGTTGCAATAGTTTCTCCTGCCATTTTAAATTTTCTCTCAAGATTTCGATTGACTTGAGCAGTAGTCTTTTTGTTCTTAATGCAATTATCAATGCTTTGTTTTCTTTTGAAATATATTTTGCAGTGCCATCTTTTTTTATCTGGTAGTATTTCTGTTTACCCCTAATGCGCTTGCCGTTGAGCCGACCTTCTGGATAATGGACGACCTCTTTCTCATATTGCTTTAACAGTATCTTTTCCAGTTCTATATCCTTCTTCAGGCATTTCAGAAAATCCACATGAGCCCCACCTTCCTTTTTTCTTCCATTTTATTCCATTTTAGAGGCGCTTTCAACACATTATTTACATTTTTTTCCATCTCTACAAATGATAAAGCATCCTATTTCCTTCTTTTTTGAAAAAAACATGATGTTTTTTCAAAATAATACATTTTTAAGATACAATACGCCTCTCACCACAACGATAAAATAGAACCCCCGGCCTCAATCATAGGCTCGGGGGTTCTTCATTATCTCTCTTTGATCCAGTTTGCGATATCTGCAATGACGTCTTCGCCAATGTGACGCTCGACGCTGAATTCCTGTTTCACCTTCAGGATACTGTTATAAATGGATGGAACGAAAGCATGGTTCAGACTTTCGTAAAGTTTAAAAGTTACATCATCTCGATCTGCCAGGATTTCTTTGTATGCGTTAAAATCCTTATCAACTTTTACCTGACAATCCTTTGCGCCTTGCATAATCAGCATTGGCTTCTGTGCTTTTTGTAAATAGTGTGCCACAGGCGGCTCGCCCATTTCTTTGAAGTAGTAGACTGTTGTGCCACCGGCGATTTTCAGTTTCATAGCCTCTTCATCAGTCATTTCATACATACCGTCGAATTTTTTTATAATCTTTCTGGCACTTTTCTCGGCAAAGAAACGAATGAATTTTCCCATTTCTGCGAAGGAAGCTTCCAGCTGTTCCTCCATAATCAATTCCAGGCGGCGTGGTGTCCCTGCCATCATGATGAGGCCGCGATAGTCCCCGCCTTCCGCATCAATACGAGGTGCCAGCATGCCGCCCATGCTGTGGCCAATGATAAAAATCTTCTCACTATCAACGCGGGGATCTTTTCTCAATAGCTCCGTAGCAAGAATCGCATCGTCTATACTCTCTGTTTTTACTGTTACCGGCTGGCTTTTGTCCCGCAGCATTTTGAGTCCGTGGGCAAAGCTTCTTTTGTCGTAGCGTATGGATGCAATGCCGTGACGGGCCAGGCCTTCTGCCAAATCCTTAAAAGGTGTCAGCTTATATACTTTTTCATCCATATTGCTGGATCCTGAGCCGTGGACAAATACGACTGCAGGGACAAGACCTTCTGTCGCTTTTGGCAACGTCAGCATCCCCTTTAGAGGATATTTCGTGCCTTCTCCTACAATGATGTTTTCTCGAATCATAGGACTTCCCTCCTGTCTTTTATTCAGACTTCTGCTTTTTTTGATACAGTAAATAGGAATATCCTGTTGGTACCAGCACCATCACTAGCGCTACCCCAATGGTCAGGATTTCCCCTCCAGGCAGGAATGCGCCAATTAGGAATACGATGCCGCCGATCACCCAGAGGAATCCTGCCAGACGGTGGGTCTTGTTCCAGTTCTCGGTGTCATCTAAAGTCCATGGCAGTTTGATGCCGATGGTGTAATTCTGTTTTGCCTTTGGCATGTAGTTGCCCACTACGATGAACAGCACCCCTACCAGGAGCATCACGATGGTTGTAATCGGCAAATCATAACCCAAACCGAAAAAGATTGTCGCAGTATATACAATGAGGCCGATGACAGGCAGGGACCAGAATCCCAGCTGTCTCATGATTTCGGACTGGTTCTGTTTTTTGGGATCATTTAGGACTACAAAGAACATCAGGACCTCCAGTGCTGCAAAAAATACAGGGAAACCAAACACGGCCAGCGCCTTTGATGCGTAGCCGTCTACCGATCCCTCTGCATTCCAATGAATCGGCATCTGGTCCGGCAGCTCCTTATAGAAGTACATTCCCAGTGCCATTGGCAGCAGGCATAACAGGCAGGTCAAAATCATCGTCTTTCTATTTTCTTTCATCTTCGTCTCCTCCTCTGAACTGTGCGAACCACAGCATGATTTCTTCAAATACGGTGGCATTCAGTTCATAATATACAAAATTCTTTTCTTTGCTTTCAAATATCAGGTCTGCCTTTTTCAGCTGGCTCAAATGGTGTGACATGGTCGCACCGGTCATATCAAAATGTTCTCCAATTTCGCCTGCTGACAGCCTGCCGTTTTTTAGCAGCATCAAAATTTCTCTTCGAACGGGGCTGCCCAGGGCCTTAAAGGTATCTGCCATTGCCACAAAATCACCTCTTCCTTTTCTATTTAGAAGTTTTTCTAAATAGATTCTACTACTGCGCCTCACAAAAAACAAGAGCTATTTAGAAATTGTTCTAAATAGCTCTTTTCTTATAAACTTTCTTTTCTATTGGTTGTTGTCTTTCTTTTTTTGAAGTTCATTCATATATCCGGCAGTAATAATGCCTGCTGGTAAAGCTACGATTGCAATTCCAAAAACCGAAGATGCCATAGTAATGACTCTTCCTAAATTAGATACAGGATAGATATCACCATATCCCACAGTCGTTAAAGAAACGGTTGCCCAGTAAAGGGCATCAAAGAAGGTCTCAAAGGTCTCTGGCTCCACATTGAATATAATCAAAGCAGAAGTTAATATATAGCCTGCAGCTAACACGCATACTGCAGAAAGTGATTCTTTTGAATTTGCAATCACACGGCTAATCAAAGATAAACTTTTAGAGTAGCGGATTGTCTTAAGTACGCGAAGAACTCTCATCGCACGAATCATTCTAAATACTCTTAAGACTTTGACGCTCTGGTTCAGCATACATATTGACGGAAGTATAGAAAGCAAATCTATGATGGCCATTGCTGTAAAAGGATATTTTAAAAACGATCCAAAAGTCTTTTTTCCAAAGAAATAGTCTGCCGTCATCCATCTTAGCGCATAATCAATGATAAAAACAACCATCGTAAATTTCTCTAAGGCGTAAAGCAGCAATGTCTCCTGCTTAAATACGAGCGGAATAAGACTTATAGTGATGATGATAATCATCCCAACATCATACAGCTTGCAATATTTCCCAGATTTATTTCCCGGTTCAATTACATCAAAAATCCGTTTCCTCATAAAATTCACTTCCATATCTTTTGTAGCATTATTTTTAAAACGCTGCTCTGATCATTTCCTTAGCTTCTTCCATAATGGCATCTGCATCAAAACCCACAATGTCCAGATTCTGTGCATAGAAGCATTCTGTTTCATCGATACCGGTCATCTTTGCAATGGCCTGCATATATTCGTAACCGTAGTTCTGGCCATCGATGACACCGCCGCCAGTAGTGATATAGGTCATCATCTTGCCTTTGCACAGGCCGTAGAAGCCCTGGTCATTGCAGCCGAAAGTCAGGTCTGCCACCATGATGTTTTCCAGGTATACCTTCAGGATGGCTGCAAAGGACAGATCCCAGTAAGGTGTACCGATAACGATATAGTCTGCATCTCTGTACTGCTTACCCAAATCAAACATAGGGTGATCCCAATTGCCGGCACGAACGCAGGCGTCTCGCTCTTCCAGCTTTTCCATGGTATGGGTCTTTACCACACCGTCACGAAGCACCAGATGTTCCACTTCTGCATCGGGATGTGCCTTCAGGAATTCTTCCAGATATACGTTGCACAGTTCTTTGGTTCTGGACGCCTCTTCACGTACGCAGGCATCTAAAAATAAAACTTTTTCCATTTTTCTACTCCTCAAACTCAAATTTCATAAACTCCGGATAACATTTCACGCCGCGCTGATCGCAGGACTTGCAGTTAAAGATATCCGGTACTTCTTCTGCCTCTAAATATGTAAAACCGTATTTTTCAAAGAACTTTGGCGCCTTTGCCACCAAATAGATTTCTTCCCCTTTCAGGTCGTAAATCTTTTCCATGGCTGTTGCCAGAAGCAGGCTGCCGATGTTTTCGCCGCGCATTGCTTCTTCCACAGCGATATCACCGATGACAAAGTGTCCATCTTTATTCTCAATAGAAACGCCGCCGGCAAGCTGTCCGTTGCGCTCAGCCTTCCAGCAGGTAATCATGCCCTTTGGTTTCTGGTCTGCTTCCACGTGAATTTCCAGGCCGGAAGCAGAGAACAAAGGAATCAGTTCCTCATAGTTTCCTGTTTCTTTGATACGAATTGCATTGCTCATTTTGTCTTCCTCCAAATCGTATTTCTCTGTCTACTATTTTACCATGTGCGTTCTTCTATTTCCACATGAAAAAAGAACCCCGGGTAAACCCGAGGTTCCTGATGTACATAATTCTTATTTTTCGTCCTTTTCTGGAATAAAGAAAATGAATACCAGAGAAGACAGTAACAGAATGAATGGGTAGAACAGGTTCGGAATGATATCGAACGCGGAAATTTCAAAGCCCAGTGTTGTTACTGCAGAAATTGCTACCAGCATCTGTGCACCGTAAGGGATGATACCCTGCATTACACAGGAGAATGTATCCAGGATGGATGCAGTTTTCTTTGGAGAGATGCCGTAGTCTGCTGCCATTTCCTTTGCGATTGGGTTAGCCATAACGATAGCAACTGTGTTGTTTGCTGTTGCAACATCCATTGCGGATACTAACAGACCCATACCCAGCTGGCCGCCCTTCTTGCCCTTGAATACCTTCTTAATCAGAGCAAGCAGTGCATCGAAACCGCCATATTCAGCGATTAATGCACAGATTGCAGCTACCAGAACTGCTACCATGGATGTTTCGAACATGCCGGAAACGCCAGCGCCCATGCTTGCCAGCAGGTCTGTTGCTACAGTTGCACCTGTTGCCAGCATGATGATAGCACCAGAAACAATACCGATAACCAGTACAACGAATACGTTGATACCGATGATACCGCCAGCCAGTACCAGAATGTAAGGGATGATCTGAATCAGGTTGTAGTCATTGATCACAGCCTGGCCAACTTCCATACCCATGGACTTTACAGCCAGGATAACCAGTGTTACCAGTGCAGCAGGAATTGCAATCTTGAAGTTTGCCTTGAACTTGTCCTGCATCTGACAGCCCTGACCATTACAAGCAGCAATTGTAGTATCAGAAATGAAGGACAGGTTGTCACCAAACATTGCGCCGCCCACTACAGGACCTACGCATAATGCCATGTCAAAACCTGTGCTCTGTCCAACTGCAACTGCGATTGGTGTCAGCAGTGTAATTGTACCTACGGAAGTACCCATTGCTAAGGATACGAATGCAGCTACAACGAACAGCACCAGAATTGCCCACTGTGCAGGGATGTAAGACAGTACGAAGTAAGCAACGGACTCTGCGGAGCTTCTGCCTACAACACCAACGAACATACCAGCCATCATAAAGATCAGCAGCATAGTAATAATGTTCTTGTCGCCAACGCCCTTTGCCATTAAGCCTAACTTTTCGTCTAAGCTAACAGACTTGTTCTGCATGCATGCAACGCCTAATGCGATCATAAATACAACCACGATTGGAATGTTGTAGAAACCCATTCCAACTTTCAGAACGTATTCAAATAAAATACCGAGACCTAAATAAAGCACTAAAAATACTCCAATAGGGAGCAGTGCGCCAAAATTCTCTTTTTTCATAAGTTCCTCCTAATGATAATAGAATGCTATCTCTCATATTATCATAAAATACCTATTTTTTCAACAAAAACAACAAAAGAAAAAAAGAGTGCTGCACCTGTGTGCAGCACTCTGAAACGTCAGTATGTAGCTTATTTTACTGCGTCAGCACCAACCTGGAATGCCTTTAAGTTCAGATCTACGAACTTTTCTTTTACATTCTTTCTGATGATGCCTTCCCAGTCGATTTCATCCAGACCCATTAACTTCACTAATGCGCCTAACAGGATTACGTTAGCAGCCTTTACGTTGCCTAAATCCTTAGCTAAGCCGGAAGCATCCATAACATGTGTCTTTTCTACAGCCTTCTGGATTTCTTCGATAACGTCTTCTGCATATTCTTCAGCGCCAGTTAAAACTGTCATGGAAGGAATTCTTTCTGTGTTTACTACTACAGTACCACCTGGTTTCAGGTAGTCTAAGCATCTTAATGCTTCCATTTCTTCGAAGGATACTACGATATCAGCAGTACCTTTGTCGATAACTGGGGAGTAAACCTTTTCCTTGGAATATCTAACCTGAGAAACAACGTCGCCGCCTCTCTGGGACATACCGTGGATTTCACTCATCTTTACATCGTAACCAGCTTCCATTAAGCCGATAGTTAACATCTTAGCAGCAGTGATTGTACCCTGTCCGCCAACGCCAGATAATAAAATATTCTTTGTCATTTTATTTTTCCTCCTTTACGATAGCATCCTTAGGGCAAACCTGTGTACATACGTCACAGCCTACGCAGTCTGCTCTGTTGATTACAACCTTCTTAGCTGCCTTATCAAAGATTAATGCAGGACAACCAGTCTTCTGACATAACTTACAGCCGATACATTTTTCTGCATCAACAACGTTCTTGGACTGGAATAAACCTGGCCACTGTTCTAAGTCTGCTGGGGAGAATTTCTTCAGTACGCAAGGGTATCTTGTGATGATTACGGATGGTTCATCTAAATCCCAGAATGCGTCGAATGCTTCGTCAACTTCCTTCAGGTTGTTAGGGTCGATAACCTTCACATGCTTGATACCGATTGCCTTTACCAGAGTTTCCATATCGATCATGTTTGCTTCTTCGCCCTTTACTGTGTAACCAGTACCTGGGTTCTGCTGATGACCAGTCATACCTGTGATTCTATTGTCTAAGATCACATTGATTGTGTTACTGTTGTTGTAAACAGTGTTCATCAGGGAGTTTACGCCAGTGTGGAAGAATGTGGAGTCACCTAAAACAGTAACAACCTTTCTCTTGATGCCGGCTTTGTTGTAAACCTTCTGTGCACCGTGACCCATGGAGATGGAAGCACCCATACAGATTGCAGCGTCTAATGCAGCGTATGGCTGTGCAAATGCTAATGTGTAGCATCCGATATCGCCAGTGATCATAACGTCTTTTCTCTTACCTAATCTGTAGAACAGACCTCTGTGAGGGCAGCCTGCGCAGAATGTAGGAGGTCTCTTGATAACCTTTTCCTTTGCGTAATCAACCTGTGGTAATTCTTCGCCGTATAAAGCCTTTCTTAATACGTTTGGAGTCATTTCACCATAGGATGGGAATACGTCCTTGCCGTGGCATTCAATGCCTAAGCATCTTACGAATTCTTCGATGTATGGATCGTCTTCTTCGATGATGTAGATTGTTTCTACCTTGGAAGCGAATTCCTTAATTAATTCTGCTGGTAATGGATATGTGAAACCTAACTTCAGGTAAGAAGCTTCTTCACCAAATACTTCCTTTGCATAGTAGTAGGAAGGACCGGATGCAATAACACCAACTTTACCATCGCCGTATTCTGCAAAGTTGAACTTGGACTTTTCGGAGTATGCAGCCAGCTTCTTAGTTCTTTCTTCCATGTTTACTCTGTTCACTCTAGCGTTAGCAGGTACACATACGAATCTAGCTAAATCCTTTTCCCAAGGTTTTACTTCAACTTCTTTTCTTTCGCCAACTTCTACTAAGGACTTAGAGTGGCATACACGAGTAACCATTCTCATCAGTACTAATGCACCGAATTCTTCGGATACTTCGTAAGCTTCCTTCATCATGTCTAAACATTCCTGAGAGTCAGCAGGTTCAAACATAGGCATCTTTGCCATCTTTGCAAAG
>JAZUBY010000070.1:0-11364 GCA_045638885.1 Emergencia sp. | reverse complement strand
GATTGCTGCTGTGATGCAGGATAAAATCAGTGGAACGTGAGGGTCAATACCCCATACCTTTACAGCTGTAATCATTGTACCCAGTAATACGATAACAGGAATTACTGCGATAATGAAACTTGGCTTATGAGGTGTTCTTGTCTTAGTTTCCATAATAATACCTCCGTATAAATTTTTGGTGTCGTCGTGCATTGTATACACCATACATCCCACAACAACTTCATGTTACATCTCTTGTCAAAAGTTGTCAAGAGATGTTTATTTTTCAAGGAGTAAGACCTCCTTAAAGAATCAGTTCCGGTGCTTCCGCCTGAATCGCCGGAAGCAGATCTTTCATTGCGGCCTCAAGAGTTTCCAACGCAAAACCGATATCGTCCATAGTCATCGGTGTAGACATACAGAACATGCCTCGTTCTGCATTGAACACGCCTCTGGTCAGCAGATCCAGATATAAAACTTTATTTAATTCCTCGTGTGCGCTGGCAACATCACGATAATTTTTCACTTCTTTGTTAGTAAAGAGCAGGTTGTATAGAGAGCCGGCACCCAGAATCTGCATGCCTAACCCCAATCTCTGATAGATATCTTCCACGCCTGCCTTAAATGCATCGCCCAGGGATTCAATGTGAGCAACTGCCGCTTCATCGAAAGCAGTCATTGTAGCAAGACCTGCTGCCATGGTAATCGCGTTACCGTTGAAGGTTCCGGAATGGTACATCTTCTTTTCGCGAGGATCATACATTTCCATGATTTCTCTCTTGCCGCCAAAAGCACCAACAGGTACCCCTCCGCCGATAATCTTACCCAAAGTTGTCAGATCCGGAGTCACTCCATAATACTTCTGCGCACCGCCGGTAGATAGTCTGCCGGTTACAACTTCGTCAAAGATTAATACAATATTATATTCTTCCGTAATTTTTCTGAGGAACTGCAGATATTCGATTTCCGGTGTAATCTGTCCCGCACTACCCATAATCGGTTCGATGATTACGCAGGCAATCTCCTCGTGATGTTCTTCAATCATCTTTCTGGTTCTTTCGATATCATTAAACGGTACAACCAGCACGTCTTTTAGTGCATTGGCAGAAACGCCGCGGCTTTCAGGAATGACTTTGATCTGATCTAGTGTGCCGGCTTTTTTGATATTTGGATCAACGCTAGCCTCGAACACGTCTGTTGTTCCGTGATATCCGCCTTCCGTCTTTACCAGTTTTGCTTTGCCGGTATAAGCTCTTGCGATACGAAGTGCATGCATGTTTGCTTCTGTTCCTGAGTTGCAGAAACGGATCAGGTCGATACTTGGATAACGGTCTACCAGCAGATTCGCCAGTTGAATCTGTTTCTCAAAAGGTGCAGTATAAGCACTTCCTAAAGCAATCTGTTTCTGAACGGCTTCTACCGTTGGCTGATGTCCATGTCCATGAATCAGAGATGTATAGTTATTTTGGAAATCCAGCAGCTTATGTCCATCCACATCATACATGTATGCCCCTTCTCCTCTTTCGATGAAATTTGGAAACGGCAGGAAAAAAGTTGCTGTTCTTGTATCTCCGCCTGGCAGATATTTGCAGGCTTCTAAATGCAAGGCATAGGACTTTGGTCTCACCGCTGCGTACTTTGCCTTAATCTGTTCAAAATATTGTTCTACTACTGGATTCATAACTAATACCTCTCGAAGTTAAAACAGTATACTTATTCATGAGTATATATCATTTTCCATTTATTTGCAAGTGAAACCGTTGAAATTCAGCCAATACAAAAGCGGCTCGATATCGAACCGCTTTATAAATCTTATATCATTATTTAGAACACATCTAACTTTCCTGTTGCAATCATCACAGCCGCAAGCACTGCACATGCAACGATAGCAATAGCGATAATGGATTCCATGCCTTTGAATACCTTTTCGTTACGTTCTTTTCTGCCCAGAACAAAGATAATCAGACCCAGTGCATACAGTAATGTTGTTGCCAGCAGGTAGCTTAAGCCGCCGGAGTACAGCATCCAGACGCCGTAGATAGAACCTAATACTGCAATGAATCTTTCTTTTGTCAGAGCACCAGCACTATATGCAGCCAGCTGACCTTCCTTCTTGAAGGTTACCTTTGCATAGTACAGTGCAGAGAACAGGTACGGAATCATGATCATAGATGCACTCAGGTTATAGAATAACTGATATGTAGAAGCGTTGAAGTAAACGATAATCAGGAATGCCTGAATGATACCGTTTGTCATGAACAGGGAGAACGCTGGAGATCCGTGTGCGTTATCCTTTGCAAATGCCTTCATGAATACGCCCTGCTTTGCTGCAGAATATGGGCAGTCAGAAGCGATGATTGTCCATCCCAGTAATGCACCTGCCAGAGACAGAATAACACCCAGGTTAACCAGGGTTGCACCCCAAGGACCAACTGCTTCTCTTAAGATACCAGCCAGCTGCGGATTTTCCAGTGTTGCAATCTGTTCAGCAGGCATTACACCTAAGGATAAAACTGCAACCATTACATAAATCGCCAGCAGACCTACAAAGCCCATTACAGAAGCCTTACCTACATCGCTGGAGTTCTTCGCACGGGCAGATAATACAACTGCACCTTCTACACCGATGAAAGACCAAACTGTAGCACCGGTTGTACCCTTCACCTGTTCTAACAGGGACATAGAGCCGTCACCCCAGAAGTTATTTAAGAAAATATCTAAATCAAATGCACCAACAAATACGATAGCTACCATGAAAACAGCCAGTGGAACCAACTTTGCGATAGTAGTAATGATGTTCAGGCCGGCAGCTTCTTTGACACCTCTTAATACTAAGAAGTTCATTACCCAGATGATTGCAGATGCACAAACAACGGATAATAGGTTGTTGCCTTCGCCAAATACTGGGATGAAATAACCGATAGATCCAAATAACAATGTAGTGTAGGATACGTTACACAGCAGCGCACTGATCCAGTAACCCCATGCAGAGTTAAAACCTACATATTCCCCAAAACCTTCTTTTGCATAACTGTATACCCCATTAGTCAGGTCAGGTCTCACCTTATTCAGACCAAAGAAGCATAAGCTCAATGCTAACATACCGATACCTGCAATACCCCAGCCGATTAATACAGCACCAGAGTATGCACCGTTTGCAGCCATATCGCCGATTGTCGTGAAAATACCTGCACCGATTGTAGAACCGATGATCATGGCAATCAGTTTGCCGAAACTCAGATCGCCCTGTGTAGCAGGCTGCACATTCTTGTTGTCCATTTTTGATTGTTCCTCCTAAATTTTTATAACAAATACCATTGCACTTCAACCTATCGCTTTACTAGGTTAAAGGCATAATTTAACAACTATATTATACGTTAAAATGCTCTTGTATACAAGATAAAAGAGCAAGGCTTAAAAGCCTTTCTGCGATTACTTCTAATTTTCTTCGATGCATCTTAACGTATAACGTTCGCTTCCGGTATAGGTGCAAGTAAATAATGTCAAATCCCAGTCTTTGCTGTCTGTTAATTCCTCCACATCTGTCGGCTGTAGGATTTCTGCCCATCCGACCGTATAGTTGAACACGTGACCTTCCACATCTATAAAGCGAAGCTCACTTCCCGCACTCAAACTTTTAATCGGACTAAAATGTGGCCATATATTATGACCGGCAATGACCATGTTGTCTTTGTAAATGGATCCTGAATAACAACACGGTGCCTTCTGGAGTTTCTCATAGCTCCATTCCTTAGCGAGAATCGGCAAAGTCATGTTTAGTTCCGGAATCTCGATAATGCCTACGTAATACAAGCCGTCAATCAGCACTACTGGCATTTCCATGTCGGGAAATAAGATGTAATCTGGTACTTCCTGCCGTCCAATATGATCCATTAATCCATCTAACGCCGCATTAGAAAATCTCTCCGCACGCTTTGCTTCCCATATATTGTATCCTGTTAAAACAAGAGCCGCTACAAGAAGCAGCAGCCCTATTGTCATCATAAATGATCCTTTTTTCTTCATCTGTTATTCAGTGTCCCTTCTTCTTGCCCAACCGAGGGCAAAGAAAACAGTTCCTAAGATTGCAAGTAACGGTACCGGCCACCACAGCTGCCCTGTCTGCGGAATATCTGGTGATGGGGCGTCTGGTCCAGTATATTCATTTGTAATGGAGATGATATTTCCATCTATATCTACAGACACTTTGTAGTGCTGCGGTACTTCTCTTTCCGAAGCCGTCCACTTGTGTCCTGCCGGCAGCTCCTTCCATGTGTATTGCCAGTTATTTTCTGTATTCAGTGTTACCGTATCATATGGGTCATACTGATTGTCCATATAGAGATCAACTACGATGCTTTCCGGACGGTCATGCTTACCATTCTCATCATTTGCCCAGATTTTCTGTACCGTGTACGGTTCATTCACAGTCTTGATGCCTACCTTCTTGCTGTAATCTAATACAACCTCATTCTTCCACTGGCCGTTTACATCTCTATTCGGTACAGCCGCAAGATTTGCTGGTGGTATGTATAAATCATTTCCACAGACTTTGCCTTCTGCAACAAGAAGATACAGACCCTGTTCCACTGCGCAGACAATACGACCGTCTTCATCTGTAACCTTAGAAAAGTCTGCCTCCAGCGCCTGGCTGTATACATAACCTTCCAAAGACATCGACAGCGTTCTCCATTTGTCTGCCGTCATCTGTTCCGGTGCATCCTCTAAGCGGTTTAAATCTGTAACTTCACTTGCAAGCTTTTCAAACTGTTCTTCCAGTTCGAACACATCGTTAGTAGAATAGTCCGCAACTTTGTAAAAATAAAACGTAACTTCACTCAGAGGATATTTTATTGTTATCTGTGGTGTTGTATCAGTAGAGCTTGCCGTAGCGCTTAATGGATACAGCAAAACCATCATACAGATGCATAAAAGCAAACTGATTTTTTTCAAGGTCATTTTCATATTCACCTTATCTCCCTCTTTCTCATCTGAATTTCTTCTATTTACGTTTTCTGTAACGAATCAATAACCACGCCAGTAAAAGCAACAATATTGGAACAGCTACGAAAGATGCTACAACAACCTCATCTACCTGCGTTGCATCTGCAGAAACGCGAATATAATCAGTTCGTACCGTTTCAACACGATGACCTCGTACCAGAAGTCTGTGAGAATTAACTCCATACGGTGTACACGTAATCAGTGTGCAGAGGTCCGCATCTTCTTGGATTTCCAACTCTGACAGATCATCCGGTTCCACAATTCGAATCTGGTCTACTTCATAGGTAAGCACCTCGTCCAAAACGCATAGCAGGAACGCATCGCCTTCCTTCATCTCATCGATATTCGTAAACAATTTTGCTGACGGAAGACCTCTATGTCCGGAAATCACGCAGTGCGTCCCTTCTCCCCCAACAGGAAGAGAAGACCCCGGTATATGTCCAACCGCAATCTGCAAAACTGTATCATCAACGCCGTGATAAATTGGAAGTGATATTCTAAGTTCCGGAATCTCTACGTACCCCATAATACCAGTCCCGCCAACATCTAACAAAGCATTATATTCTTCAATCTCGCCTTTCGAAGGAGTCCATCTGCCTGCACCATTTTCCAGCTTTTGATTATACTCATTTGCCGCCTGCAGCATCAACTCATACTGATTATCGTCAATGGTTGCAACTTCTTCTCTATAGCCAGCAACGGCACGTGTCTGATGTTTCGAGTTCCACAATTCACTAATTGTTGGATATAATAACAAGGACAATCCTACGAGAAAAATCATAACCAATATGATGGATGATGTATTTTTCTTAATCCATTTTCTCATAGACCTCTCCTTGTTATTATATAAGTATCAAAATTATACCCAGAAAGTCATCTTCCCCAAAGGGAAGATGACTTTCTGGTATGCAATTATTTTTCATTCATGCGTTTCTTTGTAACCAGTAGAACGCCTGCACCGATTACTAAGATAGTACCGATTACGTAGAACAGAGTGGTACCAATGCCACCTGTTGTTGGCAGTGTAGCACCTTCGCTATTTTCGATATCAGTATCTAAAACACCTGTGTATGCACCTTCGGCATCAACTAATCCTGTTAAAAGATCTCCACCTGTAAGTTCTGTAAGCTTAGGCGCATCTGCTTCTGTTTCATGAGCTGCAGTAACTGTAAACTCTTCAGCATCCCAAGCATTGTATCCAGCAGGAATGATTGTTTCTACAAGTACATATGTACCGTCATCTACACCCTTGAACCCAAAAGTATCGCCATCAGATTCTGCTTGTGTTTTCGTAATTACAATATAATAGTTATCATCATTCAGAGCTTCTGCCTTTACATTATCAGCAAAATCGACTTTAATAACTGACCCCTTTACAGCATTCTCTGTACCTTCTGGAACCTGTTTGTATAAAGTAAATTCAGCACCTTCTAATGGGGCGCCAGCTTTAGTAACCTTATCAACATTTACTTTGTATGTAAATACGATTACTGTATCATCAGGAGTTCTTCCATTATCATCTGGATAGTAGCTGTTAGAATATTCTCCATATACTGTATTAGGGTTTCCTAAAGATCCAATTACAGCACCTTCGTTTAACTGGGACTGATATTTAACTTCAATCACAGAACCATTCTGAACACCTGCAAGTGCTGTAACATCCGCGAATCTAACCTCAAATGTACAACCATCTGTTACGCCTTCAACTACTTCATAGCCTGCTGTAATTAAGGTTCCATCAACATAAACCTTAACTGTGGATGCAGCGAATGTTAAACCATCACTTTCAGTATCGTGAAGTGTTAATGCATATTCTTCATATTCTAGCAGATCCTCTGGTAATGTTGTTGTAATTTTGAAGTCAACCATATCTAGGATGTCATGGTCTGCAGAATCATGCCATACAATCTCATCTTCCAAACCTGTTGTATCATTCTTGTCATCAACTTTCTTTACTACAGTAAGAACGCCCGCCTTTGGTGCAATATCAACATCTCCGACAACTTTTACAATATATCTGGAACGTTCATGTCCGTCTGGAAGAGTTGATGTGGTATCTACGATTAAATAGTATCCAGCAGGAGCATTTTCAATCTTCCAACTGTTAGCTCCATTTAACACGCCATACGCTGCTCCAAGTTTATTGTTCTTTACTAAGTCTTCTGCAAATGCATCTGCATCAATTATCGCCTCAAGTTCAGCCTCTGTAACCGCTGCACCTTCGGTGCCATAACTTTTGCCATATTCAACATCAGATAACACACCATTATGCAAATCGCCTGTGAAAATCTGGTATACAGTGTATGTGTGGTCAGCTGTAGGTGCTGCATCAGTACCTGTAAGTTTAATTGTAAATCCATCTTCAGCAGCAAATGCTGTTGATGCCATGCTCAGTGCTAATACGAAAGCC
This sequence comes from Emergencia sp., assembly GCA_045638885.1. Classification (GTDB taxonomy): domain Bacteria; phylum Bacillota; class Clostridia; order Peptostreptococcales; family Anaerovoracaceae; genus Senimuribacter. The sequence goes on along the minus strand of JAZUBY010000070.1, from coordinate 3,971 downwards.
AGGAGCAGGCTTGTCAATTTTTTCATCTTTTTCATAATAAAGTCTCCTTACTAATATTTTTGTTTATTAGCTACTTCTTATTTTCGCACATCAGGAAGATGTGATATCCTCCTTTCCATGCTTTTTGTTTCTATACGAAAGGAAAAATGCTGCAGCTGCTATCATTAACAGCAGTCCTCCCATAGTATATGGTGTTGTTCCGATGCCGCCAGTTTCCGGAAGTTTATATCCTTCGGTCGCTTGGTTCGTCATCGTGATGGTTCCAGACTGAATTCCGTTAGAATCATCTCTTGTAGTTAGATCGCCATCGTCGTATTCATATTCTATAACTTCAAAGTTTCGAACTGATACTTCTTTTATGTAATAGATATACGTGTACGCTGTTCTTCCATCTTCTCCAAAATACCCCTTTGGAAGCTTCGTTATTACCTTTTCCCAGTAGCCGTTTTCATCCGGAGTAATTGTATAGGTATCACAGTACTTGTCTGAATCTGCCACACCTTTGGTTTTTCTCCAAAGCTGGAATTTAACTTCTTTTACCTGGTCTCCCTTAACAGTAATATCTTTTCCCTCGGCGTCTTTCCATTGCTTGCGAACTGCAATTTTTGTAGTAGAACTTTCATTTGGGATGAAGACATTGTCATTTCCTGTAATAGCTTTTCCTGAGAAATTTGTAGGAATAGCACTTGGATACGTTACCAAGTCATCATTAGCTATATAGAAGTAGTATGGATCCTTTAACAGATAGTAATGATCCGGTGCTTCTATTTCAACCAATTTATAGGCTGTATTATATGCTATATAATCCTTATTTATCGTTGTAGCATCTAATACAATCTTGCCTCCCGCGTCTGTAGTGAGGATTGCAGGTTTACCTGAAGGATCGGTTACCAAAATATACTCATTTCTAAATTTGTTCCAAATATACAGCTCAAACTGTGCATCTGGAAGATAAATACCATGATTTTCAGCATCTATCTTGTATATAGTTACACCAGCGGTGTCTGCCCCTGCAGTAGATTCGATGACATCCATCTCAATCCTGGATTCATCATCTAAGGTTCCCTGTCCAACGCTTTTAATCGTACAGGTGTTAACTAACGAATGCTGTTCCTTTGCACCATTGGCACGGTATCGGTATTCCAGAACAAGAGGTTTTCCATCAGGAATAACCAAATCGATCGTGTGCGTCTTTGTTGTCACGCCATTTCTGTCTGTAACGAACTCTTCGTCGTATATGTACGAAAAGTCAACAGGATCGCCTTTGACTATAGTTCCGCCGTCTTTCCCTTCATACTCATATAGCTTCACAGACCTTGCAACTAATTCCATTTCCAAAGGTTTTTCTTCTGTAGACGTATAGATCAAAGTATCGTTTACGTCTAGCGTATTAGAATTTGCATCAAAATCTCTTCCCTCTGGATTCAGTAAAACCTGATACGTTATATAGTTCTGATCTGTACTATAGCCTTTGATTACATGTCCTTTGGAGTCATCTCTAGTGATGTTCTGTGTATTTTTTCCAAATGTTATTGTATCACCATCGGAATTGACTAACGTGAATTTGTTCTCGAAAGCTTTCTTAGTTATCATTGAATCTTTGTCGGCACGCGGCCACTCTAAATCTGTCATCTGCGTGTAAACAATGAACAGCGTATGGTACTCTCTCGCCTCAGTATTTTCAGGTAGCGCATCAGCCCATGCACTATGATAAGCTACAAGCTCCTCAGGGATGATGATTTCTAAATCACCCTTCTCAGTAACTTTTACAGTATATTTACCATGTGGATTGTTTCCCACTTCGTAAGTTTTGCCATACTTCACATCATCCAGAATCCAGCGTTCTCCTTCCTTTTCTGATATGTCAAGTCTCTTTAGTATAATGCCATCCGGCATATCTTCATAAAGAGTCACATCGCCTGATCCCGTGTAGCCTGGAGGCGTATCAACTTCAACAATCCAAGCCAGATAATTATCTATTAAAGTCTCATAGCTAAGATTTAAGACTTCCGCATAATTTGACCTCCAGTCCTGTGAAGGATACGGTGCGTTTGGGTCAAAAGACATAATCCCTCTCTTAGTTGCTGTTAGATCAGCCGTTGAATAACTAACCTTAGCTTTAACCTCGTAATGATTACTAATGTTGAATCGGTTTGCAAACGCTGAGTTATTCACTGTATTATTGTAGAATATACCCGAACTTATATAACTAAAGGTTGCGATTTCTCCTTTTGGTATATCCTCTGCCAATATAAATTCAAACTTTTCGAAGTTATATGATTGAGAGCCATTATAATTATTTAACAACTGTGCAATAGTATAAGATTGACCTGTCTTATACACAGTAGCCTTACTCTCAGAAAGAGAAAGAATATCTCTATTCGTATCTATTGCTTCTTTTAAGGCTTCGTTTACTGAGTAATAGGCTGCTATTAATTGATCATACGTCATATAACCTTCTTGAACACCCGTTTCCTCTGGAAGTAATTTATCCACAAGGGAATTACCTGCCGGAATTGGACCTGCTGATGTATCAATGGTTACTGTCCATTTTATTGGAACCCAATTCGTACCATCTTCATCCACCTGAACGTCTCCGTCGATCTGACCTTTCTTTTCAATCGGTGTTCCTACATTTGTACCATCTTGATCTGTAACGGTAATTCCATCCTTTTCAAATCTGGCCTCATTGGTTACGTTGGTTCCATCTACCAAAGAGTGTTCTGTCGTATACGTAATGTAGTACATATCCGTCGAGCCACTCGGGAAAGTATATGGCAGCATAACGTTTGCTCGAATCAGCTCGTTACGGCTGTTATAGATGCTTACAGGGCCTTTAAACTCAACGCCATTTAAGACATCAGTTAATTTCCAGCCGGAGATATCAAGCTTTGCCCTATTGATTGTAATCATCCAGTCAATCTTGCCGTTTTCCCCAGGCTCGCCCTTCTTGTCTAAAATATCAAAGTTATGGGTTACTGTTGCAGAGTTCTCAAGCGGGTTATCGTGGCTGTCTTTGCTTGTAACAGTCGCTGTATTGGATACGTCCAGTTCTGCATCAAGTAAGTCGATATCTGCCTCTGCACTATATGTAATAATGTATCGGTCTCCCGCTCCCATTTCCGGAAGTGTTAATTCTAGTGAATTGCCATTCTCCTTAACTGTATAATCTACAGAAGAGCCACTTTTAGTGACAGATACAGTATTCTTTATATAGGTGAGACCTTTAGACATCACATCTGTTAATGTAACTGGTCCGCCAGTACCTTCTGCACTGGTTACATTCAGCATATATTTGATTACATTTCCTTCGACACTCATTTTTGCCTTCGTAACAGACAAGTCACCCGTTACGTCCTGGTTCTCACGCACATCTAAATTAACTTCAATCTTGCTGTTGAAATCATGAAATTGATTCTCTTCCGTATCCTCTGTTATTTTCTCAACCACGGAGAAGAATGAGATATATCCGTGAATCTGTTTCCCTCTACCATTTTCTTGAACAAACGTATCGTCATACTTTAGAATAATATCATTGGTTGTACTGTCTATGCTAAAAGTACCTACGATTTCGTCATCAGAATTATAGATGTTACCGCTATCTCCATTTATCGTTTTAAATGTGTCCGGAATATGATATATTGCCGTGTCAGAAATGACAGTAACTACTTCGCCTTCCTTCATTTCTGCTAATACCTGGCCCTCAATTGTATATTCCAACTTAAATTGTATCAAGTCACCTTCATATACAGTGGTTCCATTTTGAATCTCAGTTACTTTTCCATTTTCATGCTTATACATCGTAACCTTGGTAATCCACTCCGCCAGGTTCAGTTCGTCTTCTTCAGCTTCTGTGCCAGAATCTGTATCAGGATCTGTTCCTTCACGGCTTTGGTTGTTCAAAGCAAAGAGTCTCATCTTCGGAACAGTTGCCTTTCCTGTTACTTCTGCCCAGGCATCTGCAGAGTCAG
>JAZUBY010000069.1:0-4900 GCA_045638885.1 Emergencia sp. | reverse complement strand
GAAGGTCGTGTGAAACCTTGGGGTACATGTCATGCTGTATTAAGTGCAAGACACTTAATCGATGGTCCTTTTGCGGTAATCAATGCTGACGATTATTATGGACCAGGAGCATTCCAGACAATCTACAACTATCTGGAATCTGCAGCAGACGATGATAAGTATCGTTATTGCATGGTTGGCTACCAGCTGCCAAACACACTGACAGAAAATGGTCATGTGGCTAGAGGCGTATGTTCTGTGGACGAAGCCGGACAGCTGGCAGACATTGTAGAGAGAACCAAGATTATGCGTCGCGAAGGCGTAATTCAGTTTACAGAAGATGATGGAGAATCCTGGACCTCTCTTCCGGAAGATACGACTGTATCTATGAACTTCTGGGGATTCACACGTTCCTTTATTGATGAAATGGAAAACAGATTCCCAGCATTCTTAGATAAGGCTATGGTAGAGAATCCGATGAAGGGAGAATACTTCCTTCCAGGCGTTGTAGACCAGCTGATCAAAGAAGAGAAAGCAACGGTGCGTGTGCTGACTTCTGCAGACAAGTGGTACGGTGTCACTTACAAAGAAGACAAACAGGGTGTGGTAGATGCACTGCAGTCCATGAAGGATAAGGGATTGTATCCAGAAAAGCTTTGGAAATAGACGTGAAATCGATGAGAAAGAGCACTTGAAAAAGTGCTCTTTTTTATAAAAAAAGTACTTGCATTTTATAAAAAAGCTGATATAATAATAGGGCGTGTGATTTACACGCGAATCTCTGCGTAAGCACAGGGCTTACGCCATTTAGTCCACAGGGAGGTGAAACATATGACAAATTATGAAGTTATGTTCGTTATCGAGCCTACTTTAGAAGAAGCTGCAAAGGAAACTACAATCGAAAAGGTTAAGGCAGTTATCGAAGCTGATGGTGAAATCGCGAAGGTAGACGTTTGGGGTATGAGAAAGCTGGCTTACCCAATCAACAAGAAGAACGACGGTTACTACGTTGTTATCGAGTTCAAGGCTAGCCCAGAATTACCTAAGGAATTAGACAGAAGAATGAGAATTTCTGACAACGTTATCAGACACATCATCATCAACAAGGATGCAAAATAAGAGGAGTATAACATGAATAGTGTAGTACTAATCGGAAGACTGACCCGCGACCCTGAAGTAAGATATACTGCGGCAACACAGATGGCAGTTGCGACTTTTACAGTAGCAATTGACAGACCTGTAAGAGCTGGTGGTGAAAAGCAGACTGACTTCCCAAGAGTTACCGTTTTCGGTAAGCAGGCAGAAAACTGTGAGAAGTATCTGGCAAAAGGAAGATTAGTTGGTATTCAGGGAAGACTGCAGACAGGAAGCTATCAGAACAAAGATGGTGCGACTGTTTACACAACTGACGTTGTAGCAGACAGAGTAGAGTTTTTAGAGTGGGGAGACAGACCAGCTGGAAACGGCGGTTTCAGTGCCCCAAGACAGAACAGCTTCGCAGCTCCAGCAGGCAACAGCATGATGGAGGAAATGCCGGATTCTTTCCAGGCAATTGACGAAGACGTTCCATTCTAAAGAAAGGAGATACGATAATCATGATGGATAGAAGACGTGGTGGCATGAGAAGAAAAAAGGTATGCCAGTTCTGCGCTGATAAGACAGAAGCTATCGACTACAAGGACGTAGAAAAGCTGAGAAAGTACGTGACAGAAAGAGGTAAGATCTTACCTAAGAGAATCACAGGTACTTGCGCTGTACATCAGAGAGAAGTTACTACTGCTATCAAGAGAGCAAGAATCGTTGCTTTATTACCTTACGTAGCAGACTAATTTCAAACAAATAATTTTGTTAACCTCAAAACCGAGTTCATTTGAACTCGGTTTTTTAGTTGCTTGAAACATGAATATTTATAAGTCACAACTTTGGTCACAGAAATTCTGAAGAGCAGAGGCTGTTTTTGAGAGAAAATATAGATAAAATCTAAATAAGGGTGTTTTTTCTGCAGTATCTCCTACATATCCCCTATTTGTAGTAATTTCTCATATTTATGCGAGATAAAGCTATAAAACTGCATTGTGATAAAGCGTTAAGAGGTAACGTGCTGTCCAAAGAAAATAGTCAGAATATTTAATAAAAAACCTTGTTTTTGAGGGTATTTTCCAAAAAAATAGTGGTCTCACTGGTTGAAAAATTGTATAATGAATGTATTAGGTTAAAATATAAATGGTATTTATATTCATGCAAATATATGCATAATATTCTAAAGAAATGGAGAGAAATGTTATGGCAGTAATTATTAATGGACGTGACCTTACTGTTGAAGAGGTTATCCGCGTATGCCGTGGAAATGAAAAAGTAGAAATTGCTGAAGATGCAAAAGCTGCAGTAAATAAGGCAAGAGACTACATCGAAAAGAAATTAGAAGAAGGCGCAATTATCTATGGTCTGACTACAGGCTTTGGTAAGTTCGCCAACGTATTCATTTCTCCGGAAGAATCTGCTCAGTTACAGAAGAACCTAATTATCAGCCACACTTGTGCGCTGGGCGATCCTTATCCAAGAGAATACGTAAGAGCAGCAATGCTGTTACGTTGCAATGCGTTATCCAGAGGTAATTCCGGTATCAGATTATCCACCATTCAGACATTAGTAGATATGCTGAACGCTGGTATTCATCCACAGATCCCTTGCAAGGGTTCCTTAGGTGCTTCCGGTGACTTAGCTCCATTGTCTCACATTGCACTGGGCTTAATCGGTTTAGGCAAAGTAGAATACAAAGGTGAAATCGTAGATGCAAAAACAGCGATGGATGCAGAAGGCATCGTTCCTGTAGAACTGGCTGCAAAGGAAGGTCTGGCACTGAACAACGGTACACAGATGATGACAGCAGTAGGCATCAACGTATTATGGGATGCAATGCAGTTGCAGAAGGTTGCTGATATTGCCTGCGCATTAACTGGTGAAGCGCTGCACGCAATCAAGAAAGCTTATGACCATAAGATTCATGACTTAAGAGGTCATCAGGGTCAGAAGACAGTTGCAGAAAACTTATTGGCGCTGTTAGATGGCAGTAAAAACGCATTAGACCTGCAGCCTACAAAGGTACAAGACCCATATTCCTTAAGATGTATTCCTCAGATTCACGGTGCATCCAGAGACGCAATCCAGTACGTATATGAAGCTGTATCCAGAGAAATCAACGCAGTAACAGATAACCCAATCGTATTCCCAGATGACGATGAAGTAATCTCCGGCGGTAACTTCCATGGACAGCCAATGGCACTGGCATTTGACTTCTTAAAGATTGCGATTTCCGAATTAGCAAACGTATCCGAAAGAAGATCCGAAAGATTAATCAACCCTGCATTAGCAGAAGGATTACCAGGTTTCTTAGCAAAGAACGGCGGTCTGAACTCCGGTTTCATGATTGCACAGTATGCAGCAGCATCCATGGTATCTGAAAACAAAGTATACGACCACCCTGCTTGTGTTGACTCCATCCCATCCTCCGGAAACCAGGAAGACCACGTTTCCATGGGTACAACATCTGCAAGAACTGCAGCTCTGGTACTGGACAACGCACAGAAGGTTATCGGTATTGAAATTGCAGCGGCAGTACAGGGTATCTACCTGAGACAGGAAATCGGTGAAAACGGCATCGACAACCTGGCACCTGCAACAAAGGCTGCATATGACTATATCAGAACATTATCTGCACCTATTGACGATGATGTACTGATGCACGATGAACTGGTGAAGTTTGATGAGATGATTAAGAACGGCGAATTACTGGCAGCAGTAGAAAAAGTCGTTACTTTAAAATAATGGAGGTTCCACATGTTAGATAACAAAGCAATTGAAGGCGCTATGACCATTCAGCTGGGTAACGAATACCCTGACTATCCAGAATTCCAGGAAGGTATCAGAAGAGCACCTGACAGAGGATTCAGATTAACAAAGGCACAGACAAAGATTGCGTTAAAGAACGCTCTGCGTTATGTTCCTGAAGAACTGCACGAAAAGTTAGCTCCAGAATTCATGGAAGAGTTAACAACAAGAGGCAGAATCTACGCTTACAGATACAGACCAGATGAAATCATTACTGGTAAGCCAATCCACGAATACAAGGGTAACTGCTTAGCAGGTAAGGCATTCCAGGTAATGATTGACAACAATCTGGACTTTGAAGTTGCTTTATATCCATATGAATTAGTAACTTATGGTGAAACTGGTCAGGTTTGTCAGAACTGGTTACAGTACAGACTGATCAAGAAGTACTTAGAAGAAATGACAGAATACCAGACACTGGTAGTTGAATCCGGACATCCTCTGGGTCTGTTCCCTTCCAAGCCAGAAGCACCTAGAGTAATCATCACAAACTCCATGATGATCGGTATGTACAACAACCTGGAAGACTGGGAAATCGCAGAAGAAATGGGTGTTGCTAACTACGGTCAGATGACAGCTGGTGGCTGGATGTACATCGGACCTCAGGGTATCGTTCACGGTACATTCAACACAATCCTGAATGCTGGTAGAAAAGAATTAGGCGTACCTGCAGATGGTGACCTGGCTGGATATACTTTCGTATCCTCCGGTCTGGGCGGTATGTCCGGTGCTCAGCCAAAGGCTGCTAACATCGCTAACGCTGTTGGTATCTTTGCTGAAGTTGACTACTCCAGAATCGTAACAAGACACGACCAGGGCTGGGTAGACGTGATTATGGATGACCTGGATGAAATCTTCAAGCTGGCGAACGAAAAGAAAGCTGCGAAGGAATCCATCTCCATCGCTTACCACGGTAATATCGTAGACCTGTTAGAGGCAGCTGTAGAAAAAGACTTCCACATCGAACTGCTGTCTGACCAGTCTTCCTGCCATAACGTATACAACGGCGGTTACTGTCCTGTTGGCATGAGCT
>JAZUBY010000068.1:0-41485 GCA_045638885.1 Emergencia sp. | reverse complement strand
GCCATGATTTCCTGTGCTCTTAAGTTTGTTACAGGAACTTCTGCAGTTGGGATTAAGAAGAAGTCCTTCTGTGGAACGTAGAACATGTCTTCTTCGAACTTCGGTAGCTGACCAGTACCTGTCATAGCTGCTCTGTTTACCATAAATGGAGGCAGAATTTCTACGTAGTCCTGATCTACTGTGTGCAGGTCTAACATGAAGTTGATTACTGCTCTTTCCAGTCTTGCGCCCAGACCCTTGTAAACTGTGAATCTTGCACCGGAAATCTTTGCAGCTCTTTCCCAGTCTAAGATATCTAATTCAGCACCCACATCCCAGTGTGCCTTCGCTTCAAAATCAAACTGAGTTGGTTCCATGAACTTTCTGATTTCTACGTTGTCAGAATCATCTTCGCCAATCTGTACTTCTGGGTTTGGTGTATTAGGTACGCCCAGTAAAACTTCTTTCAGTTCTGCTTCCAATGCGGAAACCTGCGCGTCTAATTCCTTGATTTCTGCAGATAATGTCTTCATTTCTGCCATGATTTCTGTAGTATCTTCGCCAGCCTTCTTCATCTTAGGAATTTCCTTAGATACTGTATTCTGACGGTTCTTCATCTGTTCAACCTTTGCCAGAACTTCTCTTCTCTGCGCATCCAGTTCAGGCACTCTGCTTAAGCCGAAGTCGCCTTTGCATCTTCTTTCTACCGCTGCCTTTACGCCTTCAAAGTCTTCTCTAATGCGTTTAATGTCTAACATGTCTCTTAACTCCTTTGTCGTTATATTAGATTATAATAAGTTCTTTTTGTATTCTGTGTATTTCACGGTCAATTCATTGAGTTTTCTCTGGATTTCCAACTGCAGTTTGGATGCCAGGTCATACTCACCATTATCCAGTGCGTCTTTTGCTCTTGTCAGCAGACACTTTTCTGTAATGGTATCCTTGGCCATTTCGTGTCTCATCTTATCGATTTCCAGCCAGTTCTTAATATCATAATCGGAGAAATCATCGTCTCTATGTGCCTTCTTGCATCCTCTGATGATATTCATAGTGTCCGGAATGATTCTGTCGTGAAGCTCCGTCTTCCACTGTGATAACGTCTGCTCGCAGTAAGACTTCAGCACGATGGACGGCATAACCTGACCTTCCTTCAGCACGTAGAGTCTGTCTTTGTGTGTTTCCAGTGCACAAAGGTTTTCCCATACAGTTGCCGGTGCTCTGCCAAAGAGTCTGTCACGTTCTTCCTGGGTATAGTCATCAAATACGTCAGCTTCACTTCTGTATTCTCTTTCTGTTTCCAGATAGAAGTCTTCTTCACCGCATTTCTTAGAAATAGATTTTTCTAACTCAGCAGGTGTCTTTTCCGCTTCTAATACTGCCTTCATGCCATCTAAAATAGCCATATATGCAGTCGCAATTACCAGATATGTATTGCTCTTTGGATTTGGAGAACGCAGCTCAAAACGTGTAGCCAGCGGATTCTTCGGATCTCGAATCAGGCCTGCCAGTACAGTTCTGTTTCTGGATGGCTCTTCTACAGAGCGTCCCAAAGAAGTTACGATACATACCGGCGCTTCATAGCCTGGCTTCAGTCTGTTGAACGCATCATTGCTGGAACTGATAAACGGATTCATGATTTCGTAGTTTCGAAGTAAACCCATCAGACCGCCGTAACCCAGTGGATTCATGTAATCCTTTGTAAAATCTGCCGGTGCAAAGAGGCTGACAACCTTTCCGCTCTTCAGCTTCGCAGCCAGACCCAGGTGTGTATGTTCTCCGGAGCCTGCTACCCATTCAAAAGGCTTTGCCATGAAAGTTACGTCCAGACCATGGTTAGTAAAGATATCACGCACTACGTATTTTACCTGATTTTCATTGTCTGCCGCCTGCAGCGCTGTTGTAAACTTCCAGTCGATTTCCAGCTGTTCCATTACATGGTCGTAATGGCCGCTGTTACCCATTCTGGCCTTAACGCCGCCGACTTCTTTGTGGCCCATTTCTACTTCAAAACCATATTTATCCAACAATGTCAAAGTGTCTTCCAGCGCAGTTCTTACCTCACCATAGGTTCTCTTCCAATACTGTTCTTTTAGAACCTGTGCTGTGAAAAGCTGTTCTCTGTCCCCTTTGTCGTCTGGTGTTTTAACCCAAAACTCCAGCTCTGTGGCACTTGTGAAAATCAAATCATCAATATCGTCTACGCTGTCAATACCACTGATATATTCGAAAACATAAGGATGTTTTCTAAGTTCATCTAACAGTTCTGCCTTTACACATTCCAACGCATCACGCAGCACAACTCTGGAACCACATTCAAAGTCATCATTGTGCACCAGGAAGGAAGGAATTCGAAGTGTTCCTACCGGAAGTCCTGTTTTGTAGCTGATATTTCTGAAATTGTAATCTACGTACCAGTGCACATTCATATCGGGAATAATATCTACCTTCGCATTGTTCAGTGCAGCAATGAGAGGCAGATTTACACTGGATCCGTCTGTCTGTACACCATGACCTAAAATCTTATCGATATCCTCCAGGAACAATTTTACCGGAATCTTTTCGTCAGTATCATGACCAGCGATATCGATTCCCACTAAAGAAACGAATTCGACTTCAGGATGGTTATTCAGAATCTCTGTGATTTCCTCAAACGAATGATTCTCCGCTGGAATTCTAAACAACATTTTATCTATATCATAGCCCAGCATGTAAGTCCTCCTTAAAATTACAATTATGATATATACGGGTATTGGGACATCCTAAATGAATGCCCCAATTCCATACTTTATTCTATCTTATGAAAGCTGATTTAATGCTTCTTCCAGTTTATCCATCTGCTTTCCGTATTCAGACCAGTCGCCACCCTGCAGTGCCTTCTGTGCATCTTCGTAAGCCTTGGATGCCTGATCAATCCAGTCGCTCTGCGTCTTTGTATCGCTGTCGCCGGAGCTTTCTTCGCCGCCAACACCAGGTTCTGTTGTATCAGCGTCATCACCGAACAGGGATGCTAACGCTTCGCCTAAAGTGTTTTCGTAAGCGATCTTATCACCATATGCAACGATAACCTTCTTTACTTCCGGAATTGCAGAAGCAGAAGCTTCCAAGTATACAGGTTCTACATATAACAGGGAATCTTCGATTGGAATTACGAAGAGGTTACCTCTGCTGTATGTTGTACCCTTGGAACTCCACAGCGTAAAGTCTGCGGAAATTTCTGTATTCTGGTTAATCTGTGCTTCAATCTGCATTGGACCATATACTGTCTTACTCTTTGGCACAGTATACAATACCATTTCACCGTAATGATCACCGTCATTTCTAGCTACCATCAATGCAGTCATGTTCTGCTTAGACTTTGGTGTGAAAGGAATGGAGTTGATAAACTCAGCCTTTTCTTCACCTGGCAGCTTAACAATGTAGTAGTTTGGTGTCATTGGCTGTTCTTCCTTGCCATAGATTTCGTGTGCAATATCCCATTCGTCTTCTCTCTGATAGAATACCTTCACGTCTTCCATGTGGTAACGGCTGTATACGCCTGCCTGGATTTCAAACAGCTTGTTTGGATATCTGATGTGTGCTCTCAGGCTTTCCGGCATCTTATCAAAAGACTTAAACAGCTTTGGATAAATCTTCTGATAAGTCATTGCGATTGGGTCTTTGTTATCTACAACGTAGAAGTCCACATCACCATTGTACGCATCTACAACAACCTTTACGGAGTTTCTGATGTAGTTTGTACCACCCATCTTGCCTTCAAATGGTTCAGAGTATGGATAGTTGCTGCTTGTTGTATATGCGTCAATCATCCAATACAGCTTACCGTCTGCTACAACCGCATAAGGATCCTGTTCGTAAGTCAGGTGCGGCATAATCTTACGCACTCTTTCAGATACGTTTCTGTTAATGATAATCTTAGAATCAGACTTGATGTTGGAGGATACCAACAGCTTCATGCTCTGTTCTCTGATTGCAAATAAAGCTCTGTTGAAGAAGTTCAGCTTGATACCAGCATCTCCAGTGTACTTTGTGTACTTGTTGGAGCTTCCATCAGGATAGTCAAATTCTTCTTCACTTGTATTGACTAAGATATAGTCGTTGGACAGTTCACCAAAGTAAACTTCAGGCTGTTCAATCTGGATTTCATCCACTGCAGACTGCGGTGGGATGTTTCCAATCATTACATCCGGCTGACCGCTGGAAGTAACCTTATCTACACGGGATAAAGTCACACCGTAACCGTGCGTATACTTCAAGTGTCTGTTCAGCCATGTATCATTAATCTTTTCTTTGTCAATTTCTCTGACGGACAGATACGTCTGGGTATACTTGCCATTTACCATGTATCTGTCTACGTCTGTATCATTGAACTTATAGTACTGTCTGATACTCTGTGTCTGGTTATAGAAAGTATTAACAGGCTGATAGTCGTTAATACGGATATTGTTGATAGTTTCTGTATTTTCAACAATGTCAGCGCTTGTCAGCTTGTTGTCTGCTGCGAAATCTTTCACAGTTACATCATCCAGCTGGTAAGCATACTGTGTATATTCGATGTTTCTTTCCAGATACTTGTCTTCCTTGTTGATTTCATCTGGAGAAACGATAAAGCCCTGCACAACATATGCTGCACCTACACCTAGCGCGCCGACAGCAATCATAACTACAGGAATTGTCAAAATCTTGATGAAGTTCTTTTTCTTAATCTGGAACGGAACCAGGATAGCGCCAACAAGTGCCAGAACGCATAAGATTCTGTACATCCACAGGGTTACATTTACATCAGTAAAACCTGCACCATACACAGCACCAGTATGCACGTGTAACAGGTCGAACTGCATTAAGAAGAAGTTCACTGCAATCATCAAGAAGAAGATCACACCCAGAATGGATAATTTTCCGCTCGCAATACTCAGCAGCTGCTGCACATTGCCCTGGTCAACCTGCTTCTTTGGTTTTGGTGTCTTTGGCATTCTTTTACCAAGACCTTCGAAAATCTTGTCGAAAGGACTATTGCCCTGGCCGCCAATTCCTTCAAATGGATTACCGCCACCAGTGTAACGGTCTTCATCTTCTGTAAAATCAGCAGTCTCTGCTTCCTCTTCTGTTTCGAAGATTTCCGGTGTTCTTACTGTCAGTAAAATACCGTAATATACTACAGTAATAATTACCATCAGCAATACTACACCGATAAATAATTCATTCAACTGTTTTAAGAAATCCAGTCTGAAGATATAGAATGAAACATCAATGCCGAATAATGGGTCCTTCACATCAAAGTTTGTTGCATTAGCAAACTTCAGAATCTGGAACCAGAAGTTTGTTACTGCATAGAAGGACACCACTGCACCACCAATCACGGAAATCAGATTGGTATTTCGGTTCAGCTTCTTCATATCTGTGTCTTCGTGAGATGCAATTTTTGTAAAATAACCTTTCTTCAAATGTCTGAGATAAAGGTTAATCAGTGCGCTCAGGACTACGAAGACCGGAATCCCTACCACCAGTTCTGTTCTCAGCTGTGTAAGGAATACACTTACATATCCCATTTCCTTGAACCACAGCCAATCAACAACGAAGTTGATAAGTAGAACAAATGCTGCAAATACGACAACAACCAAAAGCAATGCGATGGTCTTTTGTCTTTCTTTTCGCACGTCTACTGCTTTACTTTTCTTTCCCAAGACTTTTCCCTCCTATATGTTTTTTGTTTCTTTTATTTTGATGTCATTTAGATTTGGATTTGCTTCCAAATACACCAGCTGTTTCTGCTGTGTCTGTTCAGGCTGTAACTTGTCTGCAGAAGTTACCTTTACCATCACATAAAAACCTTTCTGTCCGGTTTTGATTTCCCCAATTTCCAGACAGTTGATAGAATATCCTCTGGATTCATCCCCTTCGATTGCATCCAGCTCTTCATAAAGTGCTGTCGTATCCTCAACATAATCTAAGACATCTTTGTTTACATCATTTATCTTGTCCGGCAATGCGGAATAGTACTGAATCAGGACACCGATAATTTCGTCACCATAGGTAACTTCTTTGCCATCATCTGTTTCGTACCATGGACTGTTGATAAATGGATATGTATCGCTCAGCTCTTCGTATCCGTAATCCTCATCCGTATCAAAGATCAGTTCCGGATTCTCTAAAACACTTTCGATATTCTCGTTCTTTGATGCCTGTGCCTCAATCAGTGTTTCGATTTCAGATGGCCCTGCAGTTTCTTCCGTCTCTTCCGGTGCACTTGCCGGTTCCTCAGCGCCGGTAATCATGCTGATAATTTTCCCATAAGTCTGGTTGATAAACTGTGCTGCAGAGGAGTCTGCCGCAAAGTACTGAATGCCTAAAATGCCAAGTTCTACAGCAATCAGAATAATCAGTACGATAGCGATAAACTTCAGGCAGCCGCCACCCTTTCCGTCTTTCTTATCGTCCTCATCATCGTCAAAGATATCTGCAAAAGAGATGGTTTCCTTTTCACCTGGTGCAGCTACATCTTCTGTATCTGCAGACTCTGTATCTGCCTTTGGTTCTTCTTTTTCGATTTCTGCTTTCTGAATCACGATGGTATCTGAGGAAACTGCTGTTTTTACAGGTTCCTCAGGCTCTATAGCTTCTATTGTTTCAACAGGTGCTTCCACCTGCTTTTCTTCCTTTTCAATCAGAATTCCAGCCGGAGGCATAGCCCACATAATTGCAACCAGCTCCAATGGCGTGCTTTCTACTACCGGTGCAGCTGCTGGTTCTTCTTCCTGTACTTCCTGGATTTCTTCAGCAACCTCTTCTACTGTCTCTGTTTCTGGCTCTTCCTGTGGTTCAGCTACAGGTTCTACATATCGTTCTTCAGCTTCTTCTGCCGGTGTTTCGGCAACTGATTCTGTATCAGCTCCCAGGATTTCTTCGACAGTTAAGTTTGCTGGTTCTTCCTCTTCTTCTGCCTTTCCAGTCAGACTGTTTTGAATTCGATCGTATTCCTGATCCAGCAGATTCTGATATTCTGCCTGCTTCTTGCTGAACACATAGAAACGGTCTACACTTTCTGTTTTCATCTGTGCCTTATCAATCAGTCTGGTAGGTTCTTCAATCGGACCTTCGCCAAAGTCTTCAATAATCTGCTCCAGAGTCTTGACCTCTTCCACCTTTTCTTCTGTTGCAGCAGGTGCTTCAGCAATATCCTCCTGCAGAGTTTCTGCCTCTTCAGCTTCAACAGTTTCAGATTCTGTTACTTCCTCTTCTTCTCCTGTTTCAGAAACAGTTTCCAGCACCTCAGACGGCAGAGACGCTAATAATTCCTCTATGGTCTTTGGCATTTCGTCCAGAGGTTCCAGTTTCTTCTCCTCAGGTTCTACAGGCTTTGGCGCTGCCTTCTTTACTTTTTCTTCCAGAACGGATGCCCAATCAAAATCTACAGCCTCAGTTTTTCTTGGTGCAGTTGGGTAGCCGTCTAAGTCCCAGTTAAATTCATCTAAATGAACAACGCGTTTCGCCTTCTTTTCTACCACAGGTTCTTCTCTTCTTTCCACGAAGAACATTGGCTCCAGCTCTACGGGTTTCTTTTTTTCTACAACGACCTTGGTCCCGCATTCCGCGCAAAACTTATCATCAGTTCCAAGTATCTTTCCACAATTCTTACAAAACATAATGTCCTCCCAGCCAACTAGTCTCTAATCTGTGCATCCAACTCTTCGATTGTGTATTTCCGTCCGTCTTTGGACACCGCACAGTCACGGCTAAAATATTTCGCAGCCGGTTTCTCTTCTCCCGGCATTTCACCTTCTTCTTGCTCAGCAGTGCCCGTCTGTACTTCCTTAAATTCGGCCTGCATATCTGTTCCTGCAGACGGTACAGCTGTCTGATTTTCTGGAGTGCCTCTGCCATCTATGTAAATGACTTCTGTCCTCTTTTCTCCCTTAGATTTCAAGTTGTCGTTGATTTCTGAAACAGTTTCATTAATCTGCTCCAGCAATCTTCTCTTTTTCGCTGCATTTGCAATGATTTTCCCAATGCAAACCATAACAGCAACTACAAGTACTGCAATAGCTGCAACCTGTATCGGTTCCTGATAAATCACGATAAAATTTCCAATTGCACCGATTGCATTCATGGCATACTCCTCCAAATTACATTTCATAATATTATACAACAAAATCCCGTTGATATCAAACCGAAATGGTAAAAAAGAGCAGTCTCTTTTGTTTTCCAAAAGAAACTGCTCCCTTTTCTAAATTCAACGATTTAATACTCTTTCTGATTGTTATTTTTGTTCTGATTCTTGTTCTGGTTTTTATTGTTGTTTTTGTTGTTATTCTTGTTCTGGTTCTGATTTTTGTTGTTGTTTTTGTTTTCCATAATCCATCCCTCCTCTATCTGTATTTTGACCTTGGAGAGCAGAAATATGTTTGGAAAAATTTTAATATCTTTATTAAGACAACAGATAGAAGTCCATCTGGTCTGTCAGTTTCATCAGTGCCCAAATCGCATCGTTTACTTCAAAGCGGTTGTTGTGATACCCGATGCTGACACGTACCAGACCTGTATCTGCAGTGCCAAGGGCTTCGTGCATCAGCTTGCTACCGTGATGACCAGTCTTGGTAACGATACCGTACTCTTTTCTCAGATATTCTGTTACTTCTTCCGGCGTAAATCCTTTTACAGAAAATGCGATGGTTGGAATGCGGTTATTGGTTCCGAAATTGCCGTAGATTGTTACGGCATCCAGGGACTGGCTTGACTCAAAGAAACGCTTTGCCAGTCTGTGCGGCCACATCGCAACACCATAAATACCTTTTTCTAAAATAAATTCCAGGCTGACATAAAGACCACCCAGTTTTGCTTCATCAATTTCGCCAATGGCATCTTTGTTTGCCGCGTCAAATTCAGCCTTCAGAGCTTCGTTAGCAAAGCATACACCGCCAACGCCTACAGGCCCCATCAGTTTCTTGTGACCGGTAAAGCAGTATACGTCTACTTCCAGGTTTACCAGATTTACTTCTGCTGCGCCTGCCGTCTGGCAACCATCGGAGATTACCGGCAGCTTGTGTTTGCGGGCAATGGTACACACTTTACCTAAATCTGAAATGTTACCTGTTACACTGCATCCATGGGCGCAGACGATGGCCTTTGTTTCTGGTGTAATCAGAGATTCCAATTCATCGTATTTTAACGTTCCATATGTATCGATACCAAGCAGGCTGTAAGTTGCGCCGATGTCTTCCAGAACTTCAATGGTTGCGTCCTGTTCCATTACAGTCGTTACCACATGATCACCCTTTTTCACAAAAGTGCGCAGTGCCAGTTCTACCGCCTGGGTGCCACTGTGCGTAAACGTAATGTTGTTTTCGTTTTTCATGCCAAAGAGTTTGGCGATCAAAGACTTTACCTCTGCTTCCGTCTTAGGGGCAGCACCTTTTACTCCGTCCGGTTTTTTCTGTGTTGTAGCCGCGTTATTGAAAAAAATCATAAATGGTTCCTCCTTATACTTTACACCATATGATATTATAGGTCTAAAATGCGATATTCATATCCTGTCTTGTCAAAAAAACGAAACATATCTTCCATCGCGATAAAGGCTGTCGCCGTATTCACATTGGGATGAAAGGTGATGTATTTTTCATTCAGGATTTCCTTATCTATGATGATGTTGACGTCGTGGTCGATGTTGTTCAAAAGGCCGAAGATAGACACCGTACCCGCTGGAAGACCCAGCTTGCTCATCAGTTTTTCTTCACTGCAAAAGTGGAGCCCTTTCGTTGGAATCAGGACCTCCAGCACCTTCATGTCTATCGGTTTTGCACCGTCTGTTACCACCAGGTAGTAAGCCTTGCTCTTCTTATTACACAAGAACAAAGTCTTCGTCTTCACGCCTTCTTCCCCTTCGATGTACCGATCCGCTTCCTCTGTTGTTATGGCAGGCGGATGCTCGATGATTCGATAGGGAATATTCATTTCTGCCAGTGTATCTTTGACAAAAGTGTATTGGTCCATGTTGCGTCTCCCTGCGATCGTCATAGTTAGGTACATTATAGCAGTTTCGTCTCGCCTTTGATAGTAGAAAATAAAAAAACGAGTATCGAATCGATACTCGTTTGTGTTTGGTACACCCTCAGGGGTTTTGCATCCCTGCTTCGCAAGTCTGCCGTCCTGCGGCTCCTCTTTCAGTCGCCTTGGACCGCTCACTATTCAACAGTTCCCCGAACTGTTTCACCACGCTCGCGCCCTTTCGGGTTCGAACGCCCTGAGCGCGCAAAAAATAAATAAAAAACAGATACCAAATGGTATCTGCTTTTTTATTTGGTACACCCTCAGGGGTTCGAACCCTGGACACCCTGATTAAGAGTCAGGTGCTCTGCCAGCTGAGCTAAGGATGCACATTGTGAAGTTGTTGCGCTCTCAAGCACATGTATTATATTATCACATCTGCGTTGTTGTGTCAACAACTTTTTTAAACTTTTTTATAAAAGTTTTTTATCTATGTAAAAGAGTTGGCGGCATTTCGCCGCCGTCTCTGACAACCATATTAATATATCACAAAATTTATATCAATGCAAGCACTTTTTTAAACTAATTCTAATAATTCTTCTAAATCATGATCGCCTTCCGGTACTTTATGCTTTTCCGGTTCTTCTTCTGCCATAATGCGGTAGTCTACCATCATGCCTGCAAAGATGTCCGCACAGGTCGGCGGTGTGAAACTGATTGTATTGGCACCTGCCGCAATAGTCTCACGAATGGCATCGTCATTTGGCCCCCCTGTTGCAATAATCGGAACGTCCGGGAAATCTGCACGGATGTGACGAACCAACTCTGGTGTCTTTGATGCTGCGGATACATTCAGGATAGACACGCCAGAGCGCAGTCTTGCATCGATGTCAGTTTTGTCGCTAACTACGGTAGCGATAACCGGAATGTCGATGACTTTTTTGATGAGTGCGATGTTGTCGTTTTTCATCGGAGCGTTGACAACTACACCAAAAGCTCCATGAGCCTCTGCATCTTTTGCCATGGTGGCAGTACGCAGACCCTGGGTAGTTCCGCCGCCCACACCAGCCAGCACCGGAATGGATGCCGCGTTGATAATGGACTGGGTAATGATCTGCTGCGGCGTAAACGGATACACTGCCAGCACCGCATCAGCATTACAGTTTCGTATGATTGCAATATCTGTAGTAAAGATTGCGGATTTGATGCGGCGGCCCATAATGATAATACCTTTTGCCTGCCAAATCGGTTCCGGAACCTGAATGCTTTTCTTTCTTAATTCCCCTGTTACATGCGGGATGTTTCTTGTGCTCATAACTCCCCCTCCTTTTGCTTTAGCTCTCTAAATTAGCAAAATTATACACGAAACAAAACTGAAATTCAATGTCTTTTATTGTTCCCATGCTACGCTTTTTGTGCTATACTCTTCTAGATATTATTTGAAATCATCAGACAAAATTCGAAAGGAGAAACTATGTTTTACAGATATAAAACTGACGGAACCTGTTCCGCTTACATCGACGTTGAAATGGACGGCAACGTGCTGACTGAATGTACATTCCACGGTGGCTGTAACGGCAACCTGAAGGGAATCGCTGCACTGTGCAAAGGCCTGACTTACGAAGAAATCAAAGAAAGAGTAGGCGGCATTACTTGCGGCTTCAAGAAGACATCCTGTCCTGACCAGCTGGTAAAGGCAATGGAAGCAGCTTTGGCTGAAGCAAAATAAGCAACATGCAAATGAAGAACCGATGATTCGGTTCTTTTTGTTTGCGCCTTTTTGTATGAAATGGTAAAATAAAGCCAATCAAACAGGGGGTGGCTGATATGAGACTGACTGCAAGAGAAAAAGAATGGAATCGCATGATTCTCGCGGAGAAAGAATTTCTGCTGCGGGGAAAAGCAAAAAGAGAGACCAAGCTAAATCAGCTTTTGGCAGAGAAAGTGCCGGAGAAGCTACAGGGAACGTTAGATGCAGCCTTTGCCAAGGCCTTTGAAACTATCTTTGATAAAGGAACCGGCATCATTGAAAAAACTTATAAAAAAGAGAATCTGGAGCATCAGTACCAAATCAATGCTTTTGCCGCAGATTTGAAGGAAAACAAGAAAAACCTGCGCAAATTCAGCAAACAGGCAGGCTCAGCCAGTACGAAGAATCTTCTGCTGACTAGTGTTGAAGGCATCGGTATGGGCGCCTTGGGCGTAGGTCTTCCGGACATTCCGGTTTTTGTAGGCGTCGTTTTGAAGAGCGTCTACGAGGTGGCCCTCCACTACGGCTACCGATACGATACGCCGGAGGAAAAATATTTTATCTTGAAGATTATCGAGACGGCCTTAAGCCATGGACAGACTTTGGTGAAAGGCAACGCGGTCTTGAATGAATATATTCAAAAACCAAAGCTTCCAGAGAGCTATGACGCTGCTGCTCAGATTGCAGCTACCAGTTCTACCATGTCAAAAGAGCTTCTCTACATGAAGTTCCTGCAGGGAATTCCGGTTATCGGAGCTGTTGGTGGCGCTTATAACACAGTCTACCTGCAGCAGATTTTGAAATACGCTAAGCTGAAATATCAGCGCAGATTTTTATACGACAAAGAAAATGGCACTTGGACGCCCGATGATGCGTGCTAGGGAAAAACAAAAGAAGGACTCTCAATGAGAATCCTTCTTTTTTATTTCGATTTAATAACCTAATTCTTCTTTTACCAGCACTACTTCCATATCGCATGATCCCATCTTTTTATAGTGGATGACCATGCCGTTGCAAATGCGTTCCGGGCTGTCGCAGTCATAGCACTTGTCGCCTTTGATAGCGCAAGGTGTTTTGCGTCCAAGACGTTTTGCATTGAGTGGAGATGCCACATTGCGCGCTCTGTCAATGGCAGACGGCAAATCTTCCGTAATCTTATTCACACCCAAAACAAAATATACTTTTTCATGTCCATATAATGTAGATGCAACACGGTTACCTGTTCCGTCGATATTGACCATCTCACCGTTTTCGCTAAGTGCATTGACCGAAGTTAAGTAAACATCTGCTTCCGCCGCAGCTTTCACCACATCCGGTACAGCACTTCCGGATTTTGGCCAGTGCCAGTAACAGGCATTGTGTTCTGCCAGCATGTCGTAAATCCCTAAATCCTGCAGGGTAATAGAACCGCCAAAACCAACGGACTTTCCGTCGATAGACTGATTTAGATAAGCTGCAGCTTCTGCTACGGTATCAAATGCAGAAACCTGATATCCGTTTCTCTTTAAATTTTCAATGGTTTTTTCAATATTCATAGAAACCTCCTGATCTAATTCTTCTTCACCTTATCAACACTCATAATCAAAATTACAGTGCCTGCTGCTGTAATAATGGTTGCAATCAATGTCAGCATCTTTGCGCCGCTCAGGTCTAAGATTACACCGCCGATTAAGCTTCCCACGATGGATGCCACCGTACTCATCATAGTAAAGAAGGCCTGTCCTTTGACTGCTTCGCCCTTACTCATGACTTCGTTAATGAACATAACCATCACTGGCAGGAACAGCCCGAAAGAAATCAGCTGGAAAATCTGCGCAAAGTATACCATAGCAACAGATGTCGCAACATAGTGCAGGGCAATCTTCACGGTAAAGCCGATTGCCGCAATCTTCAACATCAGTTCGCAGGAGAACTTCTTACGCAATGCACCTGCACACACCATCAGCGGAATTTCCAGGAAAGCCATGATAGACAGAATTCTACCCATATCTTCGCTGTCACCGCCTACATTGGTAACAATCTGAATCATGTAGTTATTTAATACGTTATTACTGAAGAAAATCCCCAGTACGCCGATATTCAAAATCAGGAAAACTTTGTTTCTTTTCAGGAAATCAATCAGGTTGATTTCTTCTGCTTCGTCCTCCGCTTTTACCGCCTCAGCCGTAACAGCAGGATCTTCGCCACGGGCAATCTTAGCAGCCACAGCCTTATCAAACATCTTCTTTGTTGCAAACACGCTGACCATCAGCATCAGAATCACCGCTACGCCGCTGACCGGCATAATGCTGACACTGTACTTTTCCACCAGGGTTCCCATGAAGGCACAAAGAATAGAATATGCCAAAGATCCCATACTGCGGGCAACACCGAAGTTGATTTTCAGGCCGCTCTCTTCCAGCTTAAAGTTCAGAGAGTTAATCAGCGGCTGCAAGGAAGTATGCCATGCCAGCAGCATCAGGAAAATCACGGACAAGGCCAGAGACTTCTGCTGGAAAACAAACAATCCTGCCATGAACACCAGCATGATGATGGTCATAATTTCGATCAACCCTACCAGTGATACTTTCTTACTTCTATCCGCAAAGTCCGCAACCATTGGTTGCAGCACCACCGCAACTATGTTGGCAACTGCCAGAATCACCCCGATTTCGGAGTTAGAATATCCTCTTGCCAGCAGGAACACAGATGCAAAGCTGCCCACTACAGCATAGACCATCCAGTACGTCGCCTGAATGCCGGCATAACTAATATTTAAATTTCTCTCCATTTACCATCGCTCCTTTTCCTACACATTATAAATGGGTTCTCTTAAATGTCTTCTTAAATGCTTCGTCGTCTACCTCTTCCAGACTTCTTTCGATACGCTTCAGCATCCACTCTCTGTCCTGACCCACATAACCCATAATAGGTGTAGAATTCAGCACATGGTTTGCCCAGAAATGCAGTTCCGGAAGCTCCAGATTTTCCAGCACAATCTTCTCTTCAGTGAGGATTTCTTTTTCGCCAGCCTCTTCAAAACGTCCTTCTTTCACGTCTTCTGCCAGCGGCGCATCATCAAAGATGCTTAAGGTCATCAGTCTTACCAGCTTCGGCTTCATTTCGTTGATCAAAGCCGCCATGGCCTTTCCGCTTTCTTCTCCGCGTCCTTTTCCTGCCAGTCCCAGAATGAAAGTGCCATTGAACTGAATGCCAGCCTTGTGCAAGCGTGCCGCCTGCTCTTTGCTGTCTTCCAGGCTGGTGCCTTTGTTCATGGCAAGGAGTACATCGTCTAACCCCGATTCGAAGCCGATGTGCAGATCATTAACGCCCAGCTCTCTGAGACGAACCAGTTCCTCATCTGTTTTACTTTTGATACTGCGAACTGCTGCATACATGCTGATGACCTCCAGATCAGGCAGATACATCTTGATATCTTTGATCTTGGATTCCAGCTTGTCAGCGGACAAAGAAAACACGTCGCCGTCCATCAGGAAGATTCGTTTTACCGGTTTCTTGTAAATGCCGGAAATACGCTGTGCCTCCATCAGGTTAAAGCGGATGTCACTATCGTCAATCAGATGAAAATCTTTTTCTTTGTACATGTTGCAGAAACGGCATGCATTATGAGTACAACCAGCCGTTACCTGTAGCAGGAAAGTGCTCGCTTCTACCGGGGGTCTGTAAATCGTCCCTTCTATTCTAAAATTATCCATATTAAAGTTCATATTTTGCCTCCTATGTGACTTTGTCACTGTGACTATTCTACCATATCTGTTATAATCAGGGCAATGGTGGTATAATAAAGCTATTACAGAAATTGGAGGAAAATATTATGAGTTTAGCAATGACAATTACAAAAGATAATTTTGAAGAAGAAGTATTAAAGAGCGATAGAACTGTTTTGATAGACTTTTGGGCGCCATGGTGCATGCCTTGCCGTATGCTGGCACCGACTTTAGATGAAATTGCAGCAGAAAGACCTGACGTCAAAGTCTGCAAAGTTAACACTGACGAACAGATGGAACTGGCAGTAAAATTCGGCATTACCAGCATTCCATGTCTTTTCGTCATCAAAGGCGGTAAAGCAGTAGAAAGACTGGAGGGCCTGCGTCCAAAGGAAGAAATTCTACCTTATCTGTAAGGCTTATTAGGGGGCATTTACATGCAATATCTGATTTCCTTTTTAGAGGGCATCATTACCTTTATTTCTCCCTGTCTTCTGCCAATGTTACCGATATACATCAGTTATTTTGCAGGCGGTGGGGAACGTGACGTCCGCAAGACGCTACGCTGTGCCTTTGGCTTTATCTTAGGCTTCACCCTGGTTTTCATGGCCATGGGCGCCCTGGCAGGAACTTTTGGCAGTTTCCTGATGCGTTATCAGACGGCCGTGAATCTGGTCTGCGGTCTGATTGTGGTGCTCTTTGGACTTTATTATCTGGGCTTCCTGAAGATTAATCTCTTCCGCGGCAGGAAACGGTCTGTAGATACCAGTAATTTGAACTTCCTGTCTTCCCTGATTTTCGGCGTGATTTTTTCCATCGGCTGGACGCCTTGTGTCGGGGCCTTCTTAGGGTCCGCCCTGTTGATGGCATCCACCCAGGGACAGGTTTTGACCGGTATGCTAATGCTGCTGGCCTATTCGCTGGGGCTGGGGATTCCATTCCTCATCAGCGCGGTTCTCATTGACCAGCTAAAGGGCACTTTTGATTGGATCAAAAGAAACTATCGTGTGATTAACTTAGTCTGCGGCGGATTTTTAATTCTTGTTGGTGTGATGATGGCAACAGGAACACTGGGCAGACTTCTTGCTCTGCTTGGATAAGGGAAAAGTAGGAGAATAGAAATGAGTAAACAAAAGATTTTGATTTTAGTATTGGTACTCGCCCTTCTCATGGTAGGCGGCAGCCTGCTATACAAGCAGCTTCTTTCCAATATGATGCCTGGCGTTGCGGTTACCAATGAAGATGGAGAAACACAAGCCGAGGAAAAACGTCTGATGCCGGATTTCACTGTATACGATGCCGATGGCAACCCGGTTCAACTTTCTGATTTCAGAGGCAAGCCTGTGGTTCTCAACTTCTGGGCAAGCTGGTGCGGTCCATGCAAAAGCGAAATGCCGGACTTTGATGACAAAGCCGCAGAGCTGGATGGTGAAGTTGTATTCATGATGGTCAATCTGACCGACGGTTACCAGGAGACCGTAGACAGCGCCTCGTCCTTTATTGCAGATCAGGGCTACACCTTCCCGGTTTACTATGATACGGATTTAAGTGCGGCACAAGCCTATGGCGTATCGTCCGTTCCAGTAACCTATTTTATCGATGCGGAAGGCTACGGTGTCGGTCGTGCCATGGGCGCTATCGATGCACTATACCTGCAGACGGGCATCAACATGATTTTAGAATAATCGCAATATAAAAAGGAGTGCTCTATCAGCACTCCTTTTTGTTTCCTATTTTTCTTTATAATATAACAGGCAGTGGCAGTATCCTTCGAATTCAGGGTCTGCAATCTGCGCTTTGAACTCTTTGCAAACGCATTTTGTATCTTCTGTACGTTCAAAACGGCACGGACAGTAGCCGCCTGTCTTTTCCAGTCCTTCTTTGATGGCAGCAACTACCGCTGCATCTTCATTTAGTCTTACCTTCATTATTTTTCCTCCTGTAATAAAAACACATACGTGTTTTCATCTGATTTATCAGCTGCGAAACGATAATGGACCATCTCCAAAGTCTTCAGCGCCTCTGGAGACTGCACATTGCCCTCTGCCATACGACGAACCATTTCGCCACGGGCCATCTTACACAACGTTCCCTTCTCTACAATTTTCCCATTTACCTCTTCACCGAAGACAATAGTAATCATCTGCACATGCTCCGGCAGATGCTTCGCAATGGCGGAGCTGTACTCCTTGGATGCCAGGTTGATGATACAATCCGTATCTGCAACCAGGTGGTCAGCCAGCCTGCTCCCCCAATAGCGATAGAGGTCCTTTGTCTCTCCTACAGACAGCTTGGCCTGCATCTCCAGACGATAAGGCACTACACCGTCAAAAGGCTTCAACACACCATAAAACCCGGACAAAATCCGCAGATGTTTCTGTATATAGTCAAACTCTGTATCAGAGAAGACCGTCGGTGCCATGTACTGATACTGAATACCTTCGTAGGCTAAGACCGCAGGTGTCAGGGAACCTTTCAGGTCCATATGTTCCAGTCTTTCCACATTCTGTGTCGCGATTTTATCGTTGCATTTCCAAAGTTTTTTCAGGCTTTCATAGTCCATGCTTTGCAGGACAGCCAACAGTTCTTCGGTTTGCAGCAGAAAGATGGGCAGGTCACGCCAGGCCAGACTGTCAGTATCTATATTCATTTTCTTTGCAGGTGAAATGATAATCTTCATCTACGCTTCCTCTCCATTTAAGTAAGCTAAAATTTCCGCTGCATTGGTGTCCGGTTTTACTTTTGGCATCACCTTTTCAATGACACCGTTTTCGTCAATGACATAGGTTGTTCTTACCACACCCATGCTGACTTTTCCGTAAAGCTTCTTTTCTTTCCATACGTCGTATCCCTGAATGGCAATCAGTTCCGGGTCAGACAGCAGGATAAATGGCAGACTGTGCTTTTCTGCAAACTTTGCGTGGGATGCCACAGAGTCTTTGCTGATGCCGATGACAACCACATCCTTTTCCTGAAATCCTGCATAGGCACCGGCAAAAGCACAGGCCTGTCTGGTACAGCCAGGTGTATTGTCTCTCGGATAGAAATACAGCACGATTTTCTTTCCCGCAAAATCAGATAAGCTGACTTCGTTGCCGTCTTTGTCTAATAATGTAAAGCCTGGGGCTTTTGTTCCTACTTCTAACATGTCGTACCTCCTAATAGTGATAGTCTTTTCGTTTATATACAATAAAGAATGTTGTCAATATGAGGGCTGCCACTTCGGCCACGATGATGGCACTCCAAATACCTTCCAGCCCGAAGATCAAAGGCAGCAGCAATACAGCGCCGACTTCGAAAATCAAAGTTCTCATGAAGGAGATGACCGCCGAAATCAGGCCATTGTTGAGGGCTGTAAAGAATCCTGACCCAAAGATATTAAATCCACAGAGCAGGAAAGATACGGCGTAGATGCGGAACGCCTTGATAGTCATGTCTTTCAGTTCCGGATCATATCCAACAAAAATTTCCGCACAGGTTCCCGCCATCAACTGCGCCGCTACAAAGAGTACGATAGAGAAGGTTCCCATCAGGACCAGGCTACGTCTGAACAGGTTGTGCAATTCGTCGTGGTTCTGCGCGCCGTAATGGTAGCTGATAACTGGCGATGTACCGATGCCATATCCAATCATAATAGCGAGGAAAATAAAATTGATATACATGATGACGCCATAAGCTGCGACGCCATCTTCCCCTGCATACTTCAGGAGCTGCAGGTTATATAAGATGCCTACCACCGACATGGAGATAGAAGAAACGAACTCCGACATACCGTTGGTAATGGCTTTTTTAATCGATTCGATATCAAAGACCGGCTTTGCGAAACGAAGCAGGCTGGTATTTTTGCGGGAGAAATAGATGCAAGGTGCAAGCCCCCCGAAGATTTCACTGATACCTGTAGCAATAGCCGCACCTTCGATGCCCCAACCAAAAACCGCGATAAAAAGCGCATCCAGCACAATGTTACAAAGGCCGGAGCCTACAGTAAAGATGAATCCCAAGTGGGGTTTTTCCGCCGTAATAAACAAGCTCTGGAAAGCATACTGCATCATGAAGGCTCCCATGGTCAGCAGACTGATCCGGCCGTAACGAATACAGTACGCAAAGAGTTCTCCTTCGGCTCCCATCATGGTAACCAGCTGCGGCAACAGCAGTTGGCCAATGATCGTTACAAAAATACCGATGCACGCAGGCAGGATAATAAACAGGGAAAAGAGTTCATTGGCTTTTTCTCTGTTTCCTTCACCCAGGGTTTTCGCAATCAGCGCGCTTCCCCCTGTACCAAATACGGTTCCCACCGACCCCAGAATAATCAGAATCGGCATGATGAAGTTAATCGCCGCAAAGGGAATCTTCCCTACAAAATTGGACACGAAAAAACCATCTACGACGCTGTAGATAGACATAAAAATCATCATGCATATGGACGGCAGTGCAAACATCAGCAGCCGTTTGTAGTCAAAGTGATCGGATAATTGTATTTTCATAGTTAAAGTATACCACACTGCAGACAAAAATCCTCATTACCGTTGCAAAAAGTTCTTTTCTATGCAAACGAAAAAGGCGGGCATTCCCGAAGGAACGCACCGCCTTTTTCGTGTTTCATTATAGCATTTTAGAGATACTGCGAGCTACATAGACGCCGCTGGCAGATGCATGGGACAGGGAGTGGGTAATACCACTACCGTCGCCGATGATGTACAGTCCCTTATGTAAGGACTCCAGCTTGTCGTCAACTTCTACTTCCATATTGTAGAATTTTACTTCCACACCGTACAGCAATGTATCGTCATTTGCTGTACCAGGTGCGATTTTATCTAAAGCGTAGATCATTTCTACGATACCGTCTAAGATTCTCTTTGGCAGTACTAGGCTCAAATCCCCTGGTGTTGCCTGTAGCGTTGGCGTAATGAAAGCTTCTTCCATACGCTTTTCTGTGGAACGCTGTCCTCTGATCAGATCGCCGAAACGCTGTACGATAACGCCACCGCCCAGCATGTTGGACAGACGTGCGATGGATTCACCGTAGCCGTTGGAATCTTTGAACGGTTCGGAAAATTTCTTAGATACCAGTAACGCAAAGTTTGTATTTTCTGTCTGCAGTGCAGGGTCTTCATAGCTGTGACCGTTGGCAGTGATGATACCGTTGGTGTTTTCGTTTACAACAGCACCCTTTGGATTCATACAGAAAGTACGCACTTTATCACCGTACTTTGGTGTCTTATATACGATCTTGCTTTCATACAGTTCGTCAGTCAGGTGGGAGAATACCTCTGCAGGCAGTTCCACACGGACACCGATATCTACACGGTTAGACTTTGTTGGGATTTCCAGCTCTTTGCAGACGTTTTCCATCCACTTACTGCCTACACGGCCTACGGAAACGACGCACTGCTTGCAAGTATAGTTTGCATCCTTACACTGTACTTCGTAGCCGCCGTCGATGATCGCAACAGTATTTACCGGTGTATCAAAGAAAAAGTCTACTTTGTCCTTCAGTTCGTTATATAAGTTACCCAGCACGATGTAGTTGATGTCTGTACCCAGATGTCTTACAGAAGCGTCCAGCAAGTGCAAGTCGTGCTGGATGCACTCTTTCTTAAACTTGGAACCCTTGGTAGTGTACATCTTTGTGCCTTCACCGCCGTACTTCATGTTGATATCGTCTACATAGTACAGCAGGTCCATTGCCTTCTGCTTGCCGATGTATTCGTATAATGTACCGCCGAAGTCGTTGGTGATGTTGTACTTACCATCGGAGAATGCACCGGCACCACCGAATCCACTCATGATAGAGCAGGTCTTACAGCTGATACAGGATTTCACTTTATCTCCGTCGATCGGGCAGTGACGCTTTTCTAACGCGTGACCTGCTTCAAAGACGGCAACTTTTAAATGTGGTGCTTCTTTTGCCAATTCATAGGCAGAAAAGATTCCGCCAGGGCCTGCACCCACAATGATTACATCATAATTCATCTTTTTCCTCCAAAAACAAAAAATGGTTAACTACAACATAATATTGTAGTCAACCATTATCGGTGGTCGGTAGAAACGCTTGCCCTTATTACAAGCCTATACAAATATCTATCTATATTATATTCTTTTACGTCTTTCACAAACGACGCTATTCTATCATAGACAAATACGAAATGCAAGCTTTTTCTTTATTTTTTCAGGTTTTCCGGGCCAAATCCGTATGGAACAAGGTCTTTCAGCAGTACTTCCAGCGCGCCGCCGTTACCATCGGGCATAATGATCGTAAAAGTTTCCGGGTCACAGAACTCCATCATCACCTGTCTGCATACACCGCAAGGTGCCGTCGGCATATCTGGTTCCACGCCTTCCGGGGATCCCACAACAGCGATACGATCAAAGTCTCTTTCTCCTTCATAAACTGCTCTGAAGAAAGCCGTTCTTTCCCCGCAGTTGGTTGGAGAATATGCTGCGTTTTCGATATTGCAGCCATGATAAATCTTGCCGCTCTTTGTCAGCAGGGCTGCACCTACTTTGAAATTAGAATAAGGTGTATATGCACGCTCACGAGCGATTTTTGCTTCTTTTAATAAGTCCATATTGTTCATGGTATGGGCCTCCTTGTAGATGTTACTTTGTATTATAGCATACTCTATGAAAAAATAACTATAACAAAAAACCACCTTGGATAAATCCAAAGTGGTTTTGTTTGCTTTGTTTGAAATTCTCGATTCGAAAGCAAGAGTCCAATAGCAGTCGATTGCACACCAGCTAAAGCTGGGCAACATTATACGACCCTAGGACCCCTTTTTCTATTCAACATCCGCAATCTGTCTCTCAATCCAGTCATCGTTCTATCTTCCATGTGAATCGACAACGCGAAATACGTCTTCAAAAGGTTCGCCTTTTTCGTTTACCCCTGTAATGATTCCTTCTAAGAAGAGCTCCCCATATACCTTTGCTGCATCATAATCGATAGTATAAGAAAGTTCAAAAGCTTCACCTGCATTTACCTGCAGCGGGTCCTTCTCTGTAATATCTGTTGCGGATAAGCCGTTTGCAGATAGTTCTGTAATAATATTCGACAGCTGATCCTCATACGGTAGTTTCACACATGTAATGCTCATATTCTCGTTGACAATACACTTGATTCTCTGCTCAACAATTCGCCCATCAGAAGAAGAACTGCTGCTATCCGTTTTCAGAATAAAACTTTGATGGTTAGGCGTCATGTGAATAGTTCCGATATTTGCTCTCGTTTTGCTTCCATCGTCCCATTTTACGATCATTTCATGAAATACAAAGTCGTTTTTTAGGCTGCTGTCCTCGTTAAGTTCATCAGTGGCAACTCCAAAATTAACCACATGAATATCATATTTCGGAAAATCCTCTATTTGTTCATCATAAAACTGCAGCCTCATATGTTCAGGCATATCTGGGATTTCAATGTCTTCTACATAACGTTCATATTTGTTATTCGTTATAAACGAAATCGCGGTATCCATATCACTGCTGCAAATCAAGTTTTTTACAAATACCGGCTGGTCCAATTGCTTTGCACATCCACTACATACTACAGTAATTGCAATCAGAAGTGCTATCATTAGAATTAAACAATACTTTTTCTTTCTCATATCTCTTCCCCTTCTGTTTATATCCTGCCTATAGTATGAAGAATCCACAAAGCAGCCCATGCAATTAGTGCCAGCCCCCCCAATACGGTGAAAATTCTGCTAATCATGCTTTCGGGCTGTGGATCCTGAACGATTTCCACTGGAATCTTTGCCAAATCTTTACCTGCCAGGAACCCAACAAACAGCCCCATCAAAACAGCCAGAATACCTATAAAGAAAGACAAAAGGCAGATGCCTCCCAGAAGTCCATTCAGTTCTCCCAATACAA
Organism: Emergencia sp.; assembly: GCA_045638885.1. Taxonomy (GTDB): domain Bacteria; phylum Bacillota; class Clostridia; order Peptostreptococcales; family Anaerovoracaceae; genus Senimuribacter. Next base: position 18,196 of record JAZUBY010000068.1, on the reverse strand, counting down.
GGAGCAAAATGAAGGGTATTGCCATCATCAGTATACCCGTTACGAAGATTTTTCCACCGCTTTCCTGTCGTTCCATCGCTTCTATGTATACTTCGTTTTCCAAAATTTCTTCCGGTAAGGGAAGTATTTGCTTTGTTGAAAACACATGACTTAGCAGAATGCAGCTGCTGCATAACAATGGCAAGAACAACCGTAAAGAATCCACCACGGTTTGCTCCGTTGTAAACATCAAATACATACCGTAAAGCAACACCCCGGCAATCACGGTTGCGGCAACGATTTTGCCTGGTTTTTTGTTCATAGCTGGTCTCCTTACAACTGGCGGCATGCAGCCAGAATTTCATCTAAATCTTCTTTTGCGCCACTTGAATCGAATGTATATAGATATCCATCTCTTGTAACGGTCTTTCTGATTTCACTATCGATGATCGCCTGTGTGATATTCTGCATCTCCTCAATAACCAAATCGAGCTGTTCATCCTGATATTCCAATCTCATACACAGAATATGGAAAGCCAGCTCATCTGTCTTATCTGCATAAGCATATAGACTGTTCTTCTTACCTGCAACAGTTTCTAAAGCTTCTTGAGAATCTGACACAGCATCATAGATGAGTTCTAAAACAATTTTCTGGTCCTTCTCAGTTTCACACTGCTCCAGAAGATCTGTACCGGTCATAATCGTCTTTGTTATATCGTCCAAATGCTGTCCAACTAAATTCTGTGTTTTGATAAAGCTTTTCCCCATCAATAAAAGCAAGATTACAACAAGCACAATTAGTAATATACGGTAGTTTTCTAATTTCTTATATAAGTCTTTTCCTTTGTTCATCATTCGCCTCACTTACTGCTCCGAGACCTGGGTTATATAGTATCGACCACCGTGCCTTAAGCTGTCGTGATACTCAAGGTCTATCCAGTCATAAACATCTTCCCGCAGTGGTTCTTCCAATAAGCTTACTGCACGGTAACTATCCTTAATGCCGACCTCCGGCTCTAAAGGGATAACTTGATAGATGTCCTCTTCTTCAGCAATTACTTTTGCGGGCTCTAATATATATACGTGGATATAGGGTCCCTCGTTTATCGCAGTACATCCACAGATGAATAAAGCCGCACATACAGTTGAAATCAATACTTTCTTTGTCTTATATCCAGCGAAACAAATACCTGCTAATACTCCTAAAAACCAGACATTCTGAATTGTTTGCAGCCAATTATACGTGTCGCGGTTATAACTCGTACTGACAAAGTACTCTGAAGTTTTCAATAAAAAGAAGCAAAGCCCTACTGCCAAAAGCGCTAAAATAACATACCATCTTTTTTTCATTCCATCATCCCCTATATATTGTTAGCTCTATCTTCGTTACTTACTTTTCCATATGTAACTACTACATCGCTAAACTTTCCAGTGGCATTAAAATGAAGTCAGAAATTACACATAAGCCAAAGTATGCGAAGACCATCTTTACGCTGGTTCCTCCTTTATCTTGTGCAAATGCCACCTGTGCTTCTGCTTCAAGGGTGGATCCTTCGCGGGCCAAACTATCCATCTTTTTCATGTACCAATAATCACTAAATAACCCTGTGGCAATCCATAATGCAAGGGTTACAATAAGATCAGCCACGGATGCGATCAATATAACTGTATCGTTGGTTAAATAGGCCAAATAAGAAAAACAGTCTGCAATTAGCGGAATAATCAAAAAGATGAGCCCCATCTGATACATTTTTCTATAAAACATCCAAGTTGGACCAAAGATAAATGCACACCAGCTCCACCCGATTTTGGTGTTCTTTCGTTCCAATCTCTCGAATTTATATAAGTAATCGCCTACATTTTCTCCAATATAAGGTGCCCTCGGGTCATTGTATTCTACATCAAATTCATGTCCACAAAGAATACATGCTTTCTCATAATAGTCCATCTCTCTTTGACACTCTGGACAAACTTTAAATTTCTTCTCATAAAATCCCATCTTTTGTCTCCTAGTCTTCTTCTTTGATTAGTCTTATTTCACTTTTAACGCCAATATGTAGGTTTTTGTCTATCGCAATATAGGTCAGTTTATCCTTCTCAAAAAGTTTGCGTTCAATTTTATCGCCACATTGAAACTCACAAATCGTATAGGCAGTATTTTCAGGTACAAAGATTTCTGCGTCTCCTTCTGCAGAAATTCTGGTGATATCGATAAGCTGATCCTGCTTGTCAAAGAACTTCAACGCCAGCCATTCTGCCGGCTCAAAAGGCTCGAAAGCATACTGAATGATGCCCAAAGTCCGATTTCTATCCTCAAACCCAATTCTATAGCCTGATGCACCATTCAGATACACATAGCTCTCTTCTGGCAATGCCTTCGCGTACAAGTCACCACTATCTTTTTCATAAATTTTATAAAAGTAAGCACGAAGATTTTTGCCTTCATCAAAGTGAATTGTCACATCAATTCGACTGTCTTTGTCCCAATGTTCACAGAATCCATTATCCAATCGTTTATCTTGAAAAGAAGAGATGCCAACAAGTTCTCCATCCTTCTTCACCTCAATTAAACCAGTCACCATTAAGCGCTCATCACTAACAAGAATTTCCCTGCCATCATCTTCAGTCTCCACGTATTCAAGCGTAAAAGATTCTACAGAAGGCGCCTCTTCATGTTCTTCTCCAACCCATACAATTGCACCAACAGCCTTATCTCCACTTTGTAAATAGAAATATCCGCCAACGAGAACTAGCAGAAGTGCTACAACAAAGAATACTCTCTTTTTCATATTGGTCACCTCCTTGTAATGCGCCTACTTTCGTTTGCTAAAGTATACCATACCTACTCCTTTACATCAACCTAACAGCATCTCCTTTCATACATTAAGCCCCTTCTTCTAACATGTATTCCCCAATACAATTACCATTTGAACAAAGCATTCAAATCTGATTTCTTATTGCACATAATAACCCCTCTCTCGATGTTTTCGGGACAAGCAAATTGCAAAATGTCTTATTTATTTTTCTATGTAAATTCGATATAATGGTTTTAGCTATTAAAGGGGGATATCATGCTAAATCTATATTTAACACTCATTGATACAGACGAAGATAAAATCAAGTTCACGAAGCTGTATGAACAGTATCGTCACCTGATGTTTTATATTGCACAAGAAATTCTAAAAGAGGAACATCTTTCTGAAGATGCGGTCCAGGAAGCTTTCCTGCGTATCGCAAAAAACTTTCACAAGGTTGGAGAAATTCTTTGTCCCGAAACGAGAAATTTTACGGTTATTATTACCAGAAACGTGGCAATCAACATGGTCAGCCGAAAGCACGATGCGATAGATATGGATTCCTATTTAGACAAAGTCTCTGATGAATTGACCGAAGATGTGTTCGAAACCGTATCCAATAAAATGCTGATGGAATGTATTTTGAAGCTTCCGGAACTCTATCGTGATCCGCTTTATCTTTACCATCTCTATGGATACAGCTTTAACGAAATTTCCAATCTGCTGTCTGTTTCTGTTGAAACCGCAAAGAAAAGGGCTCAGCGTGCCAGACACATATTGAGGGGAATATTGGAGAAGGAAGGTTATCATCATGAATAAGAATTTTGATGCAGCTCTATCACAAGCCTTCGAAAAAGAGTTTTCCTGGCTTGATGATTTTGAAAACCCTTACGCAGATTATGAGTTTTCATCGCAGTTTGAATCCAAAATGAGATCCATCATCCTGAAATCCGAGTTCTCCTATGTCAGTGTTGGACAACGAAGAATCCGAAAAACCATGCTAGTTGCACTTGTGGCATTACTTGCAATTGTGATTACGGGTTGTGCATTCGGTGTCTACTACCTAGTAACGTGGAATGAGGAGCAAAATGATAAACAAGGGACACTCGATATCAGCTTTGAAATTAACGGTGAGCAGGCAGCAAGTTCAAAGCTGCCAACAATCCCCGAGGGCTACACAATTGTTAGGGAAACCTCTGATGAGTTTTCGCATATAATACGTTACTCCAATGATGACGGTCTTCTAATCGGATTTAGTAAGTACATCGGCCTCGAAAACAGAAGTATCAGCATTGACAACGAAGAAGCCAATTTCAAAGAAGCCACAATAAACGGATATAAAGGTTATACTTATTTCAAAGATGGAATCCATGCGCTTTATTGGGCAGATACGGAAAATTTTTATCTACTTCAAGGTACATGTGAACTAGACACTCTTCTCACAATGGCGGAAAGCATGGTTCAATAATCTTTAAATTAATTTATTACACAAAAAAACCACCTTGGATAAATCCAAAGTGGTTTTGTTTGCTTTGTTTGAAATTCCGAAAGATTCGGGTCCAATAGCGGTCGATTGCATGCCAGCTGAAGCTGGGCAATCTTCGCAAGAGACCTTCCAACGATTTTCTTCGAAAATCGGGATAGGGCTTCTTATCTCTTGGAGAACTGGGAAGCTCTTCTTGCCTTCTTTAAACCGTACTTCTTTCTTTCCTTCATTCTGGAGTCTCTTGTTAAGAAACCTGCAGCCTTCAGAGGAGCTCTGTAAGCTTCCTTGTCAGCTACGCACAGTGCTCTGGAGATACCGTGTCTTAAAGCACCAGCCTGACCAGTGAAACCACCACCTGTTACAGTAGCGATAACGTCGAACTTGCCTTCACAACCAGCAATTTCGAAAGGTCTTCTAACTTCTCTCTTAACGATTTCCATACCGAAGTAGTTTTCTAAGTCCTTCTTGTTAACAGTGATTTTTCCAGTTCCTGGGATTAATCTAACTCTAGCAACAGAATGCTTTCTTCTACCTGTTCCCTGGTATTGTAATTTTGCCATTGTCTATTCCTCCCTTTCCCTAGATTTCTAATGCTTCTGGCTTCTGCGCTTCGTGAGCGTGAACCGGACCAGCATATACCTTTAACTTCTTGAACATCTGTCTGCCTAACTTACCATCAGGTAACATGCCCTTAACAGCGTGCTTGATGATTTCTTCTGGCTTTCTAGCCTGTAACTTTTCGAAAGTAGTTTCTCTTAAGCCACCTGGATAACCAGTGTGTCTCTTGTAGATCTTTTCCTTTCTCTTCTTACCAGTTACTTCGATCTTTTCAGCGTTGATAACGATTACGTAGTCACCGCAGTCAACGTGTGGTGTGTAGATAGGCTTGTTCTTTCCTCTTAAAACGGAAGCAACTTCGGATGCTAATCTACCTAAAGTCTTTCCTTCTGCATCAACAACGTACCATTTACGTTCTACTTCTGCAGGCTTTGCAATGTAAGATTTCATTTTTTCTCCTTTTCTACCTACTCGGATGAATTGCAGTCATCTTTTTCGGTGCTGTCTACTGGGATTGACCTTTCTCGGCGGCCAATTGTCTTCGACATAACTAAAATAACTTTTAGTGTGCAACGCTACCGGGCGGCTGAGCTGCCCTACGTTACAACTTTGGCTTGCCTATAAGCGCAAGCAGAATTATTATATAGGAAAACGTCGCACAATGCAACTGTTTTTTGCTTGAAAAATCAACATTTTTGTGATATTTGTTCCACCGTCTGTATCCTATAGCATACGAAAATCGTATCAAAATTTCCATTTTTCGTAAAAAGCGCCTCCTATAGGATACACATCTTTCGCGCCAACTTGCATCTGCGCAGGTTTTGTGCTACATTATAGAAACGAAATAACCTTTGGAGGTACATATCATGAAAAAAATTCATACAAATAACGCACCTGCTGCAATCGGTCCATATTCTCAGGCTATTGCATGCGGCGATTTCTTATTTACATCCGGTCAGATTGGTCTGGATCCCGAAACTGGCGCTGTTGTAGAAGGCGGCATCAAAGAGCAGGCAGAACGTGCACTGCAGAACTTAATCGCCATCATCGAAGAAGCCGGCTCCAGCGCAGACAAAATCGTAAAGACAACCTGTTTCTTAGCAGATATGGCTGACTTTGCTGCATTTAACGAAGTGTACGCTTCTTATATTCCAAACGCACCGGCAAGAAGCTGTGTTGCGGTAAGAGAACTGCCAAAGTCTCTTCTGTGTGAAGTGGAAGCCATCGTTTCCCTGAAGTAGGGGTTAGGTTATATGAGTAATCCAAACAAGCTTCCGCAGCCGGTTATCAATACCATCGCTATCGTGCGTGGACTGGCTTTTGCACTCATCACAGCCATTTACTTCTGCCTTCCAATCCAGGAATATCTGTGGTGTGTCTATGTAGGTTTCTTCCTGACCATGGCACTTGGAACAGACTATAAGAGAATGCCATCTTATATCTGCAGTTTGATCGCAGGTTACGGCTGGGCCTTCCTATACTTAAATGCCGGCGGCTGGCTTGCAACACTGCTACCTTTGGAAGTAAAAATCTGCGTAGTCATTGTAGAATTTATCCTGACTGCAGGCCTGCTGTTTATCCACCTGACATTCTTTGCAGGCGGCTTACTGGGCACGGTTCCTGCTGTCTTTGCAGCAGTAGCTACTATCTTTGCTACTGGCCAGGGCATTGCAGCAGCTCCCGCATGCGGCGTATCTGTTATCGTAGGGATTCTCATGGGCTTTGGCACAACCTGGGTGATTGAGAAGATCAACACAAGACGAAAAGCATAATAACCAAAAAGAGCTGACTCCAATCGGAATCAGCTCTTTTTTATATAATTCTTATTTGATTACTACCTTGTGGAACTTCTTCTTGCCCTTCTGAATCAGGATTTCGCCATCCTGGAACAGGTCAGCAGTAACGCTCATCTTAGGGTTTGTTACCTTTTCACCGTTTAAGGATAAGCCGCCCTGTTCGATGGTTCTGAAGCCTTCGCCGTTGGATGGAACCAGACCTAATTCCTTAATTAAGGAAACCAGCCCCTTGCCTTCGCCTTCGAATACAGCTGCGTCCATCTCAGTTGTTGGAATGTTAGCGGAAGCACCGCCGCCACCAAATGCAGCTCTTGCACCTTCCTGTGCCTTTGTTGCTTCTTCTTCGCCGTGAACCAGCTTTGTTACTTCGAACGCTAAGATTTCCTTTGCCTTATTGATTTCAGCACCTTCCAGTGCAGATAATCTTACTACTTCTTCCATTGGTAAGAAAGATAAGAATCTCAGGCACTTGTTTACGTCAGCATCTGCAACGTTTCTCCAGTACTGGTAGAATTCGTATGGGGAAGTTCTTTCAGCGGATAACCACAGAGCACCTTTCTGTGTCTTACCCATCTTCTTACCTTCGCTGTTTGTTAACAGTGCAAAAGTCATACCTTCTACATCGATATCACACCATTTTCTGGATAACTGCTTACCAGCTAAGATGTTGGACCACTGGTCGTTACCACCGAACTGCATCTTCAGACCGATATCTCTAGCCATTACGCAGAAGTCGTAACCCTGCATCAGCATGTAGTTGAATTCGAAGAATGTCAGACCGTCAACCATCCTCTGCTTAAAGCATTCTGCTCTCAGCATTGTGTTTACGTTGAAGTGTGTACCAACTTCTCTAACAAAATCTACATAGTTCAAAGGTCTCAGCCAGTGTGCATTGTTTACACTGATTGCCTTGCCTGGCAGTGGTTCTCTGTTCTGCTTACCAGGCTGGTAAACGCCACCGTTACCTTCGTACTTCCACTCATCGTCGAAGTCTAAGTACTTGTCGAACAGTTTCTTAAATGCTGCACAGTTGTCATCGATAGTTTCTACTGTCATCATCTGACGCATGTCCTGTCTGCCGGATGGGTCACCAACCATACCTGTGCCGCCGCCCAGTAATACAACTGGTGTGTGGCCGTACTTCTGCATGTACATCAGGATGATAACCTGCATGAAGTGACCGATGTGCAGGCAGTCAGCTGTTGGGTCGAAACCGATGTAGAACTTAATCTTTTCTTCGCCCAGCATCTTTCTTACTGCTTCTTCGTCAGTAACCTGTTCGATAAAGCCTCTTTCTTTTAATACGTCGTATACGTTATCAAATTTACTTACGCTATCTGGAATGAAATTTTTCATGTTAATTCCTTCTTTCACTAATTTATTTTGTACCGTAGAGACGATCACCAGCGTCCCCTAATCCAGGCACAATATATTTATTTTCGTTGAGGTATTCATCCTTTGCTGCAACATAGATGTCTACGTCAGGATGTGCATTCTGCAGCACCTCGATACCTTCCGGTGCAGCCAGCAGACACATGAACACGATGTCTTTGCCGCCTCTCTTCTTGATGAAGTCGATAGCTGCAACAGCACTTCCGCCTGTTGCTAACATTGGATCCACTACGAAAATCTTTCTCTTTTCAATATCTCTAGGAAGTTTGCAATAGTATTCTCTAGGCTCATGGGTTTCAGGATCTCTTTCCAAGCCGATGTGTCCAACCTTTGCATTTGGAACCAGGGCCAGCATACCATCAACAAAGCCCAAGCCTGCTCTTAAGATTGGAACGATCGCAAGATCTTCGCCTTTTAGCATGTTCACTGTTGTCTTACAAATTGGTGTTTCGATTTCAACAGCTTCCATTTCCAGATCTCTTGTGGCTTCAAAACCCATCAGCATCGCAACTTCTGTTGCAAGCTCTCTGAATTCCTTTACTGTTGTATCTGTTTTTCTCATGAGAGAAACTTTGTGCTGAATTAATGGATGATCAAATACATATACTTTGCTCATGATACCCTCCCATTACATTTCGTCTAACATGCCGGTTCTTCTTTCGTGACGGCCGCCTTCGAAATCGGTATCCAGCCATGCATCTACAATCTGCAGTGCCAGTTCAGCAGGCGTAGTACGTCCGCCTAATGCCAATACGTTTGCATTGTTGTGCTGCTTTGTCAGCTGTGCCATTTCTACAGATGTACAAAGACCGCAACGTACGCCCTTCACTTTGTTGGCTGCAATAGAAATACCAATACCTGTACCGCAAACAACGATACCGCAGTCTGCTTCGCCAGACACAACAGCTTCGCCGCAGGCTTTGCCGTATACAGGATAATCTACGGAAGCGTCAGAATTAGTACCTAAATCTGCGACTTCCAGACCTCTTTCTTCTAAATGCTTCTTTACGATTTCTTTCAGTTCAAATCCGCCGTGGTCACTGGCAATTGCAATTCTCATAGTCTTCCCTCTTTTTTATCTCTTTTGTTATATCTTTTTAATATTATATCCTGCTGATTTCAGCATTCTGTTCATGACAGAAAATCCGATACCTTCTTCCGGCATCGCCGCTGCCAGAATCACATCCACATTTGCCTTATCCGCCTCACGAAGCTGAGCAAAGAACTTCTGTGCCGCTGCTCTCTCATCTGTTTCATCAAAGAGCATTGCAGCGACTTTCTCGCCACGGGATTCTCTCAGAATCTTCTCCTCAATGATGGCGCTTCTGACTTCATCAGGGTCACCCTCGAAGACTAGCATCGGTGCATTTGGTGCATAATGCTTGTACTTCATACCTGGTGATTTCGGTGCAAACTCCGCATCGCCACGATCTTCCGGTCTCTGATTCAGAGTCGGATCCATCAGCACAACTTTGCCAAGGACCTCTTCAAAGTCCCTCTTTGTGATAACACCGGGTCTTAAAATCATCGGTCTTTCTCCAGTCATGTCAATAACCGTAGACTCGATGCCTACCTGGCAGTCATTACTGCACAGAATGGCATCTACTCTGCCGTCCAAATCGTCGACTACATGCTGTGCTGTGGTCGGACTTGGCTTTCCAGACAGATTTGCGCTCGGTGCCGCAATAGGACAACCGGACTTGGAAATCAGCTCCAATGCTACCAGATGGTCAGGCATTCTGATACCTACCGTATCCAGTCCGCCTGTAGTTGTATCCGGAATCAAAGGTTTTCTCGGTACTACCATGGTCAGCGGGCCGGGCCAGAAGGCTTCCATCAGCTTTTCCATATCTTCCGTAATGTACGGTGTCAGTCTTGCAAAGTCTGCCTTGGATGCGATGTGGACAATCATCGGATTGTCGGAAGGTCTACCCTTTGCGGCGTAAACTTTGCCGACTGCTTCTGCATTGAGAGCGTCCGCTCCCAGGCCGTAAACAGTCTCTGTTGGAAACGCCACAAGACCGCCGTCCGCGATGATGTCTGCTGCAAGTGCAATGTTTTCAGTTGTATCGGATAATAGTTTTGTGTTAATCATAGTTTAGAAATTTTTCATCTTTTCAGCCTGATCGTGCGTAATTAAGCCATCGATAATTTCGTCTAAATCTCCATCCAGGATTGCATTCAGCTTATACAGTGTTAAGTTGATTCTGTGTTCGGAAACACGACCCTGTGGGAAGTTGTATGTTCTAATACGTTCGGAACGGTCACCAGAACCTACCTGGCTCTTACGAGCATCTGCAATTTCCTTGTTCTGTTCCTGTAACATCAGGTCATATAATCTTGCCTTCAGTACTTTGAAAGCCTTTTCTTTATTCTTAATCTGGGACTTTTCGTCCTGACAAGTTACAACCAGACCAGTTGGTTCGTGAGTCAGACGAACTGCGGAGTCAGTTGTGTTTACGCACTGACCGCCGTTACCGGACGCACGGTATACGTCTACACGAACGTCGTTTGGATTCAGGTCAACTTCTACGTCATCTACTTCTGGCAGTACAGCGATTGTTGCAGCGGAAGTGTGTACACGGCCTGCGGATTCTGTTTCAGGAACACGCTGTACTCTGTGTACACCAGATTCATACTTCAGTCTGGAGTATGCGCCCTTACCCTTGATGATAACAACAGCTTCTTTGATACCACCGATACCTGTATCGTTGATATCCATGATTTCTGTCTTCCATCTGTTTCTTTCTGCATAACGCAGGTACATTCTTAATAAGTCCTGACCGAACAGTGCAGCTTCGTCACCACCTGTACCGGCACGAACTTCTAAGATTACGTTCTTTTCATCGTTAGGGTCCTTTGGCAGTAACAGAACTTTCAGTTCTGCTTCGAATACTTCAACTGCATCTTCCAGCTCGTTGATTTCCATCTTTGCCAGGTCTCTCATTTCTTCATCGGATTCCATTTCCAGGATTTCCTTTGCGTCTCTCAGGCCATCTTTTGCCTTCTTGTATTCTTCGTACTTCTTTACGATTGGTTCCATTTCTCCCATATCCTTGATGTACTTCTGCCAAACCGGCTGGTTTGCAATGACTTCAGGATCGGATACTTTCATGGACATTTCTTCGTATTTTTCAACAATAAAGTCTAGTTTATCAAACATAAAAAATCTCCTTGTTTTTAAAAAATTACACATCTATCTAATGTTATATTGTATCACAAATTCTTCTAAGAAAAAACTCTATTTCCCCTGGATACATGAAAAAAATAACCCGGAAGCGCACTTCCGGGTTTGATTTCTTTGATTATATAGGCTTTGCAGCTGATTCTTACAGACCGTACTTGTTCTTGAACTTTTCAACACGACCGCCACGGTTGATGAATTTCTGCTGACCTGTAAAGAACGGATGACATGCTGAGCAAACATCTAATCTCAGTTCTTCTTTTGTGGATCTAGTTACAAAAGAATTACCACATGCGCAAGTTACTTTACATTCCTTATAATCAGGATGGATTCCTTCTCTCATGTTCTTACCTCTTTCCTGCTCAGGCATGAGCCCGTGCATAATTTTTGCCTTGTCTTTTACAGCCCTTATACTATATCACAACGCAAGGCAAGAAACAAGTGTTTTTTTGCTGTTTTGCAATGTTTTTTGCTGACCCTTACTTCTTCTTTGGAGCCAGTGTCGCAAAGATGATACGGTCTCTCTTTGCCAGGTCCTGCAGACCAATAATGTTCTCGAACTGCCCTGTTTCTTCCAGCAATGCACAAAGTTCTTCTCTCTGGTCATGACCGATTTCAAACATCAGAACCCCTTCCTTCTTCAGGCAGCCGGCAGCATCAGCAATAATCTGTCTGTAGAAATCCAGACCGCTTGCGCCGCCATCCAATGCCATCATCGGCTCATGGTCACGTACTTCCTTCTGCAGGGTCGGAATGACGCTGGTCTTTATGTAAGGCGGATTGGAAATAATCATATCAAACTTCTTATTCTTAAATCTGCCCTTAAACGGCATCAACAGGTTTCCTTCTTCAAAGGTGATTTTCTTGCCAGATGCCAGTTTTGCTGCATTCTGTTTCGCTACAGCGATGGCGTCTTTGCTCAGGTCAGAGCAGGTTACTTTGACTTTCGGACACAGTGCCGCAAGAGAAACCCCGATGGCACCGCTGCCGCAGCAAAGGTCCAGAACATCAAATTCTTTCTTTGCTTTGATGGATAGTGGTTCACCACGAAGTTCATTCTTATTAATGACATCCAGGGCATCCTCTACCAGAGTCTCTGTATCCTGTCGAGGAATCAGCACATGCTCGTTTACAGCGAACTCCAAACCCATAAAATCCTGAACGCCTGTGATATGCTGCAGAGGCACGCCGCTGCTTCTAATATCCAGCAGCTTAAAGTACTCGTCACACAGTGCGTCAGAAAGAATCTGCTGGTATTCTAAGATCAGCTGTGTTGTCGTAATGTTCATCAAATGACAATACAACAACTTGCTGTCAATGGCTGCATCTGCAATGCCGCACTCTTCCAGCTGGCGACATCCAATATTTAAAATTTCCTTTACCGCTAAACTCATGCGTCCTTCCCTCTTTCTATTTTATGTTCTTCTACTAAATTTCCTTCTAAATCACAAATACCTTCAAAATATGGTGTATCTGCCGGTACCATTACTGCTTTCATTGCTGCAATGGCAACTTCCAGCTGATCTGTATCCGGCTCTTCCGTTGTCAGTTTCTGCATGTACAGACCCGGAATGCTAAGCATTCTCACCAGCCAGTTATCGCTTCTGCCTGCCCAGCGAAGCACTTCATAGGAAAGTCCCGCCACGACCGGAATCAGCAGCAGTCTGGATGTAATTCTCCAGAACAGACTCGGCCAGCCCAGCAGAGAGAATAAAATCAAGCTGATAACCATAACGAAGACCAGAAAGCTGGTTCCACATCTTGGGTGCAAGGTATAATAGCTCTGGGCATTTTCCGGTGTCAGCTCCAGACCTTTTTCAAAGCAATGAATGGTCTTATGCTCTGCACCATGATACTGGAAGACTCTTTTGATATCTTCCATTTTGCTGATTAAAAGGACGTAGATAATAAATAATACAATTCTTACAATCCCTTCGACCAGGTTCAATACGACTGCATTTTCAGTAACGCGCTCCACCAAATCGACAATTGCAGTCGGCAGCAGGATAAAAATCCCGATACTGAAGATGATAGCAAAGGCAACGGACAGATATATCATCAGGTTCCAGGCCTTCTTTTCGCCGAATTTCTCGTTAAGCCATTTTTCAAACTTGTCTTCTTCCACGCCTTCTTCTGTCGGCCAGTAATGTTCCAGTACATCGGCAGAATACATCAAAGTACCGGTCCCCTGTACCAAAGAAGTCACAAAGGATACAACGCCTCGAAGCAGAGGTACCTTTGACCATTTACCCAGTTTCTTATTCGGTGTCGTTCTCATATGAATGCGTCCGTCAGGGATGCGAACTGCAACGGCACTTCTCTCCGGTCCGCGCATCATAATTCCTTCCATGACAGCCTGACCGCCAATGGAAGTCGGACACGCATCCTTTAAAAAAATCTTACTCAAATCCATAGTTTAACCCCTAAAAATCTTCTTGATAATCTGGATAAAGTTATCATTGTTCTTCGTATGCGCCAGATTATCGATGATCATCTCTGCCACTTCCTGTGTTGGACGGCTTCCCAATTCTCTTCTCATCATCCAGATTGCTTCCAGCTCATCCTGGCTCATCAGCAGATCTTCCTTACGTGTTCCGGACTTGTTCAGATCCATTGCCGGGAAGATACGCTTTTCAGAAAGCTTTCTATCAAGATGCAGTTCCATATTACCGGTACCCTTAAACTCTTCATAAATTACATCGTCCATACGGCTGCCGGTGTCAACCAGGGCAGTTGCCAGAATGGTGATACTGCCGCCTTCTTCAATGTTTCTCGCTGCACCGAAGAACTTCTTTGGCTTGTGGAGTGCTCCAGGATCCAAACCACCGGACAGGGTTCTGCCGGAAGATGGGACGGTTAAGTTGTAGGCACGGGCTAATCTTGTGATACTGTCTAATAAAATGACAACATCTTTGCCGTGTTCTGCCAGACGCTGGGCTCTCGCCAGTACCATTTCCGCCACCTTGACATGGTGTTCCGGCTGCTCATCAAAAGTAGAATAGATGACTTCGCCCCCATTTTCCAGAGAACGTTTCATATCGGTTACTTCTTCTGGTCTTTCGTCAATAAGCAGCACAATCATCTCGATTTCCGGATGCTTCTTTTCGATGGCATTGGCCAGTTTCTTCAGAAGGACGGTCTTGCCGGCCTTTGGCGGTGCCACGATCAGGCCTCTCTGACCTTTGCCGATTGGTGCAATCAGGTCAATGAGACGCATGGACAGGTCCTTTGGACTATCCTCTAACGCCAGTCTTTCCGTTGGGAAAATTGGTGTCAGGTCTTCAAAATCCGGTCTTCTAATAGCTGTGCCAGGTTCATCGCCGTTAACATTCAGCACATAAAGAAGCGCGCCGAACTTTTCACCTTCGTTTGGTAGTCGGGAAATCCCCTTAATCTTATCCCCTGTCTTCAGATTGAATCTTCGAATCTGCGTCGGAGATACGTAAATATCCTTTTCACTTGTCAGGAAGTTATCAAAACGCAGGAACCCAAAACCACCTTCCGCGATTTCCAGAATGCCTTCAACTTCTGGTCTTGGCTGATCCGGTTTCTTACGTTCTTCCTTTTCGATGGCTGTTTCTTCTTCCGGAATTACAGCCTCAGTCACTTCTAAGATGTCTTTTTCCATGATTTTTTCGGACACTAAAAGAGCCCTTCCTTTCTATATATTCAAATGGTAAAGTTCTTTTCTTGGGAAATATTTAGATAATAGATAAAAACTCATAAAGATCAAAAATCTTCTACTATTATATACCACGGGAATGCAAATTTGAAGAGGCATTTTTCGACATAAAAAAGGACTGCTAAAAAGCAGTCCTTTTAATACACGCATATGTAGATGAGATCTTATTTGCTGTAGTCGTAGAAGCCAACGCCAGTCTTTCTACCTAACTTGTTAGCTCTTACCATCTTTCTCAGTAATACGTGTGGTCTGTACTTAGGATCACCGTATTCGTTGTACAGTACTTCCATGATAGCCAGACATACGTCTAAACCGATTAAGTCACCTAATTCTAAAGGTCCCATTGGGTGGTTAGCACCTAACTTCATAGCTGTGTCGATGCCCTTTGCGTCAGCGACGCCGTCAGCTAAGATGCCGATACCTTCGTTGATCATTGGGATTAAGATTCTGTTAACTACGAAACCAGGAGCTTCAGCAACTTCTACTGGAGTCTTGCCTAACTTTTCGGATAATTCAACGATAGTAGCCTTAGTTTCTTCGGAAGTAGTTAAGCCCTTGATGATTTCAACTAACTTCATAGCTGGAACTGGGTTGAAGAAGTGCATACCGATAACTTTGTCAGGTCTGCCAGTTGCAGCAGCGATTTCAGTGATGGATAAGGAAGAAGTGTTAGTAGCTAAGATTGTTTCTGGCTTTACTAACTGGTCTAATTCAGCAAATAATGCTTTCTTAGCTTCCATATCTTCAGTAGCAGCTTCGATGATCAGGTCTGCGTCCTTAACGATGCTGATATCTGTGGAACCCTGGATTCTGCCCATGATTTCAGCCTTTTCAGCTTCTGTGATCTTTTCTTTCTTTACTAATCTGTCTAAGTTCTTGGAAACTGTAGCAATACCTTTTTCTACAGAAGACTCTCTTCTAGCTCTCAGTACTACTTCGTAACCGTTCTGTGCCAGTACCTGAATAATGCCAGCACCCATAGTGCCTGTGCCTAATACACCAACTTTTTTCATTGTGAAAACCTCCTACTTATTACGTACATTTATTTTCGTTAAAAAATTAACTCACAATTACCAACATTATACCATAGAAAAAAATAAAGTAAACACCCTTTCGAAAACAAATCTTTCGCAAATTTTACAAGCTCGAACTAAGGCGAACCTTGATGGAAGATGTTGGTAATTTAGTCCCCGAATTATTTTTTGTTGGCGTATAATGGTAAATGAAATATACGAAAAACAAACCATGAGGAGGCAACCAATGGATCTTGGTACCCAAAAGGCACTTGCGGACAACTTGAAACTACTTCGAAACGCTTTTGGCTATACACAGGCAGAAGTTGCAGATGCCCTTCATCTTTGCCGCAGTACTTATACACTATATGAACTTGGAAAAAAGCTGCCCTCGACGGACATGCTCGTTGACATTGCAGATTTATATAATGTACGGTTAGACACGCTTTTGGATACAAGAACGGATTTCTATATTCAGGAAGTATTTTCTCAAGAGCGAAGCAGACGCGAGGTTACGCATTTGGTCGAAACTTATTTCCGTCTTCCTCCTCATGCACAAGGAAAGTTAATGGAACGTGCAGATGTTCTTTTAGAAAAGGAAGGAGTGCTTGCAATTGTATAAACAAATAAAAGGCTGTTATCTCACGCATTCCCGTGAAAAACAGCCTTCTTTTTATACATCACTCTTATATTCTAGAACTTAATTGTTTTACAAATATTCTTCAGTTTTTCTTCTACCGTATGTACATCCCCATGGGAACACAAAAGAATCAATTTATCGCCGCCTTGCAGCACTGTACTTCCACTAGGAACGATTTCCTTCTTTTCTCTCTGTACCGATACAACCAGGCATCCCTTTGGCAATAACATCTTTTCTATCTTTTCGCCATCCATACGGCTTCCAATATATACCTGGCTTTCCAAAAGCACTTTATGGCTCTTCGTCTCTTTTGACGTACCATGTTTTTTTCCACCAGACAGCATTCTATCCAGAAGTTGATCATATATCGGCTCGCCCTTTAGAAGGTCAGCCGTCAGATATGCAATCAAAGCAATCACTGCCAGAGGAAGGAAATTCTTAAAGTCCCCAGACATTTCCGTAATGAGAATAACCCCTGTAATCGGTGCTCGCACAATAGATGCAAACAGACCTGTCATTCCTAAGATTACAAAATTCGCCATATAAATGCTGTCATTTCCAGCAAATTGTTCCATTAGTGTCGCAAAAAGTCCACCAGACAAAGATCCCAGAACCAACAGTGGCAGGAAAATGCCGCCTGGTACGCCAGAGCCAAAGCAGAAAATGGAGTAGAAGAATTTTACGACTAGTAAGACAACTAAGGACTGTAGTACAAAATGCCCCTCCGCAGTTTCTCCTACCAGCTCATGGCCGCTTCCCAGTACAATTGGATAACATGCTGCCAAAATGATCACCGCAGTAAACGGCAATAGAACCTTCAGTGATTTTCTAGGGATTTTATCGTAGAATCCCTGCACCTTTTCCGTTGTCCAGTTATAGAATACACCCAGACACCCCAACAAAATACCCAAAATAATCAATTGCCAGTAGTGAGATAACGGCAGTTTGCTTTCTACATGAATGCCAAAGACCGGTGTCAGGCCAAACAAGTAGGAAGACACAAAGTCAGAAGCTACGGATGCAGCCATCGTTGCCAACAAAATCTCAGTAGAGAAATTCTTATGCAATTCCTCTAAGGTAAAAACAACCCCTGCAAGAGGTGCGCAGAATGCACCGGAAAGTCCCGCGCCGGCACCACAGGTCATCAGCAGCTTTTCTTCTGTCCGAAGCTTTCCTGTCAGCCTGGAAAATCCTTTGCCTACCATGGCCCCCAGCTGAATGCTCGGACCTTCACGACCCAAAGACAATCCTGCACCGATAGCGGCTACCCCGCCGAAGTACTTCGCCAGCAAGACCTGCCACCAGTTTTGTTCAATCTTGCCTAAAAGTTCTCCTTTTACCTGTGGAATCCCGGATCCACCGCAGAGTGGAACTTTGCGACTGCAAAACCAAACAATCAGATAGGCCGCAACGAGAAGCATCATTGCCCACAGCAGTCCTGCCATACCATTTTCTATGCCACGCAAAACAGAGCCCCTAAAGGACTCTGCTTTCTGTAAACTTAATCGAAAGAAGGATACCGTCAGGCCGGTGAGAACACCAACGCCAACCCCTTCTATGATGTTACGGTATTTATTTGTTTCCAGATTTTCTAAAATTCTTTTCGTTTTGTTTCCCATAAATTAGCCCGTATATAAATTTGTTGTAATGTACTCTGGATCGCAAGTTACG
>JAZUBY010000067.1:0-65906 GCA_045638885.1 Emergencia sp. | reverse complement strand
ATCCGGTGGCAATAGCGGAGAGGACACACCTGTTCCCATCTCGAACACAGAAGTTAAGCTCTTCAGCGCCGATGATACTTGGTGGGAGACTGCCCGGGAAAGCAGGACGTTGCCGGTTTCACTAAAAACGAAGTTTTCGATGAAAGCTTCGTTTTTTAGTTTCGCAGAAACGTCTGAAACGGGACAGCTGTGGTGCCGGTTTCAGCAAAAAGCGAGTTGTGAAAGCAGCTCGCTCTTTTTTTATCTGTGTATTTGTGATATAATATATCGATATGATTAATTATATGTTGATATAAGGGAGCGGGTATTTATTATGATGACTTTGCTTAAGATAATTTTTGTCTTATTATTATGCCTGCCGTTTGGCGTGTTTATGTTAAACTTGTTTTTAAAGCTTTGTGCAGAAACATCGAAAAAGAAATAATGGAGAATACAATGAATAAAGGATTGTTTATTACCATTGAGGGACCGGATGGTTCTGGTAAATCAACACAAATTCAATATATGAAAGAGTATTTTGAAGCGAATGGAATTCCATGTCTTTTCACAAGAGAACCGGGAGGAACTCCAATTGGCGAAAAACTCAGAAATATTATTCTGGACAAGGATAATGCAGAAATGTGTGATATGACAGAAGCTCTTCTTTATGCAGCTTCTCGAGCACAGCATGTTGAAGAACTGATTAAGCCGGCATTGGACAAGGGGATGGTCGTGATTTGTGACCGTTTTATTGATTCCAGCATTGCATATCAGGGATATGGTAGAGCCCTTGGTGATGCTGTACGCGTCATCAATGAGTATGCAGTTTGTGGATGTATGCCGGATGTGACATTTTTGATGGAACTTGATCCGAGTGTGGGAAAGTCAAGAATTTGTGCAGACGTGCAGGATCGCTTAGAACTGGAAAAGATAGAGTTTCATAACAGAGTATTTGAAGGCTATCAGGAAATCGCAAAGGTTTATGCGAATCGATTTGCATGTATTAATGCAGCCAGAAGTAAAGAGGAAATTCGCGAGGATATTCTTGGACATCTGGAGAAAGTGCTACAGAATAGAGGGTAAGTATGTCATTAAGAGATTATGACGCATTGGCACCTTTGATCAAAAGGCTGTATAAGAGTATTCAAAGCGGCAGCATTTCTCATGCATATATCATCGAAGGCGATCGTTGTATCGATAAAGTCGCTTTTGTAAAAGACTTTATTAAGGGAATTCTCTGTCAGGAGGAGCCAGGATACGGATGTGACTTTTGTGCGACTTGCCGCAAGATAGATCACGATAATTATGAGGATCTGTATATGGTGCAGTCGGATGATTTATCTGTAAAGGATAGTATGATTTCGCAGTTGCAGGAGAAACTGAAGGGAAAGCCAACCGGCGGCATGCGTAATATTGCCATCATCGAGGATGCTGATACGATGACTGTGCGTGCGCAGAACCGTTTGCTGAAGACTTTGGAAGAGCCCAATGCGGGAACAATTTTGTTTCTTTTATCGGAGAATACGGAGAACCTGCTGCAGACGATTACGTCCAGATGCATTATTTACCGATTAGGAAATTATGTAACTGACAATAGCGAAATGGATTTAAGCCATGTACGAGAGATTGTAGGTATGGCAGCCGGCGACGGGTATTTCTGCGACATTAAGGATAAGTTAACGAAATATGTAAAAGATAGGAAAGAAGCCTTTCTGTTCCTGGACGGAATGGAAAGATTGTTTCGTGAATATCTGCTGGATGGTCAGGCTAGTCCTTTCCGAAAAGAGCAGATTATTAAAAATGTAGGTTATGTGGAAGAAGCCAGACGTGATCTTCTGGCCAATGTAAACTATAAATATGCAATCAGAAATCTGATTTTGAAAATTGGAGGATAAATATGGTAAAAGTAGCTGGAGTAAGATTTAAGAGTGCGGGGAAAGTATATTTCTTCGATCCAGGCGAATTTAATGTTGAAGTGAATGACCCTGTTATTGTAGAAACTGCAAGAGGACTGGAGTTTGGTACAGTAACGATGGGAATTACGGATATTAAGGAAGGCGACGTTGTGCAGCCTCTGAAAAAGATTGTCAGAATGGCAACGGACGAAGATATCCGCAGACATGATGAAAATGAAAAGAAGAAGGCAAAAGCTATGGCACAGTGCCAGGAAAAAGTGGACAAACACGGCCTGGAAATGAAACTGATTGACGTAGAATACACCTTTGATAATAATAAGATTATTTTCTATTTCACGGCAGATGGCAGAGTTGACTTTAGAGAATTGGTAAAAGACCTGGCAAGCGTGTTCAAAATGCGTATTGAACTGCGCCAGATTGGTGTAAGAGATGAGGCAAAGATGTTAGGCGGTATTGGATCCTGTGGAAGAAGTCTTTGCTGTAATTCCTGGCTTGCAGATTTTGAACCGGTATCTATTAAAATGGCCAAAGTGCAGAACCTGTCTCTGAACCCAACTAAGATTTCCGGCATCTGCGGCAGACTGATGTGCTGTCTGAAATATGAAAACGATGTGTATATGGAATTGCGAAAAGGCCTGCCTGACAACGGTGAAAAGGTAAAGACGAAAGACGGCATGGGCAAGGTTGTAGATACGAACATCCTGGAGAGTAAAGTGAGAGTCAGACTGTATACTGGCGAAAAGGATGATAACGGTGATGAAAAGTTAGGCACTGAAATTTTCACTTATAAGAAAGAAGACGTGAAAAGATTAGGCCAGAAGAAGGGACAGCGTCAGAATCAGAAGAATATCTTAGATGAAGTTGACGCAGAATATATTGATGAATTGAAGGCATTGATTAAGGAATAGGATTATGGCATTGCGTTTTGATGAAACCGGATTTGGAAATATTGGGATTTTTCAGGAACCGGAAGAATTTTGCTATGGTGTAGATGCAGTTCTTCTTGCTGATTTCGCTGCGCAGGCTGCAAAGAAGCGTAAGAACTGCCGCATTATGGATCTGGGAACCGGAACGGGTATTGTACCGCTAATCCTGTCCCACAAAACAAGCGCATCCTATATTGCCTGTCTGGAAGTGCAGGATCATTCTTTTGAACTGGTAGAAAAGAATATTGCTTATAACAGGCTGGAAGACCGCTTATATGGTTTTCACGGAGATGTAAGCTGTTTTTCTCATCAGGAAGAGCTGGCTGGCAGTTTTGATGTAGTAACGACAAATCCGCCATACTTTGTTGGAGGCGGCGGGTTGAACAGCCAAAATCTGGCAAAAGCTATTGCAAGGCGTGAGACTACGGGGACTTTGGACGATTTTCTGAAGCTGGCGGCAAAGCTGCTCAGGGACAAAGGCGACTTTTATATGGTTCACAGACCAGATAGATTGATTGATATTGCAACGTGCTGCAGAAAGTATAAACTGGAGCCAAAGGAACTGCGTTTTGTTAGTGGAAAACCGATGGAAAAGCCTAATATTCTGCTGGTTCATTGCGTGAAACACGGCAATCCGGAGCTGAGAGTATTGCCGCCTTTGGCCGTACATAATGAAGATGGGAGCTATACCAACGAAATCTTAAATATTTATGAGAAAGGGATTTAGAGGTTGCTGATTACTGGCAAAATTGGTATAATACTCCATATACAGGAGGATTGGACATATGATTACAATTGATATAAAGACTGCACTGATTTACCTGCTGCTTGTTGCTGCGGTTGTGTTGGTGTGCTATTTAGTTGTTGTTGCAAAAAATCTTGTGACAACTATCAAAAATCTGAATAGAATTTTAGAAGATGCATCTGTTGTTTCAGGTGTTGCTGCGGAAAAATCCTTGGAAGTCAATGACATGATTGGAAATATTCAGGCTGCAGTTGCAGACGTTTCCAGTGCGGTAAAAGGTGACTCCAGTACTTTCGGTGCAGTTGCCAATGTTGCAAAGACTGCAGCTTCTCTGAAAAATTTATTCAGAAATGATAAATCCAAGAAGAAGAGAAAGAAAGCAATCAATAAATATTAGGATTGAAAGGAGATTTTTATGAAAGCGACAGGCATTGTAAGACCAGTGGACGCATTGGGCAGAGTGGTTATTCCAGTTGAACTGAGAAGAAACTTAGGCATCAAGACTGAAGATTCTCTGGAAATCTTCGTTGATGGTCAGTATATTATGCTGAAGAAGTACGAACCATCCTGCGTTTTCTGTGGATCTATGGATGATGTAAAGGTAATTCATGGTAAAACAGTTTGCGGAAACTGTATTGAAGAATTGAAAAAGTTATAGTTTTGCATCCTTACGAAAGCCTGCATGCTCGGGCTTTTTGTCGTTAAGAGAATTAGGCAAAGCGAGACGATACATATAGCTAATGGAGGAATAAAGTGGCGAAGTTTTTAGTTCAGAAAAGCGGACCATTGAACGGGGAAGTTACAATCAGCGGCGCAAAGAATGCGGTGCTGCCTTTGATGGCATCTGCACTTTTAGCAGAAGAAAAATGCGTACTTAGGGACGTACCTGCTCTTCGTGACGTAGAAGTAATTACAGAAATTTTAAAATCTTTAGGATCTGAAGTAACAAAGTTAGATGAATCAGTTCTTGAGATTTATACACCGGAAATTAAAAGTAATGAAGCGGATTATGACCTGGTAAGTAAGATGCGTGCATCTTTCCTGGTTATGGGACCGTTACTGGCACGTACAGGCAGAGCGAAGGTTCATGCACCTGGTGGCTGCACAATCGGTGCCAGACCAATTGACCTGCACCTAAAGGGCTTCCATGCGCTTGGTGCTGAAATCATTATGAAAGAAAATTACATCGAAGCCATTGCACCGGAAGGCGGATTAGTTGGCACAAGCATCTATCTGGACTTCCCTAGCGTTGGTGCGACTGAAAATATCATGAGTGCGGCTGTTCTGGCAAAGGGAACAACTTACATCGAAAATGCGGCACAGGAACCGGAAATCGTTGACCAGGCGAACTTCTTAAATAAGATGGGAGCGAAAATCAAAGGTGCCGGTACTGATACCATCAAAATTGAAGGGGTAGAAAGACTGCATGGTGCACAGCACACAGTGATTCCGGACAGAATCGAAACGGGTACATTCATGCTGGCAGCAGCAATCACACGTGGACAGATTCTGATTAAGAATGTGGTACCTGACCATGTAAAACCAATCACTGCGAAGTTAAGAGAATCCGGTGTTCAGGTTGAGATGACAGATGAAGGTATGTATGTTATTGCGGATCAGAATCCAAACCTGGTAGCAACAGATATCAAAACGCTGCCTTATCCAGGTTTCCCTACAGACATTCAGTCTCCGTTTATGGCGTACCTGACAACGGTAGAAGGTGCAAGTTCAGTTATTGAAACTGTGTTCGAAAACCGTTTCATGCATGTTGCGGAACTGAACCGTATGGGCGCAAATATTAAAACTGACGGAGATAACAAGGCATTGATTCAGGGCGGCAAGCATTTAGAAGGTGCCCAGGTTATTTCAACAGACCTGAGAGCAGGTGCTGCATTGGTTCTGGCGGGTCTGGTAGCAGAGGGTACAACAGAAATCTCCGAAATCTATCATATTGAACGTGGCTACGAAAAGTTCATTGAAAAGT
Source organism: Emergencia sp. (assembly GCA_045638885.1). Taxonomy (GTDB): domain Bacteria; phylum Bacillota; class Clostridia; order Peptostreptococcales; family Anaerovoracaceae; genus Senimuribacter. Next base: position 60,356 of record JAZUBY010000067.1, on the reverse strand, counting down.
TCAAGGGCTTAGGGGCTACGATTTTCAGAATTGATGAATAATCGCTTATTTGAAGAGGCTGTCTGAGAGACAGCCTCTTTTTTAGTTTTTGCAAGTTGTAACGGTAATGCCTTTGTAATAGTGTTTTAAAATTTGTTGGTAATTCTGACCACGTTTTGCCAGACCATTGGCACCATATTGGCTCATGCCCACGCCATGGCCGGAACCGCTGGTGGTGATGATGATTTTTCTACCACGTGTCGTAATCACAAAACGGGTTGAGTAGAGCTTTAATGCAGTACGCAAATCTTCACCGTGCAATACTGCATCGCCTATTTTCAATTCGTCTACGCGTCCACCTTTTGTACGGCTGCAGACTTCGATGTTGGACGTTTTGATTGTCCCGAAATCCACCTCAGGGAAGGTGTCTTTCACGGTTTTACGAAATTCTTTTAAAGACAGAACCAGTTTTTCTTTTTCATGGGTGGCACCGGGCTCATAGCTGCTGGAGACGCTGACCAGATAAGGATAGGCGTTGGAAAATACATCTTCCGCATTTTCTGTATCGCCGGCACTGGAAGAAAAGTAAAGTGCCTGGCTGGCCAGTTTATCGTGATAAGTTAATATCTGACCGGCAGTTGCAAGAACTGCTTTTCTGACCTTCTTTGGGATATCGTGATCCCGATAGACTTGGCAATGGACCGTGTCGCAAAGCTGTGTGCCGTTTTTGATCCGCCCGAGTGCGTAGGTGCGGCTGGCAACGGCTTGGGCTTTGAGGGCTTCTTCCTCAAAGGAATCAGGCATTTCCGATGCTACAACGCCTACGATATATTCTTCGAATGGGATCTGCATTGTTTTTTCTTTTGCAGAAATATATACAGAAACTGTTTCCGGCAGGGTGATATCTAACGTATTTTGTGGTATATCATCTATGAGACGGGGGAATAACTGGATTGCAGCAAAGGGTACTGCCAGGAGAAAAAACAACACCGCAAGGATATAGGGAATCACATAGTTATAGGGGATTCGGGTTCTCATATTGTCCAGGCCTCCTTCTCATTTACTTTATGCGGCTGTGGACAAAATAGACGCAAAAGTATATAATATAATTACGTTGTTTCTTATAAAAAGGGAGGAAAAAATGGCGGACTTAAAATTCCTGGAGCTGCTTTCTAAGGATTATCCAAACATCAAAGCAGCAACAGCAGAAATTATTAACTTAAACGCAATTCTGGCTTTGCCAAAGGGTACAGAATACTTCTTAAGTGACCTGCACGGGGAACATGAAGCTTTTGTACATATGCTAAAGAGTGCATCCGGTACCATCAAAGCGAAGATTGATGAGCACTATGGCAGAGTTTTGAGTGAAGGAGATAGAGAAGATCTGGCAGCTTTGATCTATAACGCAAAAGCGGAGATTAAGCGCAGAAAGAAGAATGAAAAGGACTTTGATAAGTGGTGTACAACGGTAATTTTCCGTCTGGTAACCATTTGTCAGTCTGTTTCTACAAAATATTCCAGATCCAGAGTAAGACGCAGACTGCCAAAGTACTGGGATTATGCTATGGACGAACTGCTTCATGCAGATGATGAAGAAAACAAGACACATTATTATGATTCTATCATCCGTACGATTGTTGAGACCGGTATGGCAGAAGATTTTATTATCGAACTGGCAGAAGCGATTAGTAATCTTGCGGTGGATCATTTGCATATTATCGGGGATATCTACGACAGAGGTGCTCATCCTGATACCATCATGGACTTCCTGATGGACTATCACGATGTAGACTTCCAGTGGGGGAACCATGACGTCGTATGGATGGGTGCAGCAACAGGAAACTGGGCGTGCATCTCCAATATCTTGCGTATGAACATCAGCTATAACAACTTTGATATGCTGGAAATTGGTTATGGTATCAACCTGAGACCTTTGTCCATGTTTGCACAGAAGGTTTACGGTGATGACCCTTGCGAATTCTTCAAACCGCACATCATCGAAAAGAATCAGTTTGACCAGGTAGAAGCGAGTCTGGCGGCAAAGATGCATAAGGCCATTGCGATTATGCAGTTCAAGCTGGAAGGTCAGAGAATTATGGCTCATCCGGAATACAAGATGGAACATAGACTGATTCTGGATAAGATTAACTGGGAAAACGGCACTGTTGAAATCGAAGGCAACACTTATGAGCTGCGTGATACCAACATGCCGACTGTGGATCCAAACAATCCTTATGAATTAACAGAAGAAGAGTATCAGGTTATGGATACGTTAGAAGCATCCATTCTGAACTCTGAAAAGCTGCAGAAGCACATCCGCTTCTTATACAGCCATGGCGCCCTGTACCAGATTATCAATGGCAACCTGCTGTACCATGGATGTATTCCAATGACAGAAGATGGAGAGTTTGAAGAGGTTACCATCAACGGTGCAACCCATAAGGGCAAGGCTTTGATGGATTACCTGGATAGTGAAGTGCGTAAGGCGTACTTTTCACCGGATGAATCTGAGGAAATCGGCCGTATGGGTGACTTGATGTGGTACCTGTGGCTGGGCGGTAACTCACCACTGTTCGGTAAGGCAAAGATGACAACCTTTGAACGTTTATTCATTGCAGACAAAGCTTCCCACAAAGAATTTACAAGACCATATTATAAATTCATTAAGGACAGAGAGCCTTGCGAAAAGATCCTGAAAGAGTTCGGACTGGATCCTAGAACGTCCAAGATTCTCAATGGTCACGTGCCTGTTAAGATCAAAGACGGTGAAAGCCCAATCAAGGGAGGCGGACTGCTGTTTGTAATCGATGGCGGTATCTCCAAGGCATACCAGAAGCAGACTGGTATCGCAGGCTATACCTTTATCTTCAACTCCAGATTTATGGCATTGGCAGAGCACAAGCCATATGAACCATTGCAGGAAGACGGTACTCAGGTATTCCATTCTCCTGACATGAAGACCGTAGCCGTATTACCGGAACGTATGCTGGTTGTGGATACGGACCAGGGTGTTGAACTGCAGGAAGAAGTCGATAATCTGAAGGAACTGGTAAAAGCCTACCGTAAGGGTCTGTTGAAGGAAAAATACAATCAAAAGTAGGAGAAATCATGGCAACGAAGAAAGAGATTGCAAAAGATAAAAGCTTAGAAGAACTGATGGAACTGGCAGACCAGCAGTCTCGCGGCTATTTCAGACAGGGACTCAACTGCACAGAGTGTGTTCTGAGAACCTTCATGGATATTTACGAGACAGGAATGCCTGAAGAGGTCATCTGCATGGCAACAGGTTTTGGCGGCGGTATGGGCCACACTAAGAATACATGTGGAGCTATTACCGGGTCTGTAATGGCACTAGGCCTGACAGAGGGAAGACGCGATCCATTTGGTCCAAAGGAAGAAATGGCTGCCCGCATCAAGCATCTGCAGGGTGACATCTATCCTGTTTTCGAAAAGCTGATCAAAGAAATTGAAGGCGAGTATGGAACGTTAATCTGTAGGGAAATGTCCAAACAGTATGACGACTTCGACTCTAAGCCAAGAATCAAAAACTGCATGGAAATCATTGCTTATTGTGCGAGAACAGTAATCAAACATGCAGAGATGGAAAGAGAATAAAATAGAAAAAGGCTGACATTCGATTGATGTCAGCCTTCATTGCTTTTGATAAGTATTTACTTGTTAATCAGATATAATCCCAACAGGCAGGCGGCAATACCGGCTGCTTTTGTTGTAGTGAAATCTTCTTTATAAAGGAAGTAGCCTACTGCGATGAGGGCAACTGCCAGAATACCAGACTTTACAATGTAGCCGGCATTCACGTTCCAGCCCACTTTGTACATATAAATACTGCCTACTTCCAGCCCGACGATGGCAACCCCAAGAACAAAGGCTGCCCAGTTAAGACCTTTCCACTCGGCTAGAATGTTTTGACCCGGATTCATGATGAAAAAGATGGCTGCAGATACGGCTGCACCAACCATGTAAGTGACGGTCAAAGAAGCCAGCGGGTTCAGCGTCTCTGGTGTAGACTTTGCACTAATCTGATAGAAAATATCGGAAAAAACGGCCAGTAGAATTGGCCAGAACATGTATAAACTCATGGGTGCACCTCCTGCTTATGATAAGGTCATTATAATATGAGAAGAGAAGAATTTGCAACTGACTTTGGACAGGTGCTGTGATATAATGAGCGAAATAGGAAGGTTAGAGACAATGAAGTTTTCGAATTTAGAAAGAAAATTATTGCTTGGAATTGTAGCTATATTCTTAATCATGCTTGTTGGCGGAATTGCTTTGATGATGGATGCTACGGGAGAAACCCTACAGGCAGATGCTGAGATAGTAGCACAGGTCAAAGAGCACCAGGATGAACTGAAGATGGCCGCATCACAGTTACGCGTATATCCGAAGTGGACAGAAATCCATACTACGGAAAAGACTGGGTTGTTGGATCCTCCTTACGACTCCATCAAAGGCATTTATGCGGAAATACCACAAGATGAAGACTACATATACGAATCAATCAAAGCAGAACCTATTTTAGGTGCACTGAATTTGCGTATTGTGAATCATATGAGAGTCATTAGTACTGATGGGATTGTTTTTCGCAAAACGTTAATGCTTCCAGCAATAAGATCATCTCTGTGGTCAGAAGAAGGATTTTATTACGCAGAGAATGAAGACTATACTGAAATTCTAAATCTCTATGCAGATATGGAAGCTTATAAAACTTTTCAACCCTATGAGGGAGGCTATCTGGCTCTGGGGGAAAAAGATTCTTATTTATATGTAGAACATATTGTGGGGAATTTCTTTTATTATGATTTTGTAGAAAAGACCTAAAGGTAAACGAGATGAAAAATTATTATCGACAATTAGGTGTAGCTTATAGTGCTACAATGCAAGAAATAGAACAGGCTTATCAAAGAGAACTTGACGCATTGAAAGACTTGCCTAGTGATGACCAGGCTTATATTAAGGTAAAGCGAGAACGACTGAAAGAGGCCTATTGTGCAATTTTGCTACATCGTGAAACGGGACAAAACCCGCCTGACACTGTAATCGGCGATGCAGATGCAATGGAGAAACTATTGGTTCAGGCTCGATTAGAAAAAAGTGGGAAACCAAAGAAGGTGAAAATCAAAGGGAAAAATAAGGGGAATCCGATGCTGGCTTTAGCTTTTATTGCAGTAATTTTTATTATTGCTGAGCGGATTCCTGTAGACAGATTTGAGCCGGAACAATATGTGTATTTATCACAGTACGAACAAGTGCAAGAAAAGGATACATATATCGCTGAGGTTGCAGAAGCATCAAAGGTATACATTGAAGCCTATGCGAAAGACCATCCAAGGGAATATGCACAAGGCGGGATTGGCAAGTATGAGGGTAGAAAAACTGACAAAATGATGATGAAATTTCTAGAAACTTATTGGGGAGCTGTGTCCTATGAAGAGGTAACGGACTATCTATGCGATACGTATACCGGTTATGCTTGTGATTCCAGCTATGATGTTGGTATTGAAGATGCGGTATATGCATTCTATGGATTCATGCCCTATACGGATATCATAGGATATAGAAATCCTTTTACGGGAGGCGTAATTGAGCGGGATTACCACCTGTATTTATACTATGTTCAGTTTTATGAAGCTTACGAGAATGGAGAGGTTGCAATACCATGACCACATTATCCTTACTGAAAATATTTCTGATTCTGCTGCCGGGCATATACTTCGGTCGGAAGAATATCATAGACGAAAAGCAGTGCGAAGGGATTTCATCTATTGTTGTGAATATTGCATGGCCTTGCTTGGTTATCACGGCATTGCAAATGGATTTTTCAGAGACCCTGGTTATCAATTCCGGGCTGCTGGCTGGCGCATTTGTTGTCATATCGGTATTAGCCTATGCGGTAGGTATGGTGCTTTGTCGATTTCTAAAGACAGACGATCAGATCGCGTATTTGATTATTTATATGTTTCTGTTCAGCAATACCGGCTTCATGGGAATTCCGGTTTGTGAGACTCTGTATGGTGAAGAAGGGGTCTTCTATGCAGCATTGATGGATTCTTTAAGTGATATCTTTGTGTTTACCGTGGGAACATTCCTCGTCAAAAAGTCCATGGGTGTAATCATCAAAAACAACCCGAAGGAACTGATTACACCAGGGCTTATCAGCATCGTTATTGGTGTCAGCCTGTTTCTGCTGGACATCAAACTGCCGACTGTTCTCGCAGACACGTTGGCGACGGTTGGTGGCATTACAACACCACTGGCCATGTTTATTATTGGCTATAAACTGGGTAAGATGAACCTCAAAGACATGCTAGGAGACCGAACTGCTTATATTGTCAGTGGATTCCGCCTTTTGGTGCTGCCGGCCATCGTGGTGCTGGCTTTGTGGGGATTCGGGGTAGAGATGACTGTTCTCACAAAGGTTATCGCTATGGAAATCGCTATGCCAGTGGCAACCTGTACGGTGATTTTTGTAGAGCAGTACAAGGGGAATACCCAGTTTGCGTCAAAGTGTGTGCTGCTATCGACATTGTTGTCAGTTGTGACCATACCAGTGTTTGCGATGCTACTGGAGGCACTGTAATGAAATATTGCGAAAAAACTAAATTTATGATAAAATTAAAACGATTATGCATGTAGTAATAATGTATTTTTAAGAATTATCCAAGCTGTAGTAAACATGCAGTATATAAGATAAATCAAACGTAACCTGAAGGAGGAATTAGCATGGGTGTAATGGAAATTTTGGTAGGTATAGTTGTTGTTGCCCTTGCCGTAGGCAGCTTTATAAAGTGGAGCAAGAACGCTAGCCTTACTCGTAAAATAGAGGGATTATATAAATCTATTAGTTCGGCTGACAAAAGTGAAGTGTTCAGAGATAATAAAGATGTTTTTTTCTTTGTAGGAGAAATGTTGCAACTGGCATTTCCAAAACATAACTTAAAAACGCTATTCAATCAATATATCGAACTGAACAAAATTTATGCAGCACGTGGCAATGATGTATATGGTGCCTTTCGTTACGCAAAAGAAAACTTTCATGACCTCAAAGAGGATGAAATTTATTCTATGCTAGGCTTGACAATCTTGACGGATGGTGGCGTTAAGCGATATGAAGATACTTTTGTAGATAGAATAAATCCTTTTATAAGAAAAGCGAAAGCTGAAATAAAAGCAGTCGAAGCTATCAATCGCGATAATCAGGTTCTGGGCATTAAGGAAAATAAATGTTTAGGAGATAGAGACAATGCTATCTTAGTAGCTGGTGTGAAAGGAATTGAGGAATACCTGAACTCCATGGTTGCAGAAGATGGTACAGAGTTAAAATATGTCTACAAAGGCACTGCCTATATAAAGGACAAAAAACATGGGCTTGAATATGATTTGAAAAAGTGCGCTTTAATTGATGCATGCACAGGTGCTGAAATGAGACGTTTATGGTTCAATACTTATGGGATTAAGAATGAAGAAGCGTGCATTGACGGATTTGTCCTGAAAGAAGACGTAATTGCCGGAAAGGTCACTTTAGTACAAAGTCATTTGGTTGAATGTGCAGAGACACTTGAAGTACCAACGAATGTAAGAGCAGTTAGTATGCCTTGTAGTGGCAGACCACAGGTTTCCTGGACTGAAGTCAAGGGCGCTAATAAGTATTTCATCTATAGAGCGAAAAGCAAAGACGAGACATTTGCATATGCAGGATCTAGTGTATGTACAGAGTATACAGATATAAATGCTGAAATCGGTAAGCGTTACTTCTACAAGGTAAAAGCTGCAGATGTCACAAATCAATTTGCTCAGTCAGAGCTTAGTGAACTTACACATGCTATATGTAGCCTTCCGAGACCTGTCGTAACAGTGGGAAATGACGCTGGAACCGGATATGTGAGCTTGGTATGGGATGAAGTGGATGAAGCCATTAACTATGAAATCTACAGAGCGGAAAGTGCAGATGGTCCGTATAAGAGAATGTATAGAAACAGAGCAACAAGCTATGTGAATACAAAAGCAGTAGAACCAAATGTTGAATATTACTATAAAGTAAAAGCAATTCATAACAATAACACTGCGAATTCGACAGACAGCGAAATCGTTTCAGGATGTTGGCGTACTGCTGAATAAATTATGAATAAAAATAATATAAAAGGTGGGAACTCGTTTCCCACCTTTTTTTATTTGGTACGCGCAGCAGTCGGGCAGCTTGGACCGTGGCTTACTCGTCCCAGCATCATATACACACATAAAAAAAACAACCACCTAATGGTGGTTGCTTTTTTATTGGTGCGCCATAAGGGACTCGAACCCCTAACCTTCGCTTGTAAAGGAAAAGCGTGGTATAGGGGAGAGTTCTGGATTAGATTGAAATTCTAATCCGTTTACATTTAATATCATTCAATATCTTTCACAACTTCCTGCAAGTGCGATTGAGTTTTAAGAACTTGCGTGGGAAAAAAGTGGGAATTATGGGGTGCAATGTTACAATTCATAATTAAATTATTTATGAATGAAATATTCTTATGATAGGTGCATATAATAGCATTATACCGCACATTTCTTAATCGCAATTAAGCGTTCTAGGATTGACTTTTTGATGACATGTGGTATACTAATAATAGCTCATCTACCATGTTGTAGAAGGAGAAACCGGGTTTCGTAATGCGATCTCCGGATTTTTTATTTTTTGTGTTTTTCATACGATCTTTCGAATTCTAATTTTGAAGCACGATAGAAGAGCGGATAAGCAGAGTGGAGATAGTACTTTTGCTTTCCCTCTAACAGTATGATTATGTAATCTATATTTTCATGTGTATAACGAATAAAAACTTTTGCTTTACTCGTTTTAGGATCACATTCTTTCCACTGCTTGATTCGATTATCTTTTTGTGACGCTAAATTGATTATACCTTTGATAATACTTACAAAGCTTGCTCTGTATATACAAATGTCTCGAACAGAATCATGCTCTTCGTATGACCATTCTCCCTCTGTGCAATTAGATTCACATGTGCTATTGAAAGCAGTGTTATGACAAGGAAAAATATCAAATCCGTTCTCTCTGTCAAGTGAAGAGATATGCATAAATCGCTGTAATTTTCCATCGATAAATTCTATATTCTGAAATGCGATAATTTTATTGTTGTATACTAAAGATTCTGTCTGCGTAAATACATCTTTTCTAAACAGGTCATAGCATCTATCTAAAAAATCTTCTTTTGTTTCATCGGGACATAATGTTAATGGTTCGATTTTTATACTCATTAGTGTCTTCCTTCCCAATAAAAAATATTAAATTTCATGTTGGAATAAGTGGAACTTGTATGAATGTGGTAGTGTCTGTTTAATTTATGAATGATTTGTCCTTTTGCGGAAGATGGATTGAATGCAAATCGATTGTAATGGGACAGTGCACCACTTATGAAATCTCCTAATTGTAAAAGTTCTGATTCTTTGGAGTCTACCTGAACAACTTTTCTAACGCAATCACCGTTGAAGTCATAGATATTGTTAGAAAGGACTTCTTTAAGTTTTCGGACGCGCTTTCCTCCGTTTGTATCTTTGATGTCCATGAAAATGTTATAATGTTGCATTGGTTTTATAATCCAATCTAACATTAAGAAATACATTTTATAGTACCATAAATCATAATCGCCGTTGTTGTACACATCGTGATCTAATTTCTTTTTTCCTTGTGCGATAATTCCACGATAGTGAAGATTTTTATTGTTGATAAAATAGTCAAGGAGCTCTTCATAAAAAGCAAATTTTGCAGGAGAAACTTTTGTCCATTTAATCTCGAACCAACTACTCAATCCGTGTTTCTGTTTTAACTGTCTGATTTCTTGGTTGCATTGCTTTATATGTTCTTTTTCACACCAAATGGAGCCTATAACCATGATGTCGCTATTATCATTTTGAAGATGACAACTTTCGTCACAATAGATGTTGTATTCCACAGAATTTCCTCCCATTTTTATTATTAGGTATAGTATATATGTTTTTTTAGAAAAAAACAACTGTTCTACAAAGCAAAAGAATGTTCTTTCCTTAATAAATCTCTGTTTAGTATACAAAAAATGCCTGTCTTTTTTGAATTAGCTTAGTACAAGGCGTAATCTAATATAGATACAATGTAAAACGATTCTTGCTATACGAAAATCGCCAAAGCTGATATACTTAGAGAAACAAAATGTATCAGCTGGAAATGGAGGTTAGAGATGAACCTGGGAAATAGAATCAAAGAACTTAGACTAGAGCAGGGATTGAGCCAGGAGGAACTGGCAATGAAACTCCATGTAACAAGACAAACGATCTCTAATTGGGAAAATAACAAAAACTACCCGGACCTTGCGACGCTGGTAGAAATTGCGGACATGTTCCACGTATCTTTTGATGAAATCGTCAAAGAAGATCCGGCTTTTGTTCGTGATACAGATGAGAACAAGAAACGTGTGAAGAGAGGACGACGTTGGATTCTTTGTTTGGCCTCGATGATTCTTTTGCTGTGTGTTGGAATCCTTGGATTTGTATTGACAGCAGACAAGACCATTGGCGGTATGATTTGGATTGGCGAAGAGGGTACTGCGATACCCGAAGCAAAGTACCTGACCGTTGAATATGTGGAGGGAGAAGACAATACTTTAGAACTTGTTTGTAATAATCTAGAGATGCTTCCAGTTGCAATTATTCGAGAAATGAAAGATGGTGAATACTATCGCGGGTATAGTTATATGGACCCACGATTGGACGGTGGATTTATCAAAAGTGCAGGAAAAGATAGTGAAATTGATATTACCGTTTACTTTGATGAATCAAAAGACTTATTTGCCAGTGCATATAAAATATATGAGAGAAGCGATGGCAGTCTTTATGTGAAGTCTGTAAAGGGTATGGAAGATTATAGTTTGGCTGATGGCATGTGCACATATATGGAAATCAAAGACCGTAACCGCAATTTGAGTAGAATTAACATTACATACAATGCTAGGTAACATAATTACGGAGGGGGCTGATTTATCGGATTGGGGTACAACAAGGTACTTGTTTGATATTCCTGCTGAGGGACTAGAGCTATAAAGATTGAATAATTTTGATAGATGTAGGGAGGCTGCCGGTTTTGCAGCCTCTTTTCATATATTGAAGAAAATGATATAATGCTTAGAAAGTATATAGCGTGATAACGTATTTCGTGATGAGGATAAATATAGTGGAGGGAAACTATGAAAAAGAAGAATTTACTTCATCTTACTATCGTCATAATCTTGTGCCTTGCGGTAGGTATTTACTTGGTCAATCGTCCCGAAGATGGGAAGACGATGGAGAGTAGGTCGAAAATGATCGAATCTGATATTGGTGCCGAGTGGATGATTGTAGAAGAGCGAAATATTGAGGGCTGTATTGTAAGTGGAATAACCTGTGGACAGGAAGACGGGATTGCGGTATTTAAACCAGAGGAAAATGGAACATATCGATATCAAGGAGCAACTTTTGTTGAAACAGGGAATGTTGTCAAAGAGGTGTTTTTTGCAGATGATAAGACCGTTGATGTGTTCTGGATAAATCGTAAAGATTTGGATTCTGCTGAAATTGGCGTTGCGATAAATGGAAAAAATCCTACAATACATAAATATGATCTAGCTAAATCAGCACTGATTTATATCTCAGTTGATGCAGGTTATTATGTGCTTGATGCAACATATTACGACAAGGACGGTAATGTTGTATAGATCAAAAGGGAGAAAAAACTATGTTATGTCAATCTTTAGCAAGCAGACCACTTTGCCCCCAAATGGCAAAGCAGAAGGCTAAGGGTGATCCCTTAAACCCAAGAATCATACATGTACGAAAAAAGCGTGACTCAGTTTCGATGCTGAATCACGCTTTAGTTATAATTGCGATATTCCTTTTGTGGTTGTGGTGAACTACAACTCGTATGGAGTGAATCTGGCATAAATATGACTCCCTGCTATACTGTCATGTTTTGGTGCGTATTTCTCAAAAAACTATGAGCTGGCTCGAGTTTTTTAAGATGAAATTGCATCGTCGACTAAATCATCGACCGTAGGCCTTTTTCCCATTCTATATGGCCAAATGGGGCAATTGGTGACAGGGCAATTTCTTACTTCTTTTACTTCTCCGCAGCAACAGTCCAGACACTTTGCTCGCATGGCTTTCATTGGTGTTAATGCTTTCATTGTGTATTCCCCCTTTGATTTTATTTTCAGTTAACGTTTTCGGCACTTAATCAGGTACAAATACGGTACCAATTTCTGATAATTACCCTCAAATAGATGTCGAAAGTGATACTTATTTATATATTTTTTTGATGGTAATAAGTATCGGTTTCGAGAATCTTAATATATTCCCATATGCGCCAGCTAAACTTAGCTGGACATAAATACTTTCTTCTGTGCAGAACCTGCTTCTTTTAATGCTAGTTCGTCTTTATATGCTTTCATTGCTTTGTCTACATCCTCTTGTGTAAAAATCTTTTTCCATCCTTCTTCTAAATGGTAAACATTTGGCTGGTGCTCCAAGCCACCACTTTCATAACTGATAAATCCAAAATGGAATAGCATACGAAGCGCTTTTGCTGTTGTATTACGACGAAATCCTTTTTTCTCTAACTCGGAATACGTGCAGATAATATTGTTGCCTGAATAAGGGCCAGTGTACTTTTGATACAGATGAATATACAGACTTCGAGCGTGATGTGATAAGGCCAGAAATGCTGGCGAGTCTAATAAATCATCAAAGAGAAAAATGTGGTGCTTGTGCCAGTCATATGAAGTCGCAAACTTAGGTGGCGGTCCGGATTTTTTCTTTCTTCCCATAGGACATCACCAGCTTCCTAGTCGAGATCAAAGCAGCCCGTCATTTCTGCGAGGCATTTTTCTAGTACGTCAACATCAACAAGTCGTTTGTTCCCGGCTTTGATGCTGGGGACTAGGCCATCGCTAATCAGCTGGCGTACAAAGTGACGGCTCAACGACGTATTTGGATCTCTTGCCTTGATTTCATCGTAGGCTTTGTCGATTGTTCTTAGTTGTGGTTTTCTTTCTAACATTTCTTATCCCTCCTCTTTTGCTATAATCTCTAGTGTTATTCGCCCAATGTTCAATACAGAGAACTATTTGTAGCGTATACTGAACATCTGTGTGGTTTAGTATACAAAAATATTGTTAAGTTGTCAATGAATTTTGTTCAGCATACTGGACAAAATTTAATTTTATGTTATAATTTGTAGTGTAAATCGGAGGTGAGACGATGATAGAAAGTAATCTCGCGGTATTACTCGCAGAAAGAACCCTGAAAATATCAAAGGTGTCAGCAGATACAGGTATTTCCAGAACGACATTGACAGCCCTGTGTAATGACTATACTGGGGGAATAAAATTTGAAACGTTAGATGTGCTTTGTAAATATCTGAATACGGACCCATCAGACTTCTTTAACTATACAGCCTATGATTATGAGATTGAGGTTAGAGATGGTGAAGGTATTACAGAGAGTGAAGACATTATCGAAGTTTCCTACATGTTCGACGTGGATGTTATCTTGGACAATTACAGATGGCATAATCAAATCGTAGGCTTTGGTTCTGTAAACATCACAGTGCCAAATCCGAAGATGAGTGTTTTCTTTGAGAATGGCGGATCAGAGAATCCTACACGTGAAGAAGAAAAGGCATTTGAACATTTAGAACAGATGTCTAATGAAATGAGTCCGAGACAGAGAGCAATCTTTGACTTAACGTTAAAGACTCTAATGAAAGAGCAGATTCTGAAAGAACTGCCGGCAATCAAAGATTATAACGTCGAATTCATTTATAACAGTTATTTAGGATAAAGAAAAAATCCCCTCATCGTCGGCAAACGATTAAGGGGATACGGGCTGCAATTTTACAGCCACTATGTAGCAATAGTATTGTAACATTGCAGACCTCATTTCGTCAAATGAAAAGGAGGAGTAGCAATGGCTAAAACAAATTGTACCAAGAAGGGAAACGACTATTTTCGAATCAAGCGAAAGGTTGGACGGAAACTCAATAAGCAAGGCATCTGGGTGGATGCATATAAGGACTTCTACGGCAAGACAAAGAAAGAGGCGCTGGAAAAGTATGAGAAGTACTTAGCCGAGCAAGAGCTGGGAGATAATGCAAAGAAATGTGTAGGTGAAGTTATAGACCAGTGGGTTGAAACTGTTTTCTTGCAGGATGATTTGGCTGAAGGGACAAAAATGAACTACTACAGTGCATATAAGAATCATTTTCGTGATAAAGCGATTGCAGGAAAGCTAATTACAGAGATAACCCCATTGGACATGCAGCAGTTTTATAACGAGAACCAGGATGTGATTGCACACAGTTCAATGAAATCTCTAAATAAATTCTTAAAGAAATTCTTTCAATACTGCGATTTAAACGGATATTGTAGAAATATCATGCAGAGTGTAACTGTGCCAGCAAAGAAGAAACTCGATGTTGAAGACTTTGATACACAGATTAGTGTATGGGAAGACGATGACTTAAAGAAGGTCATTGATCATTTAGAGGGTAGTACCAAGAGACTCTTTGTCGTATTAGCAGTGAATACGGGAGCACGATTAGCAGAGCTTCTTGCATTGACCTACGACGATATCAAGGAGAACCTGCTGTATATCAACAAACAGTTGCGTGAAGAAAGTATAGATGGTAAGACGGGATTTCATTTAGATGACACGAAAACAACCTCAAGTATCCGTGTTATTCCGTTGACAGAGAAAGTAATGGAAGAAGTCCGCAAACATACGATTCTGCATAAAGAAGAAATGTTGCAAAACAATTACAGAACCAACTATATCTTTACAACATCAACGGGCCGGTTTTATTATCGTAGAACCTTACAACAGTTCTTCGAACGACTATATCGCCGAATAGGGGTGCCGTATCACAAAATCCATGACTTCCGTCATACTTTTGGAACAAATCTAAGCAGGGCAGAGGTTCCGATTGAGGAAACTTCAAAGCTGATGGGTCATTCTTCCATTGAAGTAACAGCGAAGTATTACATCAATGTAGATGTACAAAGAAAGCTTGAAGCAGTAGAGAAAATTACCGCATTTAGCCTTTAGGTGGGAAAATAGTGGGAAACATAATTAAATCAAAAAAAGTAAAAACCGCAGAATGTTGAAATTCTGCGGTAATTGGTGCGCCATAAGGGACTCGAACCCCTAACCTTCGCATTCGTAGTGCGCTACTCTATCCAATTGAGCTAATAGCGCATGCACTCAATTCGTACCATACTATTATATATGGATTTAAATGCTTTGTAAAGTAATTTTTATTATTTTAAAAAAGAAAGTTTCGACAAAATAGCTGCTCTCTTAAGGTACACACAAAAACAACACATTGGCGATAGTTGCTATTTTCTCTAAAAAAGTGTATAATATACGGAACTATGTAATGAAAGGATTTATTACCGTGAGGAAAGATAAGAATAGACAGACTCAGGATTTTGAAGGAATGAAGTATAGTCCGGAACTGATCCGTCAGTTAGAAAATCCTGAATATGCAAAAAAAGCGGAGGCGTATGAAAGACGTGCCCGCAAGATGAATAAGAAACATCATGATGATATGCAGGATGAAATCATTACGAGAAACAGTAGCGGACGAAAAGCAAAGAAGAAGGGGAAGAAGCCGGTATGGAGAAGAATTTTACTGACTATCTTAATTCTTTGTGTTGTTCTGGTTACAGCTGTTTCTGCTTTAGTATGGTCTTTGACTGGAACTTTTGAAAGACAGAAAACAAACCATGATGATTTTGCGATTAGTGAGCAGGCAGCAAAGGACCTAAGAGGCTATCGAAACATTGCTATTTTAGGTACTGACGGAAGAGCTGATGAGAGTTATGATGTCAGCAGAACAGATGCAATTATCGTGTTAAGCTTCAAGAAGAGCAATGGACAGTTACGTATGATTTCTGTGATGAGAGACTCTTATTTGAAGTTTGACTTCTACGATGAAGGTATGATTTTAGACAAGGTAACCCACGCCAACGTGTTTGGTGGACCGGTAAATACTTGTGCAGCTTTGAACCGCTCTATGGATTTAAACATTGACGAATATGTATTATTCAACTGGAAGGCAGTGAGTGATGCAATAGATGCGCTAGGTGGAATTCAGATTAATGTAGAAGAAGGTGAAATCAGTGACCTCAACCGCTGGGGCCCTGAAACAGCAGATAATGTAGGAGGCACCTATGAAGAAATCACAGAGTCTGGAAAACAGACCCTTGATGGTGTACAGGCTACAACCTATTGCCGAATCAGAAAGACTAGCGGCGGTGACTCCAGCAGAACAGACAGATACAAGAAGGTTGTAATGGCTACAATGAAGAAGGCGTTGACACAGCCATGGAAACTGAAGGAACTGTCTGAAAACGTATTCCCAAATATTAGAACGAATATGACACAGATGGATATTTTAACCCTGATTCCAATTGCAGCAAGAATGGATATGCAGTCTGGTATCAGTTGGCCAAAGGAATATTATGGTGGTCTGTTATCCGATGGTATTTCTTACGTTGTTCCAATTACACTGGAAACAGAGGTGCAGGAACTTCATAAAAAAGCATTTGGTCAGGAAGACTACCAGCTATCTGAACAGGCAGCCGCTATAAATGAAGAAATTATTTATAGCACAGGAATTCAATAATAAGATGATAGGTATAAAAGGACATGCTCGAAGGAACATGTCCTTTTTCTTTTGACAAAAATACAGAAAAAATGCCAACACAAAATACTACCATTCGTTGACAAAAAAATCATGTAGGGTTAATATTAAGACAGGGGAAAATACAGAATTTTCTGACAATGATGAGAGCGAGAAATTTGTATCAAATGCTGATATATGCACATAAAACAGAAGGAGGAGTAGTTATGTTGGAGAAGATTTTGAAACTTCTGCCAGGCGGTGACTGTGCAGGCTATGGCGGCTGCGGCAAGGCAACCTGTCAGGCGTGTGCAGAAGCCATTGTAGCAGGCGAAAGCGTTGCGCTTTGTCCAGCCTGTAGCCAGGAAACCGTAGACGAGATTGCAAAAGCAATGAATAAAGAGACAACAGAGGTAATAGAGAAGATTGCATTCATCGCCTGCAGCGGCGATGCTGCAGGCAAATTCAGACTGGCAGACTGCAAATCCTGCAAAGAAGCCGTAGATGGCGGGTTTGTCAGAGGAGAATGTAAGAATGGCTGCGTAGGTATCGGCGACTGCGTCAATGTATGTCAGTTCGGTGCCATGAAAGCAGAAGACTGCAACATCATTATCGATAGAGAAAAATGTAACGGCTGTGGTGCCTGTGCAAATGCCGAAGTTTGTCCGCAGACTATCATCCGCATGATTCCAAGAGAAGCTACAAACTTTATTCCTTGCTCTAACAGCAGTGATGATGACGATGCTGTTAGAGAACTTTGCCGATTCGGTTGTATCGGCTGTGGAGACTGCGTGAGAGCATGTCCGGAAGGCGCCATCGACATCATCGATAACCACGCTGTCATCGATTATGACAAGTGCGTTGGCTGTGTTGCCTGTACTGTAAAATGCAAGAAGAAAATTATCGTAGACACACATCATGATATAACCAAGTTAAAAGATAAAGTTGCTTTCGTAAGATGTAACGGCAGCAAATGCACGGAAGCCTACAAGACAGCAGGCTGTACCACTTGCGCAGAAGCTGCAAAAATGGACGGCAAGGAACTGGGCGTCTGTACAACAGGCTGCACCGGATTAGGTGACTGTACAAAAGTCTGCCGCTATGGCGCTATTGAAATTGTAAACGGCAGTGCTTACGTAGATTATGACAAATGCGTAGGATGTAAAGACTGTACATACGTATGTCCAATGAACCTGATTACCATCGTGCCATATAAGGGTGCGAAGATGGTACCATGTTCCTCCACAGCGGACTATGAAGAAAAAGCCGCAGTATGCGATTCCGCTTGTATCGCGTGCGGAGACTGCCAGGCCAACTGTCCAAACGGTGCCATCTATATCGATGAAGCACACGCAGTAGTGGATCCGGAAATCTGTGAAAACTGCAATGTATGCGAATACATGTGTGCAAGAGGTGTCATCAAAGAAAGAGAAGTTCCGGAATATAACTATCTGCAGAGAGTTGCCCTTGGCCTTGTGGAAGGAGAGTGATTATGGTGAGAAAACTGAAAACCATGGACGGAAATACGGCAGCTGCTCACGTGGCATATGCATTCTCTGAAGTTGCTGCCATCTACCCAATTACACCATCTTCTCCAATGGCAGAAAGCATGGACGAATGGGTATCACAAGACAGAAAAAATATTTTTGGTGAGAACGTTAAAATCGTAGAAATGGAATCTGAAGGCGGTGCAGCCGGTGCGGTACACGGTGCCATCACTGCAGGCGCATATACTTCCACCTTTACAGCATCCCAGGGTTTGCTGCTGATGATTCCAAACATGTATAAATTAGCCGGAGAGCAAACGCCGACCGTATTCCACGTTGCGGCAAGAACCATCTCCACTCACGCATTATCCATTTTTGGCGACCATTCCGACGTTATGGGATGCCGACAGACCGGCTTTGCGATGCTGGCAAGTAACAGCGTGCAGCAGTCTATGGACTTAGCCGCAGTTGCTCACCTGGCAACCATCGCTGGCAAGTTGCCAATGCTTCACTTCTTTGACGGTTTCAGAACTTCCCACGAAAATCAGAAGATTGAAATCTGGGATTACGAAGACCTGAAGGAAATGGTGGATTGGGATGCCATCAAAGCGTTTAAGAAACGCTCCATCCATCCAACTCATCCGCATGCAGTAGGTAGTGCAGAGCAACCGGAAACTTTCTTCCAGCATAGAGAGGCCTGCAACCCTGCTTATCTGGAAACAGCAGATATCGTAAACGCATACATGGAAAAGGTCAATGCAAAGATTGGCACAGACTATAAACCATTTAACTATTACGGTGCACCGGATGCAGAGGAAATCATCATCGCGATGGGATCTGTCTGCGACGCAGCAGAAGAACTAATCGACTATCTGACAGCCCGCGGCAAGAAGGTAGGTATCGTGGAAGTTCACCTTTACAGACCATTCTCCACAAAATACCTGCTGAACGTTATACCAAAGACTGTTGAGAAGATTGCTGTTTTAGATAGAACAAAAGAACCAGGTGGCGTTGGTGAACCGTTATACTTAGACGTGATTTCCGCACTTCGTGGCACATACTTCGAGGACTGCCTGATTGTAGGCGGACGTTACGGTTTGGGCTCCAAAGATACCCAGCCTGGCGATATCTTAGCCGTTTATGAAAACCTGTGGTCCGAAAATCCAAAGAAAGAATTTACTATTTCCATCACTGACGACGTAACAGGACTGTCCATCACCGGCAGTGAAAATCCTGACGTTGCACCTGTAGGCACAAAGGCTTGCAAGTTCTGGGGTCTGGGTGCTGACGGTACCGTAGGCGCTAACAAGAACAGCGTTAAGATTATTGGTGATAATACAGACAAGAAAGTACAGGCTTACTTCCAGTACGACTCCAAGAAGTCCGGCGGCGTAACCATTTCTCACCTGAGATTCGGCGATCAGCCAATCAAGTCTTCCTACTATGTAAAGCAGGCTGACTTTGTTGCATGCCATAACGCAGCATACCTGCAGCGTTACGACATGGTGCAGGATGTAAAACCGGGCGGTTACTTCCTGCTGAACTGCGTTTGGAACGATGCAGAGCTGGAAGAACACCTGCCTGCAAAAGTAAAGAGATATATCGCAAAGAATAACGTTCAGTTCTACACTTGTGACGCCGTTTCCATCGCAAAGGAAATCGGTCTGGGTGCAAGAAGAACCAATACAGTATTACAGGCTGCATTCTTTAAACTGGCTGACGTGATTCCATTGGAAGAAGCTGTTGGCCACATGAAGACAGCAATCCAGAACACTTACGGCAAGAAGGGCGCTGACATCGTTGCCATGAACATGGCCGCAGTCGATGCAGGTATCAACAACGTGCACAAGATTGAAGTGCCTGCAGAGTGGGCAGATGCTCCAGACGATGCTCCAAGAGCAAAGATGGTAGGTCGTGACGATGTTCAGACCAATTACTTAAATGACATCTTAATTCCAACCAATACATTAACAGGTGATGCAGTGCCTGTATCCAAGTTCGTAGAAACTGCCAACGGTATGATTCCTTCTGGTACAGCAGCTTTCGAAAAGAGAGGCATTGCAACCGACATTCCAACCTGGGCGAAGGACAATTGTATCCAGTGTAACTGGTGTTCTTATGTTTGTCCGCACGGCGTTATCAGACCGTTCGTTTTAAACGAAGACGAAGCGAGAGAAGTGCCGGATGGCGATTTTGTTCCAATGAAGGGCAACAAGGGCAAGTTCTTTACCATCGGCATTTCCGCTCTGGACTGCACAGGCTGCGGTTCCTGCGCATCGGTTTGTCCGGCTAGAAAGAAGGCACTGGAATTGATTCCTGCAGAAAAACCTGCAGTAGACTGGTCTCAGGATAAATTCGATTATCTGTTCAATGATGTGACAAAGAAGGAAGTACCATTCAAGGAAAGTACAGTCAAAGGCTCCCAGTTCAAGCAGCCGTTGCTTGAGTTCTCTGGCGCATGTCCTGGCTGTGGTGAATCTCCATACGCAAAACTGGTAACCCAGCTTTACGGTGAAAGAGCATACATCGCCAACGCAACAGGCTGTTCCTCCATCTGGGGCTGCAGTGCACCAAGTACTCCATACACTGTGAACAAAGAGGGCAGAGGTCCTGCATGGGCAAACTCCTTATTTGAAGATAACGCTGAATTCGGTCTGGGCATGACCATGTCCATGCTGGCTCGTCGTGGAGCGATGAAGTCTGCAGTAGAAAGACTCTATGACGCTGTGGGCGTACCTGCAAGAGCGTGGGTTGCTTCCATGGACGATGCAGAAGCAGCAGAAGAAACAGGAAAGATTTTAGTAGAAGCCTGCCAGCAGATTGCGGCTGAAAACGAAGACGCACAGTATGTCATCGACAATCAGGATATGCTGATTAAGCCATCCATGTGGATCTTCGGCGGTGACGGCTGGGCTTACGATATTGGTTACGGCGGCTTAGACCACGTACTGGCATCCGGCGAAAACGTGAACGTTCTTGTATTCGACACAGAAGTATATTCCAATACAGGTGGCCAGTCCTCCAAGGCTACTCCAATCGGTGCTGTTGCGAAATTTGCAGCATCCGGTAAGGCAGTGAAGAAAAAGGATTTGGCGCAGATTGCCATGGCATACGGCTATGTATACGTTGCACAGATTGCAATGGGGGCAAATCCAGAACAGACCTTAAGAGCTATCAGAGAAGCCGAAGCCTATAACGGTCCATCCCTGATTATTGCATATGCTCCATGTATCAACCATGGTCTGAAGGCCGGCATGAACAATGCCATGAAGGAAATGAAGGATGCAGTTCGTTCCGGTTATTGGAACCTGCTGAGATACAATCCGGACCTGGCGGCAAAGGGTGAAAACCCACTGTCCATCGACAGTCCTGCACCAACACTTGGATACAGAGACTTCATCATGGGCGAAGTCCGTTACGACTCCCTGAAGCTGAAATTCCCTGAAAGAGCAGAGCAACTGTTTACTAAGGCTGAAGAAATGGCTATGGAAAGATATGAAAAACTGCTCCACCAGAAGAAGAGCTTTGATCAGTAGGAAAGGGGGCGTAGGCATGAAACCTTTTGAAGTTGTTAGCAAGAGAAAGCTAAATGACAATATGACCTGGCTGGTGATTTATGCACCACTGGTAGCAAGAAAGGCAAGACCAGGTCAGTTTATCATCCTGCGTACAGACGAATACGGAGAAAGAATTCCTCTGACGATGGCAGGACATAACGAAGAAAACGGTACCATCGATTTGATTTACGCGGCAGTTGGAAGAACGACCATGCTGATGGATCAGCTGGAAGTGGGAGACTGCTTCGCAGACATCGTAGGACCACTGGGAAAACCAACCCATATGGAAGGCCTGAAGAAGGTATGCGTGGTTGGCGGCGGTACAGGAAATGCCCTGGCATACCCGCTTGCAACCGGCATGCATGCCGCAGGCATCGAAGTGGATATGATTGCCGGATTTAAGAACAAAGATCTGGTTATCCTGGAAGAAGAATTCCGTGCAGGTACAGACAACCTGTACATGGTAACTGACGACGGTTCTTATGGGGAAAAGGCTTTCACTACAGACAAGCTGAAAGAACTGATTGCTGCCGGCAATCAGTATGATGAAATTATCGCAGTAGGCCCTCCAATCATGATGAAGTTTGTTTGTCAGATTGCGGCAGAAAACAACATTCCTTCCGTGGCATCCCTGACTGCGTATATGATTGATGGAACTGGCATGTGCGGCGGATGCAGATGTAACATCGGCGGCGAAGACAAGTTCGTCTGCGTAGATGGTCCTGAATTTGACGGTGCTTTGGTAGACTGGGACGAATTGATTCAGAGAAATACCTTCTATGCTGCGCAGGAAGCCGATGAAAGGGCACACGTTTGCCGTTTGACTGGAGGTGTTCGTTACCATGATTAACTTAGTAAGAGGAAAACAGCCAATGCCGGAACAGGATGCCAATGTCCGTAATCAGAACTTCGAAGAAGTATCTTCCGGCTATACAGAAGACATGGCCATCAGAGAAGCCATGAGATGTGTCAACTGCCGTAAAGGTACCTGTATGACAGGTTGTCCTGTTAACGTTAGAATTCCTGATTTTATCGCAAAGGTTGCCATCGGTGAATTTGAAGAGGCATATCAGATTATCAGTGAAACCAGCTCCCTGCCTGCAATCTGTGGACGTGTCTGCCCACAGGAAAATCAGTGCGAAGGCCATTGTGCTCAGGGGAAGAAAGGCGAACCTGTCGGTATCGGCCGTCTGGAACGTTTCGTAGCTGACTGGCATGCAGCGCACTGCGGTGACGAAAAAATTGAACCTGTTCCAAGCAACGGTCACAAAGTTGCTGTCATCGGTGCAGGTCCCGCGGGTCTTGCATGTGCGGGTGATCTGATTAACAAAGGCTACGAAGTCACTGTATTCGAATCCTTACATAAGGTCGGCGGCGTACTGGTTTACGGTATTCCGGAATTCCGTCTGCCAAAGGATATCGTTGCAGCCGAAGTTGCCAAGTTAGAAGCAAAGGGCGTAAAATTCGTAACCAACGCCATCGTTGGTCGTGCCATTACAGTAGACGAGCTGATGGATGAAGAAGGTTTCGAAGCAGTCTTTATCGGTACCGGTGCGGGACTTCCTTCTTTCATGAAAATCCCTGGTGAAAACCTGCTAGGTGTATGTTCTGCCAACGAATACTTAACCAGAATCAACCTGATGAAGGCATACCTGCCTGAATACGATACGCCAATCCAGCACGGCGACCGCATTGCCATTGTAGGTGGTGGTAATGTTGCCATGGATGCTGCAAGATGCGCAAAACGTATGGGCGCATCCGAAGTATATATTATCTACCGTCGTAGCATGGACGAGCTACCTGCAAGAGCAGAAGAAGTACATCATGCCATGGAAGAAGGCATCGTCTTCAAACTGCTGACCAATCCGATTGCCATCAAAGGAGATGAAAAAGGCTTCGTAACCGGCATCGAATGCGTGACCATGGAACTGGGCGAGCCAGATGCATCCGGCAGAAGAAAACCGGTTGTAGTAGAAGGATCCAATCACATCGTTCCTGTTGACATGGTTATCATGTCCATCGGCACCAAGCTGAATACTTTGATTCTGGATACTACAGAAAATCTAGCAGCCAATGAAAAGGGCGGCATCGGTACAGATGAAGGTGCAGCAACCAATAGACCTGGTATCTTTGCCGGCGGCGACGCAGTAACCGGCGCGGCTACCGTAATTAAAGCCATGGGTGCAGGGAAGAAAGGCGCGGCAAGTATCGATAAATATCTGCAAGGCCTGAATAAATAAGGAATAAAAGCCATAATGGCTACCGCCAAATAAAAAATATCAAAAGAAGGACAGCTTCTGAAAGGGAGCTGTTTTTCTTTGTTTGTGGCAGACATATAATTGTGTTAAAATAAGTAAAAAGAAAAAGGGGAGTACGATGAAACGCATTATGATTGCAGGCTGGCTCACGCCAGATGAAAACTACGAAAATTATATAGAAGCTTTGTCCAAACTAGGTGCGGAGGGATTTGCATCTCTCGAAGAAACAGATTTGGAGATGGCAGATGGCCTGATATTGCCAGGCAGTTTCCAGGATATGAATCCAAAACTTTGGGGTGCAGAAGACTTACACTGCTCTAACGATGTGAATGATGAACTGGACAGAATCCAGTGGGCTCTGCTGGAACAGGCAGTAGCTGTATCAAAACCTGTTTTGGGCATCTGCAGAGGGATGCAGTTTATTAACGTATTCTTTGGAGGAACTTTGATTCAGGATCTGCCATGTAAAAAACATCACGGTGCCAGAGAACCGGAGCGATACCATATGGTTCATATTCCAGAAGGAAACAGATTATATGAATTATATGGAGCACTGTCAGAAGTAAATTCCCGCCATCATCAGGGGGCCGGCATCATTGGAGAAGGTCTCAAGGTTTCCGCCATGTGGATGGAGGAAGAGGACGTTGTCGTGGAAGCTGTGGAACACAAAACTTTGCCAATCATAGGTCTTCAGTGGCATCCGGAAAGGATGATACTCTTCGGAGATGAGGCGCAACAGGAGAACGGTAGACTACTATTAGAACAATGGCTGGAAGTCTGTCAATAATTGACTTTCGCCCCTAAAAATGCTATCTTTGATATAATAAAAGAGGCTATGGAAGTGGGGTGAATCCTATGTCAAACATGTTAGAATATATAAAATGGAGAGGGGATCTTTTGGTTGAGAAGGTCCCTTTTTGCGATGTTGACGCATTGATTCTCTCCCAGCTGTCTTATACCCGACTCAGCGGAATCGTGGGAGAAGACTTTCATCAGGAACCGGTGAGCATCATGGAAGCTGCAGAAATCGTTTTAGCAGAACCACATCGCCTTAAACAGGAGGGTGATGATGATCTTTGGAAACTGGCAGCGGATAGTCCTCGTTTTAGAAGTTTTGTGCTACAGGGCTATGTAGATCATTTTGATATTGCAACGGAAAAGCAGTTTAGTGCGATCACTGTTTTAATGCCGGAGGGAAAGGCGGCCATTGTCTTTCGCGGCACAGACCTGACTATCGTGGGATGGAAAGAAGATTTTAATATGAGTTTTGCCGATTTTGTACCGGCACAGGAAGAAGCGGTGGCTTATGTGGAAGCAGTAGCGAAAGCCTATCCGGACCGTGAATTTTATGTTTGCGGCCATTCTAAAGGCGGTAATCTGGCAGTATACGGCAGTGCTTTCTGTCAGAGGGAAATTCAGGATAAAATCCTGCAAATTCGCAACTTTGATGGACCGGGGTTCAGCAGCGAAAACATAGAAAAGGACGGCATGAAGGCTATCCTGCCGAAGACCAGAACCTATTTGCCGCAGTCCTCTGTGGTGGGGATGCTCTTAGAACATGAAGAGGAATTTACTGTTATACATAGCAAAAGCATCGGACTGATGCAGCATGATTTGTACACGTGGGAGATTATGGGTGCCGGTTTTGTGGTAGAAGAGGAGACTACAGACAGCAGCCAGTTCATCGATAAGGCGTTGAAGCAGTGGCTTAAGGACATGCCGAAAGAGAAACGGGAAGGATTTGTGGAGACCGTGTTCTCAATCCTGGATGACTGTGACGCAGTAACCTTGAAAGAACTGTTCTCTGGGAAAAATGCCCTGACTGTAATGAAAAACTTAAAAGACATGGAAGCTGGTGAACGGACCTTGATTCAGGAAGGGATGGATATCCTCAGTAAATCTGTCCGCAAAAATCTGCCACTTCCCAATTTATCTATAAAGTCTGGTCTCTTTGACCGACAGAAAGACGAAGGAATCAAAGATGAGAACCTATAAGGAACTATATCAGGAAATAAAATATGCCATGTTAGACGGCGCTTTCCTAAAAGAAATCGGAATGAGCCGAAAAGACATGGAATTGGAAATAAATAAGGAGAAATGGCATGCTATGGCAGCGTTAATTCAGCAGAGTGCGGAAGCGGATGGTAGATTCAGTGCACCGAAGATTCTGCCTGCCATCAGAGATGCTGTCACTGCTCTGGCAGAAGATCCGGAAGAAGGCTGGCTGCAGTATTGTTACAGTTATACTCTGTCCAGACTGTTTCCAGAGGTTAATGAAGCCTTTTCTCCAAGAGAACAGTGCCGTGAGGGCAGACTGTGGCTTCTGCAGATTTTGCATGGCATTTACCGTTATGAGGTAAATCACTTAGCATATGATCCGACGAAGAATATGCAGTTTTTGTCTGCGGCGGAAGTAACAGAAAACGGTTTCACAAATGAATATTTGAAACTGCGTAAGATGTCGAAATCCCTGTATCTGTACGAATTTATGCGTATTGGCATCGATATTACGCCGTTCAATACACTGGGTCATGTGGCGGGGGTGCATTATGTTGCAATGCATGCGGCAAGACAGCTTTATGATGCCGGCGTGCCAGTGGATTTAGCGTTAATTTCCGGTGCGGCAGCAGGTCATGACATCGGGAAATACGGATGCAGAAAACACGAGGAGAGACGAATTCCGTACCTCCATTACTATTATACAGACCTTTGCTTTAATCGTTTTGATATGCCAGTCATCGGTCATATTGCGGCGAATCATTCTACTTGGGATTTGGAACTGGAAAACCTGTCCGTAGAATCCCTGTTGTTAATCTATGCAGATTTTCGTGTAAAGAGCAGTAGAAATCAGGCAGGTGTGGAAATCGTTCATTTCTACTCTCTGGCTGACGCTTATGATGTGATTTTAAGCAAGCTGGACAACGTGGATGAGGCAAAGAGACTGCGCTACCAGAAGGTCTATGACAAACTGAAGGACTTCGAAGACTACATGGTGGAAAAGGGTGTTGTTACGGAACTGCCGGTAAATCCAGGAACACAGTCAAAGACAAAACCTGAACCTGTGAAGAGAGAAATGGTACTGCTGGGCGGACAGGACGTGGTAGACCAGCTGAAATACAGTGCCATTGAACATAACATAAAACTGATGAGCCGTTTCCATAGTGATACCGAATTTGCCAGCCTCATCGAGACTGCAAGAAGCGAACATGAGCTGATGAATTTGCGTACGTATATCAGTATTTTTGGTGAATACTCTACTTACATGACAGAAAAGCAGAAGCTGCTTACTATGAAGTTCCTCTATGAACTACTGTCTCACAAAGAAAGTGACATTCGTGTTCAGGCGGCCATGATTATGGGACGTATGGTTGCAACTTTCAGTGAAGAATACAAGAAAGAAGTGCCGACAGACATCAATTTACCAGACAGACTGGTCAGCAACCTGACACTTTTTGACGAATATTTAGAAGAAATTATCAATCCAAACTATAAGTTTACAGAACAGCATAAAAAGTGGATTGGAAGCATTTTAGACACTTTTGCAAAGACGGTAGTAAGCCACTGCAAAGTGTCCTGCAGACATAACTATTTTGATATTTTACAGAAATACTACGAAGACAGAGATCTGTCTGCAAGACAGGTGATGATGCTGCTGGATGCAGCCATGGTCTTAGATCCAGAGTCATGTACGGGTGCATTTGTTAAGGCTCTGCAGGATTTCCTGCGTCATGCTTATGGAAGATTTTCCAGTGATGTGGATATTGCTGTGCTGGGTGCATCCCGCATCTATTTCGATGATTATGACGATGGACAGTATGATCGTGATTTGCGCGGCATCATGGGGATTTCTGATGAGACCTTTGACCAGAATCTGGCGTCCATGTTTTTGGACAATCTGAAGACTGGTACACCTTGGATTCAGAAAGTAACGAATATTTCCTTTATGTTGCGTTATGTCACCGGCGATAACGATCATGGAAAACTGCTTCATGTGGGTACCCATTTAGCCAACCTGCTCAAAGTGAGCGAAACGGTCACAGTTCGTAAGGCCGCAGGAGAGGGGCTTCTTTCTATTATCGAAAAGATGGCAGAAGAACAGCGTAACGAAATTACAGTGGAACTGGTAAATGGACTGGAACTGGGAGACTACCAGTTTTCCAAATACGTACCGGATTACCTGGGCATCATCATGCTTTATCTGTCACCTGCCGTGATGGAAGAGTCCATCGACGAATTGGAAAAAATCATGACATCTGATAACGAGACGGCAGCGTGTTCTGCAATCAGCACCTTAGGTGTGATGCTGGAGCACTACCCATCTTACAAAGGAAGATTCGACGAGACGGAAGAAGCTTATCAGGCCCGTCATTTCCGCATTCTGAACATGCTACTGAAAGCCTTCGCAGGCTATAACAAAGTGTGTGAACAGGAAGCCTTCTGGACGTTGGGAACTCATTTCTTTAACAGTTCCATTTTATCCATGGAAGAAAAGACGAAGCTCTTTGTTCGATGTTACAAGAAGATGATGACGCTGCTTTTTGATAAG
The DNA here is from genome assembly GCA_045638885.1 of Emergencia sp. Taxonomy (GTDB): domain Bacteria; phylum Bacillota; class Clostridia; order Peptostreptococcales; family Anaerovoracaceae; genus Senimuribacter. The sequence goes on along the minus strand of JAZUBY010000067.1, from coordinate 31,824 downwards.
AAAGAAAACGATCTGAACTTCTACAACAATGCAGCAGTATTAAATAATCTATACCGCTATATCTGCCAGTACCAGGCGGAATGCGGAGCCTTTGTATTTGAAGAAAAGAAAAAAGCAGCATTTTATCCTGGCACCTTTGACCCATTCAGCTTAGGTCACAAAGCCGTTGCAACAACCATCCGTGACATGGGATTTGAGGTGTATCTGGCACTGGACGAGTTCTCCTGGTCCAAGAAGACCCAGCCGAGACTACAGCGCCGACGCATTATGGCCATGTCTGTTGCCGATGAAGAGGACATTTACATCTTCCCGGAAGACCGTCCTGTTAACATTGCAAATCCGGCTGATATTAAAATGCTGAAGGAAACCTTTGAAGGGAAAGAACTCTATATTGCTGTAGGATCCGACGTAATCCGAAACGCCTCCTGCTATAAGGCAGTACCGGAGGAACACTCTATCCACACGGTGAATCATGTGGTCTTTGCCCGTGAATCCAACGAACAGAGAGAGGCAAATCCTGATGAAAAGCGATATCCAATTGAAGCAGATGTCATCAATCTGACGTTAAAGAAATACTATGAGGATATTAGTTCCACCAGAATCAGAGAAAATATCGACCTGAATCGTGACATTTCTAACTTAATCGATCCGGTTGCCCAAGGTTATATTTACGATCGAAACCTGTACATGCGTGCACCTGCATATAAGCATGTGATGCAGGCCAGAGAAATTCATATCAGCAGCTATCAATACCGTAGCGCTGATTGCCTGGAACCAATCAAAGAAGAAGTGACAGCCCGCGGCTATGATTTTGCTAAGGTCGAAGCTTATTTAGAGAATCCAAAAGTCCGTACTTTATATACGGAAACAGGAACCCGTCAGAAGAAGATGGCGTCCTTTGCGGCTGCACATCGCGTGGAAACAGGACAGCTGTTGCAGGAATTTGATGATGCAGAGATTGCATCCTATATACGTAAACAGGCATCGGGCAGTGTTGCTGTCATTGGTATGCTATTTGCAGGAAAAGGCAGAACCATTTCCGGCATGCATCAGATTACGTTGACGGAAATCCTGACAGAACTCATTGCACGAGACTTTACTTATGCTGTATATCATCCGGCTGATCCTGCGGGCATGGATGCAAAGATTATTGACGTACTGCAGAAACATGGATTTGTGAATATTGCAGGAGAAGGCAAAGAACCTGTTTATGCAGTCGACATGAAGTCTCCGATTATGATTTTCCGCGATGTAGAAACGGTCATTAAGAATCCGTTGAACAAGAATCCGGAAGTGCAGAAGGCGATTAGTGAGGCCCACGACAAATTGGTTCGTGTGCTGACTGACATTTATCAGGGGCAGATTATCTTATCCTTCTTTGTGAATGTGGTCCACAACAAAATCATCAATAAAGTGGCGCAGATTAATGGCGTTTCTACAGAGCCTGATAAGAACAATGTGCGTGGCCCATACATGTCCGTGCCGTTTGGCAAAGCGCTGGCAGATGTGGTTGTGCCGAATACGGTGACAAAGGCTCTGCACACAGAAAAATATTACGACCATCATATTGGCGCTTTTGATATTGCAGAATCTAAGCACTATTCTGCACTGAGCAATCAGGCGAAGACGCTGAAAGCTTTCAATCGCCCGGTTATTCTTATCGATGACCTGCTTCATAAAGGACACCGTATGAATATCGTAGACCCGATTCTGAAGGAAAATCAGGTGGATGTAAAAGAAATCATCGTGGGAGTTCTGACTGGTAACGGCAGAGATCTGATGGCAGTGAAAAACAGAGATGTAGAAAGTGCGTACTTCCTGCCAAATCTGGAATTCTGGCTCAATGAGCGAGACTGTTATCCGTTTATCGGCGGTGACAGCATTGACAAGGAAGATAATGCCGGCATTAATCTGGTATTGCCATATACAACACCGGTATTCATCAACAAAAACGGCATGGACTCTGCTTACAAATACTCCATGGCCTGTCTGGAAAATGCCAGAGATATCTTGAAAGTGCTGGAAAAGGAATATCAGGTGACATTTGAGAAAAAGCTGACATTGAAGCGTTTGGGCGAAGTCATTTCGACTCCAAGAATCCCAGACAATGGTCTGGGCGTGGCATACGATGAAACTTTGGCTCCATCTGTCTTTGTAGAAAATGCCATTGAGCAGCTTTACAGACTGAAGAAAATATAGGAATAACATATGAGAAGAATTGACGAATTATGGAAAGAGGCAGGGGTGCAGCAGGCGATTGCCCTGGACCGCTGCCCTGTAAAATTAAATCAAAAGCATCGTGTTCACGTATTGGCGTTAGGCGATGTGGGCATGACCGTGCTGCTGGGACTGAAGCTTCTTGGTGGTGATGTCATCGACAGCCTTGGCATCTGCGATATCAATAAGGCTAATGTAGAGAGACTGGAACAGGAAATGAACCAGATTCGCTATCCCTTTGGCCTGACAGATCTGCCAAAGGTTTATCCCGTAGAAGAAGCAGAACTTTTTGATTGTGATGTGCTGGTTTTCTGTGCCAGCAAGGGCATTCCTCCAATCGGTGTGAAAGGGGATGTTCGTATGGCGCAACTTGAAGCCAATCGTGAAATCATTGCCCACTACGGCGCGTTAGCAAAGGAGTCCAACTTTCAAGGTTTGATGGCAGTAGTATCCGATCCGGTGGATCCTTTGTGCAAGGCATTTCTAAAGGCATCAGGACTGCATCCTGCACAGGTGCAGGGTTATGGGCTTGGTGTCATGAATGCCAGAGCAGCCTACTATGCGGAAAAAGATGATCGTTTTTCAGTCTATCTGGAAGAGGGCCGTGCTTTTGGTCCCCACGGGGGAGACCTCATTATCGCTAACAGTGTTGCAAGCTATGACGATGAGTTATCCAAAGAGCTGACCGATTTGACGGTCAATGCCAACATGCAGGTGAGAGAACTGGGATATAAGCCATATATTGCACCGGCGATTTCTTCAGCAGCAGTGTCCATTTTATTGACGCTTCGTGGAGAATGGCATTACGGATCTTTATATCTGGGTGACGGTGAAGAGGGGGCTTTCTTAGGCATCAAAAATCGAATGACAGAAGGCGGACCGGTTTATGAAAATCTGGAACTGCCGGAGGCGCTCTATGAACGCATCAAAAACGCGTATGACAATTTATGCAATTTAAAGTAAAGAAGGCGATAGAATGTTAACGGTTATTAAACCATTTTGCAAAGAATTTAAACGAGAAAGCCGTATGGATCAGGTACTGTCAAAGGTTCTTCATGGCAGAAATGTTGAATATATTCTCACAGCAGAAGAGCTGGAAAAACGCGACTTGCGGGGAAGAAAACTGCTCTTTGCAGTCTGTTTGTCAGAAGCAGGCGTTAATTTGGAATACTATCGTATGCTGGAATACTTCCGCAGAGACGCAGGATGTCTTGAAGGTGCAGTCGGTGCAGTTGTTGTAGACGGCAGTGGGGAACTGTATACCAAAGCATTGGCCCGCCGTCTGGTCTTTTCGGCTAACCGTGCAGGGTGCACTTTTCCTGGAAAACCTTTAGTAGAAGCTACCGGTTCTCTTCGTAATTTTGATGTGATGAGCAAACTCCTGGAGACAGATGCGTTGGGTGCTTATGAAAAGCAGGTGGAAAATCTGGTAAACAAGCTGACTTTCTTTGTCGGACGGGAGAAAAAAGATCGAAAGAGAATCCTGGTCATTCATGCCAGCAGCAGAAAAACCTCAAATAGTCTGCTTCTTTGGGAGAAAGTAAAGGCAGGATTTACAAGAGAACATGATATTGAAGAAATCTCCTTGCGAAACGGCAGTATGCAGGACTGCAGAGGCTGTAAATACGAAACTTGTCTTCATTTTGGTGAACAGGGAGGTTGTTTCTACGGCGGTGTGATGACGGAAAAAGTTTATCCCGCTATTATAGACTGTGACGTGTTGGTCCTGATTTGTCCAAATTATAACGATGCAGTCAGTGCCAATATTACCGCTTTTATTAACAGACTGACTTCCGTTTTCCGTGTGCATGATTTTTCAAAAAAGGAAGTTTATGCGCTGGTCGTGTCTGGATATAGCGGTGGAGATATCGTGGCGGAACAGGTTATTGGGGCGATGAACTTTAATAAAAACTTTATTTTACCAGGGAATTTTGCGATTGTAGAGACGGCTAACGATCCAAAATCTATTCTGACAGTAGACAATCTTGACGAAAAAACGAGAAAGCTGGCTTATAGAATAGAAGGCTAAGTCTTGCGTGGAGACAGTCTTTCGTGTAAAATTTAGAGGAGAAACTTGCGATAAGATTGTAATAATGAGGAGGAAGAACACCCATGGATATTGATAAATTAATGGTAGAGTATCCTGCTGTACAGAGCATGGCAGACTGCAAGGAAATCCTCTGGCTGAATGAAAAGCTGGGTGCAGAAGCTGACATTCCATTCGGCATGGAAGATATTGAAGAGGCGGAGGCAAGACTGGCTCGATTTGCACCATATCTTATGGCTGCGTTTCCTGATACTGTAGAAACAAATGGCATCATCGAATCACCTCTGGCTGAAATTACAAAGATGAAGAAGCAGCTGGAAGCTGATTACGGATTTGAAATTCCGGGAAGACTGTTCCTGAAATGTGATAGCCACTTGGCCGTATCCGGCTCCATTAAAGCCCGCGGCGGGATTTATGAAGTGCTGAAACTGGCAGAAAAAATCGCCATGGAAAGAGGGATGCTGACTTTAGAAGACGACTATGCAATTTTGGCAGAAGATAGATTTAAGCAGGTCTTCAGCGAATATTCTGTAGCAGTAGGATCTACAGGGAACCTGGGACTGTCTATCGGTATTATCAGTGCAAAGCTGGGATTCAAGGTAACTGTACATATGTCTGCAGATGCGAGACAGTGGAAGAAAGATTTGCTGCGCCAGAAAGGTGCCATCGTGGTGGAATATCCGGATGACTACCAAAAGGCAGTTGCGGAAGGCAGAAAAGAAGCGGCAAATGATCCAATGTGTCATTTCGTCGATGACGAAGGCTCCAGTGATTTATTCTTAGGATATTCTGTTGCTGCAAAGCGTATTGCAGAGCAGTTTAAGCGTCAGCTGATCACTTGTGATGAAGAAAATCCTGTGTTTGTATATATTCCTTGCGGCGTAGGCGGTGCACCTGGCGGTGTTGCATTTGGTCTGAAGCAGATGTTTGGTGAACACGTTCACATCTTCTTTGCAGAACCGACTCACGCGCCATGTATGACTTTGGGACTGATGACCGGATTACATGATCAGATTGCAGTATCTGATATTGGCCTGGACGGTAAGACAGCGGCAGACGGACTTGCAGTTGGACGTGCTTCCAGACTGGTAGGCAGCATCATGGAAACTATGCTGGATGGATGTTTCACAATTGAGGACGACAAGCTGTATCCGTTCTTAGCTGAGCTGGCTGACACAGAAGATATCTTTATCGAGCCATCCGCATGCGCAGGATTCACTGGTCCACAGCATGTGTTGAGCGCAGAAGGATACTTAATCAAGAATGGATTAAAAGATAAATTAAAGAATGCAACCCATATTCTTTGGGCTACCGGCGGCAGCATGGTACCGGAAGAAGAGATGATGAGTTATTATCATATGGGAAAATAGAGAAAGAATGAAAGACCTCGAAATAATCGAGGTCTTTTTCATGTTCTAAAATCTGTCACTGTAATTCAGCATGTCTCTCAGCATGCCGCCCTTGACTTTCTTTTCCTGCTTTTTCTTCGTACCGCAAACAGTATCGTAGTAGATGATGTTCGCATAGAAATCATCCTCTGTGCTGCGAATGATGGCGTAGGATCCGTTGGAGCCGTCTCTTGGCTTTGGCAGGCTACCGGGATTAACTACATGAATGCCGTCAAAATCTTCGTGCATCGGTACGTGAGTATGACCGAAGCAGACTGCGACACAGTCATTTTCTTCTGCTGCGTAGAGCAGCTTGGTAATGCCGAAGTCACAATTTTCCATATGACCGTGGGTGACCATGATTCTGCCGTATGGTGTATCCACAAAAGCCCTGTCTGCCTCATGGCAACGGTCGCAGTTGCCTTTTACGGAAACAACCGGAATGCCCAGTGTATCTTCCAACTCGTAGGCGTCTCGCTGGTAGTCGCCGCAATGGATGATTAGGTCAATTCCTACCTGCTTTTCAAAAACTTCATAAACTTTATCTAAATGACCGTGGGTGTCACTAATAACTAAAATTTTCATAAGTGTCCTCCTGGATTTTTATGCTATATATTGTACCACAGTCTTACCAAAAGTGGAATTTTTATCGTGGTAAAAAGTGATGCTTTGTGGTAGTATAAATGTGGGAGAGTAGAATTATTAAATATTTATATAGAGGTGTCAAATTGAAAGAATTATTTCGAAGCACATATTTTAAATTTGGATTGACAGTTTTTATTGCAGGAACATTTTTGATTCTGCTTTTTGAAGCTGTCAACAATTGGAGTTCTGTAGGAACCGGATGGAATACGTTGTATACCATCGTATCGCCTTTTGTCTATGGACTGGTCATCGCCTATCTTCTTTGTCCGGTTTATAACGGAATCGTTAGAAGAATGTATGGATTGACGAAAGACAGATGGAGAACCAGAAAAGGAGCCCTGCGATATGCCCGCATCATGGCTACAATCGTGTCATTGTTAGTGCTTTTTGGTGTGATTGGCGGTTTGTTTGCGCTGATTTTACCGGAAACTGTTCGCAGTATTACTGGTTTGGTTCAGACGATGCCTGAAAGAGTAAGCGCGCTGATAGACTGGTTCATGGGCCTGTCTGTCAATCAAAATAATCCTGAAATGGCAGCTGCTGTTGAAACTTTGATTAATCATGCGACAAGTTCCTTTATAGACTGGGCTGAAAATACGCTGTTGCCAAGATTGGGCGACTACATGTCAAAGACTTTCTTAGGTGTTTGGGTAACTCTGAAAACAGTTATGAACATATTAATTGGTGTCATTGTCAGTGTATATTTCTTGAACAGTAAAGAGAAATTTAAGGCACAAGCAAAAAAGACAATCATGGCACTTTGCAGCAAAGAAAAAGCTGATGATCTCTTTGAACTGGCGAATTACAGTAATATGCAGTTTGGCGGATTTATCAATGGTAAGATTATTGACTCTGCAATCATCGGTGTACTTTGCTTCATTTTGATGAAGATTATCGGTTTGCCATATACTGTGCTGGTCAGCACTATTGTAGGCATTACCAACATTGTACCGTTCTTCGGACCATTCATTGGTGCTATCCCGGGTACTTTGATTATTTTACTGGAAAGCCCGATTCAGGCGCTGTACTTTGTTCTTTTGATCTTTGGTCTGCAGCAGTTTGACGGGAATATCTTAGGACCAAAGATTCTGGGCGAAACCAGTGGACTGGCAAGCTTTTGGGTAATGTTCGCAATCCTGGTTGGCGGCGGGCTGTTTGGCTTCCCTGGAATGATTCTTGGGGTACCAACCTTTGCGGTAATCTACTATTATGCAGGTAAGCTTCTCAGAAAGAAACTGAAGAGAAAGAATATGGCAGAAGATACTGAAGAATACATGGAATTTAACAAATATGATATTAACAGGAAGGATGTACTGTAAATGAAGAGATTCGAAAACGTGGATATGCGTCAATACACTTCTTTTAAAGCTGGCGGATGTGCACGAGAAATGGTAATCGTAGAGTCTGTGGAGGAACTGCAGACTGTATTAAAGGATATTCACAGAGAAGAGAAGAAATGGCTCATGCTGGGCAACGGCTCCAATACGCTGATTAGTGACAAAGGCTTTGATGGTCTGGTGGTAAAACTGGGTGACAGCTTTGCTAACGTAGAGGTAGAGGAAGACGGACTGGTATGTGGTACGGCGGCTCTGATGAGTGTGGTGGCAAAGATTGCGCTAAGAGAAAGCATGACTGGATTTGAGCCACTGTCCGGTATCCCGGGAAGTTTAGGCGGTGCAGTTTTCATGAATGCAGGCGCTTATGACGGAGAAATGAAAGATGTTGTGGAATACGTGGACATCGTGACCAAAGATGGTGCAGAAGTAAAACGCGTAAAGGGTGAAGACATGGACTTCTCCTACCGCCACAGCGTTTTAGAAGAAACCGGAGACGTAGCAGTTTCCGTAAAGTTGAAGATGCCAAAGGGAAATCCGGAGGAAATCTCAGCAAAGATGCAGGAACTGATGAAGAGAAGAAACGAAAAGCAGCCGGTACAGTACCCAAGTGCAGGCAGCTTCTTCAAGAGACCGACCGGATATTTTGCAGGAAAGCTGGTACAGGATGCAGGCCTGAAAGGGCTGACTGTAGGCGGTGCGCAGGTATCTGAATTGCACAGCGGCTTTGTAATTAATATCGGGGGTGCAACTGCAACAGATATTATCGATTTGATGCATCTGGTGCAGAATACAGTATATGACAAGTTTGGCGTAAAACTGGAGCCGGAGGTAAGAATCATTGGTGAATAATTTTGATCAGTACAAGATGACCTTTGATTATCATACACATACAACCTTTTCCCACGGGAAGGGCTCTATCGAGGATAACGTGAGAGAAGCTGCGGCGAAAGGACTGAAGGCGATTGCTATTTCTGATCACGGACCGGGTCATCTGACTTATGGCGTAAAACGAAAAGATTTTGCGGTGATGCGTCGGGAGATTGAAAGGCTGAAGCCAATCTATCCGGATGTAGAAATCTTCCTCAGCGTAGAGGCAAACATTGTTTCTGCAGGGAATTATTTAGATGTATCCGAAGAAGAAAAAGACTGGTTTGACTTTATCATTGGCGGATATCATTATGGAATTACCAAAGGTTACTGCGTAGGAAACTGGCTGGATGCTCACAAGATGGCGCCGACATCTGTAGGAAGGTCTCTTTTGGTAAAGAACACCGATATGACAGTGAAGGCAATCTATGAGAATGATTTGAAATTTTTAACACATCCGGGAGACAAAGGCCGATTCGATATCAAAGAAATCGCAAAAGCCTGTGCGGCAACCGATACTTGGATGGAAATCAGCACATGGCACAGCCACTTAACGACAGAAGAAATTAAGATTGCGGCAACAGAAGATGTTAAGTTCATTATTAGCAGTGATGCCCATTCTCCAGAACGTGTAGGTAGTTTTGAGGGAGGCATCAAACGTGCGATAGAAGCCGGTATTGATCTGAACAGGATTGTAAATATTGAGGTGAAATAGGATATGGAGAAGATGAATGTGGTAATCGTTACCGGACTTTCCGGTGCGGGGAAAACCAAGGCAGCAGACTGGTTTGAAGATCAGGGCTATTATTGCGTTGACAATATGCCGCCGATGCTGATCAAAAACTTTATCGATTTGACAATGTCTTCTAACAAACGAATTAAGAAAGCGGCATTTGTTGTCGATGTCCGCGGCGGGGAGTTCTTTGATGATCTTCATGAGTGCCTGGATGATTTGCAGAAAATTGAAACTGTGAATTGCAAAATTCTGTTTATTGAAGCCTCTGTGCAGACTTTGATCAAAAGATACAGCGAAACCAGAAGAAATCATCCCCTTTCTGAAGGCTCTACTTCCAGAGAAGTTATTGAACAGGAAAAGGAACGTCTTTCCGTCCTGAGAGAACGTGCTGACTATATCATCGATACAACAAAGCTGAAAGTGGCAGGGTTCAATATGGAGATGGAAAAGCTGTTCATCGGAAATGAACCGGAAAGCAGCTTTGCTGTCAACGTCACTTCTTTTGGATACAAGCATGGAATTCCTATGGAAACAGATTTGGTTTTTGACATGAGATTCATTCCAAACCCATATTATGTACCAAGCCTGAAAAAACTGACAGGCAATAATAAAAAAGTATTTCAGTATGTTATGAAGCAGGATATTGCAAAGGAATTTGCAGAGCAGCTTCATCAGATGCTGGAAATGATGATACCGAAATACATCAAAGAAGGTAAGTATCATCTGAATATCGCCTTCGGATGCACAGGGGGTCAGCATCGCAGTGTTTCCATGGCACGCCATATGGCAAAAGTCTTCGAAGAAGAGGGCTATCGTGTTACTTTGAAACACAGAGACTTATAAAACATACTGGACTTTCCAAGTAGGTATGTTATAATATAAGTGGTGCTGAAGGGCACGGCGTGCCCGAAGGTACGCATGAAACGTAATAATTTTTTATAAGAAAAAGAGGAGATAGACCAATGGACAAATTAATTATCAGTGCTTGTATTTGCGGCGCAGAAGTAACTAAAGAAAACAACCCTGCAGTTCCTTACACTGTAGAAGAAATCGCTAGAGAAGCAAAGTCTGCTTATGATGCAGGTGCTGCTTTAATCCACTTACATGTAAGATGGGATGACGGTACTCCTACTCAGGACACTGCTAGATTCCAGGAATGTGTTGACGCTATTAGAAAGGTATGTCCAGATGCAATCATCCAGCCTTCCACAGGCGGTGCAGTTGGCATGACTGACTTAGAAAGATTAGCTTCTACAGAAATCGTTCCTACACCAGAAATGGCTACTTTAGACTGCGGTACTTGCAACTTCGGTGGCGACGAAATCTTCGTTAACTCCGACAACACTATCATCAACTTCGCTAAGATCATGCAGGAAAGAGGCATCAAGCCTGAATGTGAAGTATTCGATAAGGGTATGATCGACCTGGCTATGAAGACTGCACACAAGAAGGGTTACCTGCCAAAGCCAATCCACTGGGACTTCGTATTAGGCGTACAGATGAACGCTACAGTTAGAGACTTAGCATTCATGGTTGACTCCATCCCAGAAGGTTCCACTTGGACAGCTACTGGTATCGGTAGAAACACTTGGACAATCGCTGCTGCTACAATCGCAATGGGCGGTCACGTAAGAGTAGGTTTCGAAGATACAGTATACTTAGAAAAGGGCGTTTTAGCTAAGTCCAACGGCGAATTAGTTGAAAAGGTTGTTAAGTTAGCTAACATCATGGGTAGAGAAATCGCTACTCCAGCTGAAGCAAGAGAAATCTTAGGCTTAGCTCCACTGAAGTAATTCAATTACATAATATGAGTTTTAAGAGAGACATCCTTTGGATGTCTCTTTTTTCGTGGGTTTTCGTGGACGAAGGGAAGGAAATGAGGTATAATAAAGTGTTAAGTTATATCTATCAAACTATATCCATAAGGAGGGAATGGTATTGAAATTTTTAACCGATGAAGAAAAGCATAAGCAGATGCTGAAAGAAATCAAATGGACGTTTCTGCTGATTCTGCTGGTAGCGGCATGGCATATTGGATTTGCCTTTGCACTAGACGGTATCGATGTGATGGTCCTGGGCATGCCTTTGTGGTTTTTTGTCAGCACAATTGGCGCTTTTGCTATTTCTGTAGTTGGCGTTGTCCTGCTACTGAAATTTGTTTTTGTGAATTTTGATTTAGGCGAAGAAGCTGGCGATGAGGAAGGTGGTGAGTCCTGTGACAAATAACCAGATTACCATGTTAGTCATCATGGTTGTGTACCTGATTGCCAATGCAGCTTTAGGCGTAATCTATAGTAAAAGACAGGAACGCCTCAGCCAGATGAGCTTTGATAAGAAATATTTCATGGGATCCCGTGGCATGAACGGCATTGTCCTCGCAATGACGACGGTTGCTACTTATGCCAGCGTAAGTTCCTTTATTTCCGGTCCTGGTGCGGCTGCCATGACTTATGGCTTCAGCCAGGCATGGGTTGCCGGTGTACAGGTTGGTGCAGCCTTTCTTGTATTAGGTATTTTAGGCAAGAAGTTTGCTGTGGTTTCCAGAAAAACCGGTGCAGTAACCATCGCAGGATATCTGAAAGCAAGATATAAGTCTGATGCCTTAGTTATCGTGACTACCGTTTTAATGCTGGTGTTCTTTGTAACCCAGATGATTGCCCAGTTTATGGGTGGTGCAACACTGATTGAATCTATGACAGGACTGCCTTACTGGCTGTCCCTGGCGATTTTTGCCAGCGTGGTCATTCTCTATACTGCGTTCGGCGGTTTTTCTGCCGTGGTGATTACGGATACGCTGCAGGGTATTATCATGCTCTTCGGTACGTTCCTGTTCCTGTTCTTTATTCTGAAAAACGTTGGGGACTTTGATGCCATGGCTGTAGCTCTGGATGCAAACCTGCCTGGATGGGATACCCTGACAGGAACCGGTTACACACCTGGCGGACTGTTGTCCTTCTGGGTTCTGGTAGGCGTAGGGGTTATCGGTCTGCCGCAGACTGCGGTAAGAGGCATGGGCTTCAAAGACACCAAGAGCCTTCATTCTGCTATGCTGATTGGCACCATTGCTGCCGGCGTATTAATGATAGGTATGCACGTAGGCGGCGCATGGGCAGGTGCTTTGATTGGCGGTCAGGAGTTTGCTTCTTCTGACTATGTTATCCCGGCTGTGATTCAGCAGATTATGCCAGCCAGCGTTGCAGGTATTTTCCTGGCAGCGCCGATGGCAGCGGTAATGTCCACTGTATCATCCCTGCTGATTCTGGCTTCCGCATCCATTGTGAAAGACCTATGGGGTAATTACATCGTCAAAGACGACCCGGCGAAGAAGGCGAAATTCCAGAAGAATATTTCTACATCCAGTTTTGCTGTAACACTGCTGATTGGGGTACTGGTGTTTATCCTGACCCTGACACCGCCGGATATCATCTTCTGGGTAAATCTGTTTGCTATGGGTGGATTGGAATGCTGCTTCTTCTGGCCGATTGTAGGCGGTGTATTCTACAAAAAAGGTAACAAGCAGGCTGCCATTGCATCCTCTCTACTGGGGGTAATGGTTTATGTCATCAGCTACCAGTTTAAGCTGACGGTATGGGGTATCAACTCTGTTGTCTGGGGGCTGCTGCTGGGAGGTATTACATACTTTGTAGTAGGTAAGATGACCTGCAAAGACGGCCTGGATGCAGACGTATTAGAAAAGTGTTTCTAACAAGGAGAAAAAATAGATGTCATTTGCAACTGAAACGAAAAATGAATTAGCCCGTGGCGTAACGGAGAAAAAATGTTGTCAGCTGGCGGAAATTGCCGGCTTTGTCCGTGTGGCAGGCTCCTTAGGGATGACCTTTGCACCAGGGGGCAGCAAGTTTACCATTTCTATGGCCACCGATAATCCGGCCGTTGCCCGTCACTACAAGCGAATGCTGGAAGAGTATTTTAAAGTAGAAACGGAAATTGAAATTGGGGAAGCTCACGGTCCGAAGAAAGGCCACTCCTATATTATCAGTATCGGCAAAGAAAAAGGCGAGCAGGTGCTTCGTGAAGTAGGGATTCTGCTGGTTCGAGAAGGGAATAACTACATCTCTGATGGTATTTACGGAGACCTGATTCGATCCAAGTGCTGTAAAAAAGCCTATCTGCGTGGCGTGTTCATGGGGGCAGGTACGATGACAGATCCAAACAAAGGCTATCATCTGGAAATCGTTTGTGCCAGCAAAAACCTGGCTGGGGATTTAAAGAAGATGATGAATTCCTTTGTGGATTTAAATGTAAAGACTGTAAAGCGTAAAGATAAACATATTGTCTACATGAAGAGCTCAGAGTATATTTGTGATACCTTATCTTTGATGGGAGCAGACAGTCAGCGTTTGGAGTTTGAAAACGTACGTCTGAAGAAAGAGCTGCTGAACGAAACCGTACGTCTGACCAATTGTGACAGTGCAAATACCGACAGAACGCTGGATGCGTCACAGCATCAGATCGAAAACATTCGAAAAATTCAGGAGGCAGTTGGTTTGGATTCTCTGCCGCCGAAGCTTCGTGCAGCGGCGGAACTGAGACTGGAATATCCGGAGGCGAGCCTGACCCAGCTTGGGGAAATGATGGATCCGCCAATGAAGAAATCCGGTATTAATAATCGACTGAGAAAAATTGAAGAAATCGCAAATAAATTATAAATAAACATGTAAAACTAGGGATGGTGCCATTTGGCGCCATCCCTTTTGCATAATTAGACAAAGAAGGGGATAAGTATAGAAAGTTTACGAAAAAGTACAAAATTTCAGAAAATTTGTGCATTTTCACAGTTACTTCTTGCGTTTTTTGTGGTATAGTAGTATTAAGCGAAATTTGTATCTTTTTTAGGGGGAGGTGAAGTGTCAGTGTTCGCAGAAGAATTAATGAAGATTAAAGAGAGCGAAACGTATGCTGAAGAACTTCAGAAAAGTGCCAAAACCGAAGCTGAAAGCCTGGTGGCTGAAGCGGAATCCCAGGCACGTCAGATTATTGCAGACGCGAAGTTCCTGGCCAAAGACAAAGTAGATGCTTTGATGGCAGAAGGACAGGAAATAGCACAGGCAGAGTATGATGCAACTATCACGGCAGCAGAAAAGCAGTGTGCAGAGTTAGCAGACGTAATAAAAGATAGACAACCGGAAATCGTGAAATTCATAGTGGAAAGGGTGAAGTCAAGTGTCAATTAGTAAAATGCAGAAACTTGCAGTCATTGGCCTTGATGCAGAAAAAGAAACTCTGATGTCGAAGCTTAGTGCCTTAGGTGCGGTGGAACTAATTGACCAGAAAGACAAGCTGGAAGAAGCGTTGTGGCAGGAAGCAGCAGTGCAGGACGACAACATGGCATGTGCCCAGCAGCTTGATCGAAAGGTTAGTCAGGCCCAGGCAGCTTTGGAAATCATAGAACGATTTGATACATCCAAAGCACCGCTCTTTGCGACACGAAAGCGTATGAAACGCCAGGATGTAGATGCCATCGCGGCAGAATTATCCGGTGTGGAAGCTGAAATCGACAAGATTCTGAATTATGGAGATGAGATGCATCGCATCAACGAAGCCATCAATAAGATGGACGCAGATTTGATGTATCTGACTCCGTGGATTGGCTATGATTTACCGATGGAAGAAATCCGGACGAAACTTTGTGCAGTGCACAAGGGAACTTTCCCAGCGGACAGAGATTTGGATGATTTTTGCAGACAGCTGGAAGAAAGTTTTGAAGGATTTTCTTTCCAGGTAGTAAGCCGGACCAAAGAATTAAACTATGTAGCATGGGTTTCCTTAAAGGAAAATGACGATGAACTTCTGGAAGCAATGAAAGGGAACGGCTTCACCGAAATTAGTTTCGGTGATCTGACAGGAACGCCTGCAGAATGTCGTGACCGACTCCTTGCGGAACTGGAAACAAAAAGAAAAGAATTAGAAAAGTTGGGAACGCTGGTAGGAAGCCATGTAGATGCAAAAGAATGTATCCAGGTTTACTACGATATCGTTTCCATGGAAGCTGAAAAAGCGAAGAACCGCAGCAAACTGCTGAAGACAAAACAGACCTTCCTGCTGGAAGGCTGGATTCCGGAAAAATGCGTGAAAGCAGCAGATGAGGCTCTGGCAGAGACAGGATGCTATTACGTGTTTGCAGAACCGGGAGAAGATGAAAAACCACCAGTTCTCCTGGACAACAGTGCAGTGATTACCCCGTTTGAATCTGTAACGGAAATGTATGCACTGCCGGCGTATGGAAGCTTTGATCCGACCAAAATATTTGCAGGATTTTATGTAGTCTTCTTCGGAATGATGTTGTCCGATGCAGCATACGGTATCCTGATGAGTATTGCCTGCTTCATTATTTTGAAGAAGTATGATTTAGAAGGCATGGCCGCAAAGATGATGAAACTGTTCTTCTATTGTGGTATTTCCACCACATTCTGGGGAGCACTCTTTGGCGGATGGTTCGGCGATATTGCAACTGTCGTAGCAGATGTCTTCTTTGGCAAAGAATTTGTGATTAAGCCGTTATGGTTCAATCCAATCGAAGATCCAATCAAGCTGCTGATTTTCTCTCTGGCACTGGGGGTTGTACACCTCTTCACCGGTCTGGGAATCAAAGCTTATATGGATATCAAAGACGGAAGATGGTTCGATGCAATCTGCGATGAAGGTTTCTGGATTGTAACTATCTCCGGTATCTGTGTCTGGCTGGGCGGCTCCATGGCCATTCCGGCAATCGCAGGTGTGGGTCAGTGGATGACAATCATCGGTGTCCTTGGACTTCTGCTGACAGGCGGAAGAAAGCGCAAAGGCTTTGGTAAAGTCATTGGAGGATTTTCCAACGTATATAACATTACCAGCTACTTGTCCGACATTCTGTCCTATTCCAGAATTCTGGCTTTAGGACTGGCAACTGGTGTTATTGCGCAGGTTGTTAACACCATGGGCTCCATCTTTGGAGGCGGCATCGTCGGTGCAATCCTGCTGTTATGTATCTTTATCTTCGGTCACATTCTGAACATTGCTATTAACGTG
The DNA here is from genome assembly GCA_045638885.1 of Emergencia sp. GTDB lineage: Bacteria > Bacillota > Clostridia > Peptostreptococcales > Anaerovoracaceae > Senimuribacter. Next base: position 15,558 of record JAZUBY010000067.1, on the reverse strand, counting down.
CTGGGTGCATATGTACACACATGCCGACTGCAGTACGTAGAATTCTTCGGCAAGTTCTATGAAGACGGTGGTGAACCGTTTGAACCGATGGGTAACAAAACAAAATATATCAGAATCGAAAACGATAAATAATTGGAGGTATAGACATGACTCTTTTTGAAAGCTTATTTGATGGAAATACATTAGCTCTGTTAGGAGCAGCAATCGCATCTTTAGCAGGCATCGGCTCTGCTATCGGTGTCAGCATCGCAGGTCAGGCGGCTGCAGGCGTTATCACAGAAGACCCTAAGAAGTTCGGTAAGACACTGGTATTACAGGTACTGCCTGGTACACAGGGTATCTACGGCTTCGTAGTTGCTTTCTTAATCATCCTGAAGCTGGGCATGATTGGCGGCGGTATGGTTGATTTAACAGTAGCACAGGGTGCTTATCTGTTCGCAGCAGGTCTGCCAATCGGTATCGTAGGTATCATTTCCGGTATCCAGCAGGGTAAAGCAGCAGCTGCAGGTTTACAGCTGACAGCAAAGAGACCTGATCAGATGACAAAGGGTGTAATCTACGCAGCGATGGTAGAAACTTATGCGATCCTGGCATTACTGATCTCCATTCTGATCTGGTTAGGTACAAGCGTATAAAATTTACGTAACTGAAAACTTTGATCGGAAAGGCGGAAAGCGATGAGTATTGAAAAGATAACCTCCAAGATTGTTGGAGATGCAGAAGAAAAGAAAAAAGCTGTTCTTGCCGAAGCAAATGCAAAAGCGGATGAAATTCTGGCGGCTGCCCGCAGCGAAGCGGATGCCTTTGTTGCGTCTGAAACTGCACGCGGCCAGCAGATGAAAGAAACTTTGATTGAAAGACACGGTTCTGTTGCAGCGATTGACTGCAGAAAACTGGTGTTAAGACAGAAGCAGGAACTGCTTGAAAACTGCTTTGCACAGGCAGTGGCAGAACTGGGTCAACTTCCGGAAGTTGAATATGTGGACTTCCTGGTTGGTCTGGGGAAGGCAACTGGCGAAAAAGAAGGCGCTTTGATCTTTAACGAAAGAGATAAGGCAGCGGTCGGTGCGAAGGTTTGTGAAAAACTGGCAGAAGCGGTAGGCGGAACATTTACTGTGGCAGAAGAAACCAGAACCATGGCTGGCGGTTTCGTTCTGCAGGCAGGTAAAGTATATATCAATAACACTGTAGAAGCACTGGTTGCAATGCACCAGGAAGAAATGAACAGTGAAATTGCAGGAAAACTCTTTGAGTAAGGAGATGGATCTATGGGAAAGCATAGAAGTAATGAGTACCAATATCCTTGTGCAGTGATCAGAGGAAACGAACTGACACTGCTTTCGGCTTCGGACTTAAATAGAGTTGCAGACGCAGGCTCCATGCAGGCTGCCATGACCATTCTTCATGAGTTCGGTTATGGCGACGGCAAAGAGCTGGCAAATCCAAGAGATTTTGAAGCAGTGCTGGCTGCAGAACAGCAGCGTGTGGCAGAACTGGTACTGGGGGTCATTCCAGAAAGAGAGGAGCTGGCATTCTTACAGTTCCCAATCGACTACCATAATGCAAAGGTCATTCTGAAGGCAGAAGCGCTGGGTACAGACCCGGCAGACTACCTGATGGAAGGCGGCAGAGTGGCTGGCGGAGAACTGGCAGTGATGGTAAAGGAAAGAAACTTCCTGTTTACACCACCATTCCTTCGTGACAGCATTTTGGAAGCCGTAGAAGCATATGGCAAGAGCAGAGACCCGCAGGAAATCGACGTTCTGTTAGACAAAGCCTGCTATAAAGAAATGCTTGCAGAAGCTGAAGCTGCTGATAACGAATTTGTTACCGGCTATGTGAAGCTTTTGATTGATATCTTGAACGTACAGACTTTTGTAAGAGTGAAGCAGATTGGAAAACCTGTAGAATTCTTAGCGAAGGTATTCTTAGAAGGCGGCAGAATTGACCTGACGACTTTGATGGAACTGTATGGCGAAAGCTATCAGCAGATTGGCGAGAAACTGGATCTGTACGGATTCGGTGAGGCGGCAGGCCTGGGTGGCAGTGCAGCAGTAGAAAAGGGCAGCTTTGCCTTGATGGAAAAGCTTTGCGATAATCTGAAAGTCAGATACGCAAAAGGTGCACAGTTTATCACAGCAGGCATCGAGCCAATTGCAGCATTTTATGTGGCAAAAGAAATGGAACTGAAGAATCTGCGTATGGTCCTGACCGGAAAACTGGTCGGTATCCCAGAGGAAACACTGAAAGAAAGACTGAGGGAAGCTTATGTATAGAATCGGCATTATCGGTGATAGAGAAAGTGTCCTTGGCTTTAAGGCAGTAGGCCTGGAGGTGTTTACCTGTGACCAAGCCGATGAAGCAAGGAAAATTCTGAGAAAAATCGGAAAAGAAGATTTTGCTATCATTTATGTAACAGAAGTTTTAGCTGAACAGATCAGCGAAGAAATAGACAAATACAAAGATGAAAGAATCCCGGCGATTATTGCAATCCCCGGTAAAGAAGGCCCATCCGGCAGCGGCATGAGAAACGTAAGTAAGGCCGTAGAAAGAGCTGTTGGGGCAGACATCCTATTTGGAGGTGGAAAATAAATGAGTCAAGGAAAAATCGTTAAAGTATCAGGACCACTGGTCGTTGCATCCGGCATGGAACATGCGGATATGTTCGACGTTGTACGTGTAGGTGATCTTGGTCTGATTGGCGAAATCATTGAAATGAGAGGCGACATGGCCTCCATTCAGGTATATGAAGAAACTGCAGGTTTAGGACCTGGCGCACCAGTTGAAACAACAGGCGCACAGCTGTCCGTAGAACTGGGCCCTGGTCTGATTGAAACTATGTACGATGGTATTCAGAGACCGCTGGAAGCAATGCGTGCGATGTCCGGTTCCAATATCGAAAGAGGGATCAAAGTTCCTTCTTTAGATCGTGAAAAGAAATGGGAATTCGTTCCTGTAGCTAAGGTTGGCGACGAAGTTGAAGCTGGCGATATCATCGGTACTGTACAGGAAACTGTTATCGTTGAACAGAGAATCATGGTTCCTTACGGTGTAGCCGGTGTCATCGAATCCATCACAGGCGGCGAATTCACTGTAGACGAAGTGGTATGTACCGTTCGTAAGGCAGATGGCTCTTTAGCTGAATTGACTATGATGCAGAAGTGGCCGGTTCGTCGTGGCAGACCATACAAAGAAAAGCTGGTTCCTGAGATGCCTCTGGTTACAGGCCAGCGTGTTATCGATACTATGTTCCCAATTGCTAAGGGTGGTGTGGCTGCAGTTCCAGGACCTTTCGGTTCCGGTAAGACTGTTGTACAGCATCAGCTGGCAAAATGGGCAGACGCTGATATCGTAGTATATATCGGCTGCGGTGAACGTGGTAACGAAATGACAGACGTACTGATGGAATTCCCAGAACTGAAGGACCCTCGTTCCGGCGAATCCCTGATGAAGAGAACTGTTCTGATTGCAAACACTTCCGACATGCCGGTAGCGGCTCGTGAAGCGTCTATTTATACAGGTATTACGATTGCAGAATACTTCAGAGACATGGGTTACTCCGTAGCCCTGATGGCTGACTCCACATCCAGATGGGCAGAAGCCCTTCGTGAAATGTCCGGTCGTCTGGAAGAAATGCCAGGTGAAGAAGGTTACCCTGCTTACTTAGGTTCCAGACTGGCACAGTTCTATGAAAGAGCTGGAAGAACCATTTCTCTGGGTAAGGAAGGCCGTGTAGGTGCATTATCTGCAATCGGTGCCGTATCTCCACCAGGTGGGGATATTTCTGAACCAGTATCCCAGGCTACATTACGTATCGTAAAGGTATTCTGGTGTCTGGATTCCTCCCTGGCTTATAAGAGACACTTCCCAGCGATCAACTGGCTGCAGAGTTACTCTCTGTACTTAGATCGTCTGACAAAGTGGTACGAAGAAAATGTTGCGGCTGACTTCCCACAGCTTCGTGCAGATGCGATGGTACTGCTTCAGGAAGAAGCAGAACTGAACGAAATCGTACAGCTGGTTGGTGTTGACGCATTATCTCATGATGACAGAATCAAGCTGGAAGCTGCCAAGTCCATCCGTGAAGACTATCTGCACCAGAATGCGTTCCACGATGTAGATACTTACGCTTCCATGAACAAGCAGTACAAGATGCTGCAGCTGATTCTGGCATACTATGAAGTAGCAAAGGATGCAATCGCCAAGGGTGCTCCACTGAACGGTCTGGTTTCCATGCCGGTTCGTGAAGTCATCGGCAGATTCAAGTACATTGAAGAAGCATCTGTTGATACAGCGTTTGAAGAAACAATGGCACAGCTTCAGGCTGAGGCTGCTGACCTGATCAGTAAGGGGGCTGAAAACGATGATTAAAGAATATAAGACAATATCAGAAGTTGCAGGACCTTTGATGCTGGTTAAGAGTGTTGAAAATGTAACTTATGACGAACTGGGCGAAATCATTTTACCAAACGGTGAAAAGAGACTTTGCAAAGTATTAGAAATTAACGGTAATGATGCAATGGTGCAGCTGTTTGAAGGCGCTGCCGGCATCAACCTGAAAGATAGTGCAGTAAGATTCCTGGGCCACGGTACACAGTTAGCTGTATCCCCGGAAATGCTGGGTAGAGTATTTGACGGTATGGGCAGACCTGCTGACGGCGGTCCTGAAATCATTCCGGAAAAGAAGTTAGACATCAATGGCCTGGCTATGAACCCTGCAGCTCGTGACTATCCTGCAGAATTTATCCAGACTGGTGTTTCCGCTATCGACGGTCTGAACACACTGGTTAGAGGTCAGAAGCTGCCAATCTTCTCCGGTTCCGGTATGCCGCACGCAAACCTGGCTGCGCAGATTGCAAGACAGGCGAAGGTTCGCGGCGATGATGCCGGTAACTTTGCGGTAGTATTTGCAGCTATCGGTATCACACACGAAGAAGCTGATTTCTTCGCATCTGACTTCCGTAGAACAGGTGCCATTGACAGAACCGTTATGTTCATGAACTTGGCAAACGACCCTGCAGTAGAACGTATCGCGACACCGGGTATGGCACTGACTGCAGCAGAATATCTGGCATTCGACTTAGGTATGCACGTGCTGGTTATCTTAACAGATATTACAAACTACGCAGAAGCTCTGCGTGAAGTATCTGCAGCACGTAAGGAAGTACCTGGTCGTCGTGGTTACCCAGGCTATCTGTACACTGACCTGGCTACAATGTATGAAAGAGCCGGCAGAAAGAGAGACATGCCAGGTTCTATCACAATGATTCCAATCCTGACAATGCCAGAAGACGATAAGACACATCCAATTCCTGACTTAACAGGATATATCACAGAAGGTCAGATTATCTTATCCCGTGAACTGTATCGTAAGGGTCTGAAACCACCAATCGATGTATTGCCATCCCTGTCCCGTCTGAAGGATAAGGGTATCGGCGAAGGCAAGACTCGTGAAGACCATGCAGATACTATGAACCAGCTGTTCGCAGCTTATGCACGTGGTAAGGAATGTCTGGAACTGATGACCATCTTAGGGGAAGCGGCGCTGACAGAAGTTGACCTGATGTACGCGAAGTTCAGCCAGGAATTCGAAAAACAGTACGTATCCCAGGGTTACGAAACTGACAGAACTATCGAAGAAACACTGGACCTTGGCTGGTCGCTGCTGAAGCTGCTGCCAAAGAGCGAACTGAAGAGAATCAAGGATAAATACATCGAAAAGTATTTGGGTTAATTAGGGCAGGTGATACATCTTGGCTGAAAGATTAAATGTAAATCCTACCAGAATGAACCTGACGGCCCTGAAGAAAAGATTGAAAACAGCTACTCGTGGTCACAAACTGATGAAAGACAAACGAGACGAGCTGATGAAAGAATTCTTGGAGCTGGCCCGTGAAAACGGACGACTGCGTCAGAGTGTAGAAGAAAAGCTGACCGGTATGTATCAGAACTTCTCCATTGCCAGTGCGGTAATGAGCCGTGAAGTGATGGAAGAGTCTCTGATGATTCCAAAACAGGGTGTTGTTCTTGATGTAGGAAATAAGAATATCATGAGCGTAAACGTGCCGGTGTTCTCTTTCGAGACTACGGCTAACGACGCAGGGGATATTTACCCTTACGGCTACGCTTCCACATCCGGGGAACTGGATAATGCTATCACAGGATTAACCGATATCTTCCCGCTGTTGCTGGAACTGGCTGCAAAGGAGAAAGAAGTACAGCTGATTGCAGCTGAACTGGAAAAGACCCGCCGTCGTGTAAACGCGCTGGAATATGTCATGATTCCACAGCTGCAGGTAACCATCAAATATATTCAGATGAAGCTGGATGAAAACGAAAGAGGTAACCAGACCCGTCTGATGAAGGTAAAAGACATGATGATTGCTGAAGCAATTGAGGAAAGACGTAATAATATGTAAATTAGGTTAGAAAAGCCTCTGGCGCTATGCGCTAGGGGCTTTTTTTTCTTTGAACCTTCCGTGCGGTTGTCACTATGGCAGCATTGGTTGTAAATAGCAACGGAATTAGTAGAAACGGCAACAAAACGTCATCCCCCATACTTGCTCGTTGTCATCATAGTGAAAATGGATGCAAATAGCAACCGGGTTAGGAAAAATGACAACAAGATATCATCACCCATACCTGCTGGTTGTCATCATCGCAAAAACGGTTGCAAATAGCAATGGAATCAATAGAAACGGCAACAAAACGTCATCCCTCATACTTGCTCGTTGTCATTATCGTGAAAATGGTTGCAAATAGCAGCCAAATTAAAAAAAGAGCAACAGAAAACAATTCGTAATTGACATTACTATACCACTTGTATAGAATTATGGTAAAAAATGGAAATTAAATACAAAAGGAGACATATGAATGTGGTTTAGAGATGTATTGATTACGCAGAAGGCTTTTTTTCATAGAGAAAAAAAGAGAATAACAAATCAATTGAAAAATCTACCAAAAGGAAGACTTATTAAAAAGAAGTCTCGAAATAAAGTCTACTATTACCTAGAGACTATGGGGACTAGGAAGAGCTTATTTCATGAGCCCAAGCTTAGAGATCAGCACCTGTTGCGGGGAGTTCTCGAAGGTCAGCTGCATGCAATTGATCGAAATTTAATAATATTAGAAAAAGCAATCAAATCCTATCGTCCCATAGTTGAAACGGACACTATGTGGATGTCCATCGAAGCACAGCAAAACACCTATCATGAAGAAAACAAAGTTCATATTTACCAGGGCATAGCCTATCGAAGCAAATCAGAAATGCTCATTGCCATGGCGCTGACCTCTTATGGCATCGAGTTTAAATATGAATCAAAGATGAATGTAAATGGCCGATACATCTATCCTGACTTTATTATTAAGCGACCAAAAGATGGAAAGATTTTTATCTGGGAACACTTTGGGAGAATGGATCTGGAAGATTACCGACGAAAAAGCTTCAACAAGCTGGAAGATTACCATTACCAAGGATTCGACCTGTGGGATAATTTCATTGTTTCTTTCGATCAGGGTGCAGGATCCATCAACATGGACTATATCGATAAAATCATCAAATTATATTTGCTTTAACTCCGATAAAAAGTATGGTAAAATATCTCCATACGACAAAAGGAGAAACGAAATATGAAAGACGTAAAGGATATTGGATTTGCAGTAGAAATGGAAGAAATCATCGAGCGCTCCAGCCAGCAGCCGGAAAGACTGAATGCGAAACTGGATCTGAAGATGAAGGATTGCAGCAAGGAAGAAGCATATGCAGAATTTATTTTTGATGTGCAGGAATGGTGCAGAAATCCTTATGGCGGTGTACATGGCGGCATTATCTCTGCAGTTTTTGATACAACCATGGGTATGGGTGCAGTAGGCATGACTAAGCAGTTTGTTACAACAACAGACATTAGCGTAAGCTTCCTAAGAGCGATGAATGCAGAAAGATATATTTTCCGTGCAGACTACACACAGGTCGGCAAGAGACTGGTTAGATGCATGGGTAAGGCAATCGATGCAGAAACAGGTGAAGTAGCAGCAACTGCAATGGCAAGCTTTATGACTATGGATACAAAACCAAAGGGTATCCAGGTATAAGAGAGAAAAAGATGGCGACTGAAATATGATGATTTCATTCGCCATTTTATTAATTTTGTGGTAAAATAGTAAGGTTGAAAAAAAGAAAGAGAGAATACCATGAAATATAGTGAATCTAACGTACATGAGAATATTTTAAAAGCCCTGGACGAAATCGGTTTCGTAGACATGACACCGATTCAGGAACAGGCAATTCCGGTTCTGCAGTCCGGCAAGGATATCATCGGCCAGGCACAGACAGGGACCGGGAAGACAGCTTCCTTCGGGATTCCGATGATTGAAGCCATTGACAAGAAGTGCAACGGCATTCAGGGACTGGTTCTTTGTCCAACCAGAGAACTGGCTATTCAGGCTGCAGAAGAAATTAAGAAGATGTCCAAGTACATGCCACACGTTGGCGTTGTTGCCATCTATGGCGGCCAGGATATCGGCAGACAGTTCAGACTGCTACAGGGCAAAGTGAACATCATCGTAGGTACACCGGGCAGAATCATGGACCACATGGAACGTGGCACTATCGCATTTCCGGAACTGAAGATGCTGGTTCTGGACGAAGCAGACGAAATGCTGAACATGGGCTTCCGTGAAGACATCGAAGAAATCTGCAAGGAACTGCCGGAAGAAAGACAGACTGCTTTATTCTCTGCAACTATGCCACAGGAAATCCTGGAAATTACTGAAGAATATCAGAAGGATGCGGAACTGGTAAGGGTTGAAGCAGAAGAAATGACTGTAACTGCCATTAAGCAGAGCTACTACATTATCAAAGGCCGTGAGAAGGATACTTCCCTGTGCCGTCTGATCGACTATATGTCTCCGAAGAGAGCTTTGATCTTCTGTAATACAAAGCGTAAAGTTGACCAGCTGACACTGGTTCTGAAGGCAAAGGGTTATTCTGCAGAAGCTATCCACGGAGATCTGTCCCAGCATCAGAGAGACCGAGTTATGAACCTGTTCAGAAACGGCAATCTGGAATTGCTGCTGGCTACAGACGTGGCAGCCCGCGGTATCGACGTGGATGACGTTGATATGGTCTTTAACTATGACATGCCACAGGACATGGAATGGTATGTCCACCGTATCGGCCGTACAGGCAGAGCTGGCAGACGCGGCAAGGCAATCTCCCTGATTACAGCGAGAGAACAGTACAAAATCGACTCCTTAGAGGAGTATTGCAATACAAGAATCAAGCTGCGTGACATGCCGACTGCAGGCAGTGCCATGACTGTCAAAGCCCACAGAGCAGTTGCTGATGCAATGGAATACTGTGAAGGCAAAGATCTCAACGCATACATGAAGATTGTATATAAAAAGTGTGTAGAAGAAGAACACGATCCTTTATATGTGGCTGCATGTTTCCTGCGCCAGAGCTTAGGAGAACTGGAAGTAGAAGTTGGTGAAGAAAGCCCACAGGACAAGAAGGCAAACAAGCAGAAGCGAGAACGCAGAGAAAGAGAAAGACGTGAAAAGCGCAAGGCGGAAGTGCCTGGTTCCAGAAGTACACGTGACCGCGACAGAGACAAAGGCGGTAAAGATAAGCGCGACAAGAAGAAGGATAAGCCTTCCAAGAGCAAGAGCAAGAAAGCGCCAAAGCAGCGCCATCAGATTAAGCCAAAGAAATCTAAATCTAAGAAAAAATAATCAAGGAGCTCGTAATGAGCTCCTTTTTTAATGTTTTATTCATATTTCCAATATCGCGCCGCTCTCGGTGAGGGTTCACACAGTCCATCTTCAGGATAAGCCTTCACTTGGCGCTGGAAGCGGATACCTTTGTCTGGGTCAGGCACCAGGATACCGCCGTGCTTCATTTCCAAGAAACCGGTTGCGGTAATCGCAACAGGAGCAATATCTTTCTCCACCCAGTCCATAATAGATGAAACCATACCGGCATCGTAATAGGCAACCGGGATATAGCCCGCATTTTCAGGAATAGAGCCGTCTGCATGGCCGATATAGTCCGTACCCAGGCCGCCTTTGATGGAGTGTGAGAAACCGGGCACAATGAAGTAGCGGAAGAAATCCTGCGTCTTCGTCGGGCCGCCCTGGTGGGTCATGACACGCTCATAATAATTCGTAATGTTTGGCTCCGGCACTACGGCATCCATAGCGCCGGCCGTCATAATCAGCTTACCGCCGGCAGCTTTGAAGTCGGATACGTCGGCGGAATCGGTGTTAACTTCACATGCAATCACTTTTGCCGTGTCAGACTCTGCCAGTGCAAAGATATCGCAGCCGAAGATATCAAAATCGGAGAATTTCTGCCCGCTAAGCCAGCGAACCGGATACAGGTATTCGTAGGCATATCCTGGGATTTTCACGCTGTTCAGCCCGAAAAATCCCGGTTCTGCACCCATTGCAAAACCGCAGTAGAGTCGTTCTCCCGTCTGCGGATGAACAGGTCCTGTATAGACTTTCCATAGTCGGTCTAATTGATCGTCTGTTAAGAAAGCTGCATCTCGAATCTGCGCCAACAGTTGGTGCATTTGTTCCTCTGTCAGACGTGGATTGGTCACGAAATAATCTCCCGGTTCACCATCTTCGATAGACTGGAAATAGCCGATGACGATGTCGGTTAACTTTTTAACTTCTTCTCCAGAGAAGACAAAAGTGCCATCAGGATACATCAGCTGTTGCACGTTCCACGTAAAATATAAGTGTAAGTGCACGCGGCTGAAAGCAGGAGCCACGGCTACGATGCCATGATAGTCTTCCGGGAACTTTTCTGCAGCAGAGATGCCTTGCTGACCGCCTGTGGAGCAGCCGTAGAAGTAGCGGTAATCTGCCGTCTTTCCATAAAACTGTTCTACCATCTGACGGCCGATTTCCGTGGTCAGATGGGTTGCTCTCCAGCCAAAGTCTTTCCAGATTTCCAGGTTGTCAATGCCACGGTCTAAATCGTCGCGGGTAGACAAATTACAGTGAAATGCTGCAAAGCCGTCCACCAAAGCACCCAGCAGTGCCAGGTGATTCACTGTCATGGCAGAGCCGCTATTGCCGACTGTCATCATGCGGTGATTCCATGCATCAGCGTCTGGCAGCCAGCCTTCCATCTGAAAATCGGAATTTGGCGATGTATGTACGGTGAGGCAGATGCGAGTAAAGGCTGGAGCCTTTTCAAATGCCTCCTTATAATCTGTTACAGCGTATTTCAGATTTCCTTCCATGCCCCCTAACAGGGAAAAATCAGGAGAAAGAGAATGTTCTATCAGCGTGATTTCCACGCGGGCGTTGTCGATTTTGATGTTCATATAGGAACCTCCTTGCATTGGATAAATAAATCATACTGTTTTTGCCCATTTTGGTCAACTATATGGTAAAATGTATAGTTAGGAAAAAGAAAGGAGTTTTCGGCATGAAGACTTTTGACGAACTGTATTTCGAGAAAAAGATGGATCCGACGCAGCTACTGGAGCTGATTCAGGATCGTGACTATATTTTTTGTGCCCAGGCGGCATCGGAACCGGATGCCATTCTGCAGCACATGGCACATTTGAAAACAACCGGCGTTAGAGACGTGGTATTCAATACCTGTTTGCCGATTCATAAGTATGACTGGTTCCACGATGAGGAACTGAGAGGTATCCTGCAGCATAATGCATGGTTCTTTAACGGCGACCTTCGTAAGGCCCAGAAGAACAAAATGGTCAGCGACATTCCACAGCACTCTACATCAGTGTTGCGAAAAGTTTTGTTCCGTGCAAAGCATGACGGACGCAGACCTGTTTTGATGGCAACCGTTGCACCGATGGATGAAGACGGATACCTGTCACTGTCCATCAGCTCTGTATATGAAATCGAGCTGGTACGTGATGGTGCTCTGGTGCTACTGGAAGTCAACCCAAACTATCCGAGAACTTTCGGCGATACTATGATTCATATTTCAGAGGTGGATGCTTTGGTAGAGTCTGACCGTCCGATTCCGGAAGTACCGTACAGTGCTTACGATGAGACAGACGCAATCATCGGCAAGCACATCGCATCTTTGGTAGAAGACGGTTCTACCATTCAGCTGGGTATCGGTAACATTCCAAACGCTGTTGCCAACGAGCTGAAGACACGCAAGCATCTGGGTATCCATTCTGAAATGTTTACCGAGAACATGGTGGACCTGATTGAAAGCGGCACTGTGGACAATTCCCAGAAAGGATTCAACGATGGTTATTCTGTTTGCTCTTTCACTATGGGCAGCAAGCGGCTTTATCAGTTCTTAAACAACAATCCGACGGTTTTATTTAAACCGGCGACTTATACAAACGACCCATATACCATTGGACGCAACAACAAGTTCGTGTCCATCAACGCAACCCTGGCTATCGACCTGACTGGTCAGTGTGCTTCCGAGTCCGTGGGTCACATGCAGTTTTCCGGCTCCGGCGGACAGGCGGAGACCGTCCAAGGCTCTCAGATGTCCCCTGGTGGCAAGTCCATCATCGCCCTGCATTCCACTTACACAACAAAGGATGCAGAGGGCAAAGAGATGCTTCAATCCAAGATTGTGCCAATGCATGAACCGGGAACTGTCATCACTACGTCCCGAAACGATGTGGATTACGTGGTAACTGAATACGGCATCGCATGGCTGCGAGGCCTCAATGTAAGCCAGAGGGTGGAAGCCTTGATCAATATCGCTCACCCGGAATTTAGAGACTGGCTGAGAGAAGAAGCAGAGAAAAATATGATTTGGTAAGGAGATCAAAATGGAAAAAGGACAAATCTTAACAATTGAAATAGAAGATATCAGTACTGAAGGACAGGGTATTGGTAAGGCCGACGGCCTGGCAGTGTTCGTTAAGGGCACAGTCATTGGCGACGTGGCAAAGGTAGAACTGACAAAGTTAAAAAAGCGCTATGCTTTTGCTAAGTTAATCGAACTGGTAGAACCATCTCCACACAGAATGGAAGCATTCTGTCCTTATGACAAAATGTGCGGCGGCTGTTCTTTTGGTACAACAGCTTACGAAGGCCAACTGGAGTTAAAGGAAAAACAGGTACGAGATAAGCTGGTACGTCTGGGCGGTCTGGAAGATCCAAAGATGAACCCAATCATCGGTATGGAAGAACCTTGGAGATACAGAAATAAGGCGACCATGCCAGTCTCCACCGGCGGCCTGATGACCAAGAAAGGCGGCATTGTGGAACCTGTTCACGAACCAAGAATCGGTTTTTATCAGGCAAAGACTCACGATGTGGTTGACTGCCAGGACTGCCTGTTACAGTCTGAACCTGCCATGGCGGCAGCAGAAGCAGTACGCCAGTTCATGATTGAAGATAACATCACGTCCTATGACCCTAGATGGGACAAAGGCCTGATGAAGCATATGATTGTCAAGACTGCCATCGGCACAGGCCAGGTGATGGTCGTTCTGGTAATCAATGGAAAGGGTATTCCAAATGGACAGAAGCTGGTACAGATGCTGGATGAAGCCATCTATAATGTTCCGGTTTACGAGGATGGTCCTTTTGCCGGCGTGGAATTCAACCTGGAGAGCGTGATCATCAACGTCAACAAAGGCGACACCAAAGACATCATGGGTGAAGAGTGTATCACCCTGGCAGGTAAGCCAACCATTAGAGAAACCATCGGCGGTTTAACTTTTGAAATCTCTCCATTGTCTTTCTATCAGGTAAACCGTGAGCAGATGATGCAGCTTTACGGCAAGGCTCTGGAATATGCAGATTTAAAGGGCGGTGAAACCGTACTTGACTTATATTGCGGCGTAGGTACCATTGGCCTGTTCTGCGCAGACGAAATGCGTAAGAAGGGTGATGCCGGCATGGTAATCGGTATCGAAACCATCAAAGGCGCTGTCATCGATGCCAACCGTAACGCAGTCATTAACGGTATCGTAAATGCACGATATGTCTGCGGTAAAGCCGAAGAAGAAATGCCAAAGATGGTAGGCATGGCTCCGGACGACAGACCGGATGACGACCCGAACAAAATCATGATTGATCGTGCAGACGTAGTCATTTTGGACCCACCGAGAGCAGGCTGCGACGAAAGACTGCTGGAAACTGTAGTTAAGGTTGGACCGGAAAGAATCGTTTACGTTTCCTGCGACCCTGCAACCCTGGCAAGAGACGTGAAGTATCTGGGAGAGAACGGATACGAATTTGTAGAGGCAACACCAGTGGATATGTTCCCACATACAGGGCACGTTGAAGCCGTAACCCTACTTGTCAAGGCACAGTAGTGTCGCAGAGAAGTAGCGGTACGTCTCATGCCACAGAGGTCAAAATGCGAAGCATTTTGGGAACCGCGGACGGCTGAGGTTGTTACTCTGTTAGTAAAGGCATAAAATTAGAATAAATTGAGTAGAATTGATATTTATGGAAAGGAAAGTCAAATGGCTTTCCTTTTCTTTTTTATAAGGTTAGTGGTATAATAAAATATACAAATAAGAAGTTGATGCTTTACCAACCACAAATATAGTGCAGTAACAGGAGCGAGTATTATGGAGCATAAAACCATAAAAGGAGTTGGAGGAGAAGTCCATTATTGGATTTCAGAAACCACCGATGCGAAAAAAGAGGTAATTGTTTTTACCCACGGCTTAACTGCCGACCACACAATGTACGAAAAGCAGATTGAATATTTTCAAAAGGAATATATTGTGCTTGTATGGGACGTTCCGATGCATGGGTTATCTATACCTTACAAGAATTTTTCCTATGAAAACACCGCAAGGGACTTAAACAGTATACTGCGACAGGAATGCATCGAAAAAGTTTCTTTGGTCGGAATGTCAATGGGAGGTTATCCCTCCCAAATGTTTGCGCATCTATATCCTGAAAAGGTAAAATGCTTTATTGGTATCGATACAACACCCTTTGGAACAGAGTATTACTCGAAATCTGATTTGTGGTGGCTTTCTAAAGTAAAACCAATGGCAAAATGGTTTCCAGATACCATGCTTCGCAAGAGTATGGCAAAGTCTATTTCCCTGACTGACTATTCTTATAACAAAATGATAGAGATATTATCTTCGATGTCGAAAGAACAAATCATTGAACAAATGGATATTGCTTATGGAAAGTTTGCACAAGAGAATAGAAATCTCCATTTAAAATGTCCTGTGCTTATTTTGCTTGGAGACAAAGATAAAACAGGAAAAGTAAAACAGTATTGTGTTACATGGGCAAAAACAACAGGATATCCATTACATATCATCGAGAAGGCTTCTCATTTTTCTAACGGAGACAATCCAAAGCAAGTCAATTCAGAGATAGAGAGTTTTATTAAACAAGTTGGTGCCCATGAGTTCGCTTGATAAATTAGAATTTGTAGAGATAGATAAACTTGAATATATCAAACTGATAGCAACAGTGGGTTGCTTGTGAGCGTGAACATCTCGCATTATAATCATATCGAGGTGGTGATTCAATGAAAACAAAAGATATTATTTTCGAATTGAGAACGAAAAAAGGTCTGTCGCAAGAAGAACTTGCGGAAAAAGTGTTTGTAAC
>JAZUBY010000066.1:0-12745 GCA_045638885.1 Emergencia sp. | reverse complement strand
CAGCATTTTATTTCCCTTCCTGCTTCTGGTCCCTTCCGGAAAAATCAGGTAATTGCGCCCATTCTTCACTTCCTTGATCACGTTCACAATCACTTCCATGGACTGCTTAATATCCTCACGATCCATTGCAAAAGAATGGGTGCAGGCAATGATCTGTTTCAAAAAAGGAATCTTGGCAAGTTCCTTTTTCAGTACGGCTCCTAAGGGATTATCACAGGTAGCTGCAATGGCAAGTACATCGAACAGGCCCTGATGATTGCCGTACATTAAAAATCCGCCAGCATCAGGTGCAGGAATGTTTTCAACGCCAGTGACAACTAAATCAATATTACCTGTCACAATGGCTCTGTTCAGTATGTACTGGATATGATTCCAGCGTTCCTGTTCTTTTTCCTGTTCAGGAAACTGTTCTGCAGTTTTGGCATAACGGCACAGTTTTGTCCACATACCAGGTACTTTCACGATGTTCTTTAATACCATTAATACAATACGATTCATAATTTACCTCCAAACAAACGTTTACTGAACAACTTTCTCATAAAGTCTGTCCAAATACGAGTGTAATTTTTTCCTATACAAAATGCCGGCAACAAAAGCGATCACCGCCAGTGCAGCCACAACCCCCATCAAAACATAATGCCCACGCATATACAATGCACCAATCAAAAGACTTCCGGCCATGCCTGGGATTCTGCCTAACATGGAGAATACAAAGAAGGGCCGCCATCTCACTTCAGATACGCCGGCGGCATAACTGACGATATCCTTTGGAATCCCTGGAATCAGATAGATCAGAAACACAATGATATATGCCCGTTTGCTGTTTAGACGCTCTACATAATAAGCGGTTTTTTCTTCTCCCAGAAGTAAGTGCACTGCATCTTTCCCCAAAATCTTTGCTAAATAGAAAGACACAGTTGTTCCTAACGCTGCTCCAATCAGGGAAAACAGCAACCCTGGAAAGAATGTATACAGATACCCTGCGGCAAACTGAAAAGCCTGTCCCGGAATCACGCTGATTATAACCTGAATGGTCTGTATCACAATATAAACCAGGATACTTTGCCAATGATACTGATCTAAAAATGCAAGAACGTCTTGAAAACTTTCAAATCTATCGATGATATCGTGATGATATAGCAGGATATTTGCTGGAATTGCGACTACGATGAGAAGTAAAACCAGCAGTTTCAATATGGGCACAATTTTCTTCATCTTCTCTCTCATTTTTTCCCTTTTTTACCCCTCAAAACATCCTTATAGCGTTACAAATCCCTTCTGATACAGCTGGTTCAGAGACTTGATAACACCAAACTTAGAATGTTCATACGTTAGGCCACCTTGGAAATATACGTTATAAGGCGGACGAATCGGTGCATCGGCACTTAATTCTATGGAAGAGCCGCCAACAAAGGCGCCAGCTGCCATGACAACTTCGTCTTCATAGCCCGGCATTGCCCAAGGAATCGGTGTTACATGAGCATCGATTGGAGCTGCAGCCTGAATGCCTTCACAGAATGCTACAACTGCATCCGGATCTCCTAACTGAACAGCCTGAATGATATCACTTCTGGAATCAGAAGCAGATGGACAAACAGGATAGCCCAGCTTTTCATATACTTTTGCACACAAAATTGCGCCTTTTACCGCACCATTTACTACCTTAGGTGCCATGAACAGACCCTGCAGAACGGTTCTTGTCTGACCGAATGTCAGACCACATTCACCGCCAATACCAGGACAAGTCATTCTGTATGAAATCTTCTCAATCAGGTCCTGACGGCCAGCAACGTAGCCGCCAGCCAGGGCTAAACCGCCGCCCGGATTCTTGATCAGAGAGCCTGCCATCACGTCAATTCCAACGTTTGTAGGTTCTTTGATGTCTAAGAATTCACCGTAGCAGTTGTCAGCCATGCAGACGATATCTTCGCGAATACCGTGAACGAATTTTGTCATCTCTTCAATTTGATTTACCGTAATTGATTTTCGCCAACCATATCCTGTTGCGCGCTGTACACAGACCATCTTTGTCTTTTCATTGATGGTTTTTCCTAATGTTTCTAAATCGATGGAGCCGTCTGGCAGTAAATCCACCTGCTTATATGTCACACCGTATTCTTTCAGGGAACCCATGCCTTCTCCTCTGATGCCGATGACTTCTTCCAGGGTGTCATATGGACCACCTGAACAGTAAATCATCTCATCACCTGGACGAAGAACCCCCATCAGTGTAATTGCCAGGGCATGTGTGCCGTTTACAATAGTCGTACGAACAAGCGCAGCTTCTGTGCCGAAGATGTCAGCATATACCTTTTCTACAGCATCTCTGCCCGGATCATCGTATCCGTAACCGGTTTTCCAAGCAAAATGCATGTCTGCAATACGGTTTTTTTGCAGAGCAGACAGGACTTTGTACTGGTTATATGCTGTTACGTCGTCTAATGCAGCAAACTGTTCTGTAATTTCAGCTTCAGCTTCTTTTACAAAGTTTAAAACTCTTGGAGAAATCTCCAGTTCTTTGATTAATAGTTCGTCTGTATAACTTAAGCTCATATTAGTTACTCTTCCCTTTCTCTTTTGGTTCTATTAATGAATAGATGATTGCAAAGAAAATCAATGCACATCCAATATATTCTCTCGCGGACATGATTTCGTGGAACACCAGGAATCCTAAAATCATGGTAAAAATCGTCTCACTGCTGAATAAGAAAGATGCCTTCACCGGATCCAGGAACTTCTGACCGAAGGCCTGAATCATATAACCGATGCCGCAGGAAACGATACCGGTATATAACAGTGGAACAATGGCATTCATAATCTCATCTATAGCCGGATGTTCAAAGATAAATGCGCCGACCAAACAGAAGATACCTGCAAAGAGGAACTGGAAACAGGTCAGCAGCATCGGGCTGATTCGTTTTGCCAGTGAATCGATGAGATAAATCTGAAAAGCACAGAATATGGCGCCGATGAAGATTAACACGTCCCCTTTGTTGATGGTAGATAAACCTTCTGTCATGGACATCAGATAGAATCCGATTAACGCAACTGCCACGCAAAGCCAGATGCGTAGCGGTTGTTTTCTATGTAAGAAGATGCCAAAGACTGGAACGATAATGATGTACAGTGCCGTAATAAAACCGGTTTTTCCAATGGTTGTATAGGCCATACCGGTCTGGGCAAGCACCATGTAAGAGCCGATGACCACACCTAAAGCGATGCAGTCACGCCATACTGCAGATGTCAGCTGCAGCTTCTGCCCTTCTGTTTTGTTTAGCTTTAAATCAAATATAAATACCAGAGGCACCATAGACAGCGCACCCAGGAAACTTCGCACTGCGTTGAATGTCCATGGGCCCAGGTCATCGATAGCTGTTTTGATCATCACTGTGGAAAAACTCCAAATCAGTGATGCAACCAGCATCAGAATGATACCTTTTAGTTCATTGTTATTTTTCACTTTTCTGTTCTCTCCTTCTCCCACTCCATGTCTTTGACCAGGTCACGCTTCACATTCTGTTTATGTCTCGCATAGAGTTGGGTGGTGGTTACCTGTTCGTGGTCTAAGAGTGCCGCCACGTCGTAGATGGAGTTTCCGCGGCCAATCAGACTGGTAGCCGCCGTTGCTCTCAGTTTATGTGGACTGTAACCGCCGTGCTGGGTGGTTTTCAGGGCGATTGCAGTATACTTCTTTACTAATTCACGGATTTGTCTCTCCGTCATACGCTTTCCCTGTAGGGATAAGAACAAAGCGTCTCTGTATTCATCTGCCAAAGTATCTTCAGCAGGTCTTTCGTTGGCCAAATAATCTTCCAGCGTCGCTGTTACAGACAGATTCAGCGGCATGATAGACTCTTTTCCACGCTTTCTGTAAATCTTAAATTCTCCTCTGGAAAAATTAAATGATGATACATTCAGCTGCTGCAGCTCGGAAAGTCGCAGGCCATAAGTTAAAAACAGCATCAAAATGGCCTTGTCACGCTTCTTGGTCTTTTCCCAGTAAGCATGCTGATGACCTGTCAGGCCGTTCCCAGTAGAAACCGCATCCAGCATAATCATGACTTCGTCATCCTGTAATGCTTTGATCTCACGTTCTCCCGCCTTTGGCACACGGATCGGATCAAAGCCATCCGTGATGTTTTCCGGTAGCAGTCCGTCACGGTACAGATGCTTGAACATGACGGAAACAGAAGACTTTTTTCGAGCCAATGTCTTATTGTTATTCTCGTAAATATAAATGTTCTTCTCTGTTTCTACCTTGTATTTACGACAGTAATCCAGATATAAATTGATGTCGATGGCCTTAATTTCTTTCATTTCAGCCAGAGTAATCTTCCTCGGATCTTCTGCATCGGTCAGTCCTGTTTCGTTGACCAGATAGTTAAAAAAGAATTTCAAATCGTGGAGATAAGCCAGTCTGCTCATGGGCAGTACATTTCCCTTAAGATAGAGGAAAAAACCGCGCAGGAAAGACGGAAGCTGTCTTTCGATGTCTTCACATTCCTGAAAGATACGGGCTTCCTTCTCTACGATGTTATTGGGCTTGTCGCTTTTGTTATGAATCTTTAGTTCTTTTCCAGCCACTTAAAAATCTCCTTCAGGCAGGCTTCGTCATTCTCATAAGTAGAAATGTCGAACCACTGCATATCCTTATATCTCTTGAACCAGGTTAACTGACGTTTTGCATATCTGCGGCTGTTTTTCTTTACAAGACGGATTGCCTCATCCAGGTCGTATTCGCCGTTGTAATAGCCGATAATTTCCTTATAGCCGATGCCTTTCATGGAAATGTCCCCTTCTGTTAGTCCCATGTTCAGCAGGCATTTGACTTCTTCTAACAGACCCATTTCCATCAAAAGGTCCACACGCAGATTGATGCGGTCATAAAGCTCTGCTCTGTCTCGCGTCAGGCCAATCAGCTTATAACTGTAGTCTTTTGTCGGCTGCAGCTCTGTGGCAAAGTCTTTGACCTTATTGCCCTCTTCTGCCGCCTCCAGAGCGCGTACAACCTTTTTGATGTTATTTGGATGGATGCGCTCTGCTGCTTCCGGATCCACCATCTGCAGCTTGTTGTGCAGATAAATCGGACCGAATTCTTCAGCATCCTTATAGAGCTGATCTCTGTAAGCTTCATCCCTTGGCGGAGCACTGAAGTCCATGTCATATAACAAAGCGTTGAGATACAGGCCTGTTCCTCCGGCAATAACCGGTGTTTTGCCGCGGTCAAAGATGTCTTCAATGGCTTCTTTTGCCAGTTTCTGATATCTTGCAACGGAGAAGGCTTCGCCCGGATCGATTTCATCTACCAGATGGTGTTTGACCTGGGCCTGCTCTTCCGGCGTGGGTTTCGCGCTGCCGATATCCATGTATTTGTAAAGCTGCATGGAGTCACAGGAAACCACTTCGCCGCCTAGATGAAGTGCCGTTTCGATGGCATATTTTGTTTTTCCTACGGCCGTCGGGCCGCAAATCACGATGATTTCCCGTTTCATAGGTTCTCCTTATACTCTCTTAAACATTTTTTCAATCTGATACTTTGTCATGCGGATGAATGTCGGTCTGCCGTGTGGACAGGAAAACGGATTCTTACATGCCGCCAGCTGTTGCATCAAAGCTTCCATCTCCGCCAGTGACAATATGTCGTTGGCTTTCACTGCAGATTTGCAGGACTTGGTAATCAGTTTGTTGATAATAATGGTATTTGCCAGTTTTGTGCCTTCGCTGACACTGTCAATGAAGGTATTTACAAAGTCTTCGGCTTCGGAAATGGACATAAATGTCGGAATTTCCTTGATAATATAAGTATTCTGGCCGAAGTTATGGATGGAGAAGCCCATCTCTTGTAAAGAATCCAGCCAGTCGTATTCATTTTCTTTCACTGCCAGAGGTACTTCCACCATAATTGGTGTCAGAATAGGTTGACGCAGTTTTTCTTCTGCCAGATATTCACCAACCAGTTTTTCATAGAAAATACGCTCATGGGCCGCATGCTGGTCTATGAGGTAGAAACTCTGTCCGTCTTCAGCCGTAATATAGGTGTTGAAAATGGATCCTGTCAAGCGCAAATCTGAAAAATCAAAAGGCTGTAAGCCAGGTGTTTCCAGCGTAATGGCAGGTTTTACTGGTTCTGTCTTTTCTGACGGCAGAACCACCGGTGTTACTGCAGGCTTTTCTATAGGTTTTGCAGGAGCAGGTACCGGGTTCATGGTAGAGGATGCAGGCCTCTCTTTTGGAACATCACTTTCATGATTTGCCGGCGCTGTATAGGTGAATTCCGGCTCACGAACAATGGTCGTCTTTTCAGATTCTCTCTTGGTAGACAATAACTGTTTAATGTTTACCTGCTCTTGTTTTTTTGATTCTGCTTTGGCTGTAGGTGCATTTTCATCTTTAAAGATGTTTTTCGCTTCCACAACAGCGGCTTTAGTGCCTAATGCAGCTTTGATTGCCTTTGCAACCAGATAAACAATCTCCTCTTCCCTGTCAAAGCGTACTTCTCTCTTATTTGGGTGTATGTTTACATCCAAACGGCCAGGATCAGTCTCGATAAACAGGAAACAAATCGGATATCTGCCGTCAAACAAACGCTCGCGATAGCCTGTGGTTACCCCTCTCTCGATGACTTTGCTGCTTACAACTCTGCCATTAACAAAGAAAATCTGATTTCTACGATTGGTGCGTGACAAAGATGGTCTGGAGATGTATCCCGTTACTTTCACGGCGTCTTCTTCATAAGAAACAGGTACTAAATCCTGATATTCTTTCATCTTATATACGGCTAGAATTGCCGACAGTACATCGCCGTTTCCTGTTGTGGAAAACACGATGTTTCCGTTATTGATGAAACGGACTTTGATATTTGGATAAGCCAGAGCAATCTGAGACATAAAGTCGATAATCTGACCACTTTCTGCGGCATCTGACTTGAGGAACTTTTGTCTTGCCGGCGTGTTATAGAATAGATCTGTAACGATGATGGTAGTACCATCCGGACAGCCTGTCCCGGAATTGGACAAAACTTCACTGCCGTGAATCAGCAGTTTGGTGCCCAGTTTTGCCACTTTTGGCTTGGTAATCAGTTCTGTGTGGGTTACAGCTGCAATGGATGCCAGCGCCTCACCACGGAAGCCCAGCGTAAAAATAGCATCTAAATCCCGTGCAGTTTCGATCTTACTGGTAGCATGGCGCAAAAATGCAGTTTCTACCTGATCTGCAGGGATACCACATCCGTTATCTGTGACGCGGATATAGCTTTTGCCGCCGTTTTTGATTTCCACAACGATGGAATCCCCGCCGGAGTCGATGGCATTTTCCACCAGTTCCTTAACGATGGAAACGGGACGCTCGATGACCTCGCCGGCTGCGATTTTATCTGCAACTGTTTTATCTAAAACTTTAATCATTGATAATTTCCTTTAATTCTTCTAAGATACGGATGGCCTGGGATGGTGTAACTTCCATCAGATCCAGTGCCTTCAGTCTTTCTACAGCAGGATGTGTGCCAGGCATAAAGAATGAAATCTGTTCTTCTTCTACCTTTGGTGTCGGTGCAGATTCCATAACTGCTGGTGCAGATTTGATTTCTACACTGCCCTGTTCAAGCTGCATCAGTTTACTTTCTGCGTTTTCTAACAGTGCCTGCGGTACGCCAGCCAGTTTCGCTACATGGACACCGTAACTCTGGCTTGCCGAGCCTGGAATAATCTTGTGCAGGAATACGATATTACCGTTTTCTTCTGCAACATCCACGTTCAGGTTGCGAACGCCTTTCACTTCTTCTTCCAGAACAGTCAGTTCATGATAGTGAGTTGCAAACAGTGTTCTGATATGGGTGTTAGCATTGCACAAATAGTCCACGGCAGCCCACGCGATGGACAGACCGTCGTAGGTGCTGGTACCTCTGCCGATTTCGTCCAGAATAATTAAACTACGGTCCTTGGAGCAGTTTAAGATATATGCCAGTTCGCTCATTTCCACAAAGAAGGTAGATTGGCCCTGTGCAAGATTGTCAGAAGCACCGATACGGGTAAAGATTCTGTCCACTACGCCGATTCTTGCAGCTTCACAAGGCACAAAACAGCCTGCCTGAGCCATTAAAACGATCAGAGCCGTCTGACGCATATAAGTGGACTTACCAGCCATGTTTGGACCTGTAATTACCAACAAACTGGTATCCGTATTGTTCAGATAGGTGTCATTGGCAACAAACAAACCGTCGTTAATCATCTGTTCGATAACCGGATGTCTGCCTTTTTCGATAACCAGTTCATAACTCTCATCGATAACCGGTTTCACATAACCCAGTTTATTACTTACATTTGCAAAAGAACACAGCACGTCCAGCACAGCAATTGCCTGAGATGTTTCCTGTAATTCCTTGATATATTCCTGAATCTTCACACGGATTTCTGTGAAAAGTTCATATTCCATCTGGTTAATCTTGCTTTCCGCATTGTGAACCAGATTTTCCATTTCCTTCAATTCCGGTGTAATGTATCTTTCGTTATTTACCAGGGTCTGTTTTCTAATATAGTCTTCCGGAACCAAATGGGTGTTTGCCTTGGTTACATCGATATAGTAACCGAAAACCTTGTTGAAGCCTACTTTCAGATTCTTGATGCCGGTACGTTCTCTTTCTGCGTTCTCTAAATTTGCAATCCACTGCTTGCCGTCTTTGATGGAGAACTTGATGTTGTCCAGTTCTTCGCAGTAACCAGGCTTAATCAGGCCGCCTTCTTTGATGGTGAACGGCGGTTCGTCCGTGATTGCAGTTTCAATCAGGTCATAGATTTCTTCTAAATCATGAATCTGGCTGCGCAAAGTCTGCAGCATGTCGGACTCGGTATAGGCCAGGTTTTCTTTGATATCCGGCAGTGCGCCTACAGATGCCTTCAGGGCGATTAAATCCTTACCGTTGGCATTTCCTGAAGCGATGCGGCCTGTCAGACGCTCGAAGTCGTAGATTTCTTTCAGCGCTTCACGCAGATTATTTTCTAACAAAGGCTGCTGGGTCAGTTCTTCTACTGCATCCAGTCTCCAGTTGATTTCAGCAGCATTGTTCAGTGGTTCACGCAGCCACTGCTTCAGCTTACGGCTGCCCATGGCAGTTCCTGTTTTGTCCAAAACACCCAGCAGAGAACCCTGTACGCGCTTTTCGTAAAGTGTTTCAGTGATTTCCAGGTTACGTAAAGTCGCCTTGTCCAGGGACATGTGTTTGCCCATTTCATAGAAATCAACTCTGGTAATCTGTTTCAGGCTTTGCTTCTGTGTTTCTAACAAATACGCCAGCAACGCGCCTAAAGACAGCGTGCAATGGTCACGACCTACCAGACCCAGGCTGGTCATTGAAACAGATCCAAACTGTGCCTTGATGGCGTCTTCTGTTGATTTCTTCGTATAATAGGCATTGTTTAACGGGAAGATGTAACCGCCTGTTACGACTTTGATATCGTCTTCACCAAAACGCTCGATAAACTCTTCGTTGACGATGATTTCCTTTGCATCGATTTTTACCAGCTCGTTGAGGATCGTTTCGTACAGATTAAGTGCGTTCTCCTCCTCTGTCGTATATAGCTCACCTGTGGAAATGTCGCAGTAAGAAATGGACATGCCGTTTTTATCTACATAAACGGACGCCAGATAGTTATTTTCCTTTTCGTTCAGCATGGTCTGGGATGTAACAGTACCCGGTGTGATGATGCGGATAACATCACGTTCTACGATACCTTTAGCGGTAGAAGGGTCTTCTACCTGTTCGCAGATTGCGACTTTGTAGCCCTTCTCAACCAGCCTTGCAATATATGTGTCGGCAGAATGAAACGGAACGCCGCACATCGGTGCACGCTCTTCCAGTCCACAGTTTCTGCCTGTTAAAGTTAGTTCTAATTCCTTTGATACCAGCTTAGCATCATCAAAAAACATTTCATAGAAATCTCCCAGTCTGAAGAATAAAATACAGTCCTGGTACTTGTCTTTGATGGCTAAGTATTGCTGCATCATTGGGGATAATTTGGTATTGTTCGCCATAAAATGGTTAGCTCCTTTGCATAAAAATCCAACTTATATTATAGCAAAAAACAGCGAAAAAGAACAGCGAAAACTGTTCTTTTCTTCTCATTTCTATTTGTTTCTTACGGATATGATTCCTCTTTTTACATCGATAAATTTAATCAGTTCCAGCTTCTTTCCGATCATCATGGCCTGGATAATTTTATCCCGGTGGTCCTTGGTATAAGGAATGGTTATAATCAGTTGGCGGTCAGTAAACAACATATAAATCTGTTGTCTGGAGATGAAACAGTGTGTTACATCTCGCCAGTCTATATCTAACCCTTTCGTCTCCGTTTCCCAAGCATGAATCCCTCTTTCATCAAAAATCAAATCTGCTTTCAAGTGACCGAGTTTGATATTCTGTTTATAGCCGTTGACTGAAAATGCAAGCAGCATTGCGTTGACGGCAACAAGAGCAAAACCAAAACCAACGAAAACTTTGCAAAACAGAGGATCTTCCTGGAAAACAATACGATAAAAATCTGCCATAAAGAAGAGTATCAAAGCTTCCATAAATAACGTAATCGTATTTCGAATGCCGGTATTTGTATTTTTACCCTTCATCAGATTTTGTCGACCAGAAGCAACTGACATCATCGTGTCAAACTCACGATAGGTCTCTTTGGGTTCTTCGTAATATTCTATTTTAACCATGATGTTTCTCCTTCTGATGTCTATACAGAACGCAGCCGATATAGATGAGGCCGCAATAACCGATAATCGGATAAATGACGCCAATGAGTTCGCCAAAAGAGAACAATCCTAATAGGAAGGTTCCTACAGCTACGGCAAATGCGATGATACGGTCTTTTTTATGTTCGCCTGTTGAAAATTTACTGCATACGGTCCACATCATAGCAGAACATGCAGAGAAAATGCCCATTACAAGGAACACGGAAAATACTGCACCAAAAATCCAGGAAATTTTCTTTGCCAGATACAGATTTGGGATTGCTAAAGCTGCAGTTTCTCCCCCATTGAGCAGAATTGCTGTATTAATGACAGCAATCGCACCGATAAGCAGAATTGCACCGAGTATTGCACCAAGGCGGGCTTCTTTTATCGATGTGGTTGTTTTTCCTAATTGCGTATAATAGACACTGCCGCAAAGGAAATTATAGGATACATAGAGTATGGCACTAATCAGCCAATGTGCGGAAGACTGGGATTCTGCTAATAACGGTTCGAAATCTCTGATTTGATCAAAGTTTCCAAAGTCCTTCCACACAGTAATGACTCCGATAATCAGACAAAAGGCAATAATAGACGGACCAACAAAAGATAACACTTTTACCAGTCTTTCAAAGCCGATAAAATATGCAATCAAAATAGCGACAGCCATAATGAGTGCGCCCACATAGTGATTCATACCATAATATTCGTTTAGTGTTGCGCCTGCCCCTGAAATCAGTACTGACATGACTGGTAATAATGTAATTGGAATCAGCCAGGAATAGAAAATACCCAGCTTTTTACCGCAATAGTGCTCAAATTGTTGAAAATCATCGATTTCGCGATGATTGTGCCCTGTTGTCAGTAGCGTTGTGCCAACAAGTAAAAATCCAATCAGATTGATTAGGATAATGGCATAACTTGCAAACCCATAACTTGTGAAGAATTGAAGTACTTCCTGCCCTGTTGCGAAACCGGAACCGATAACCCAGGCAACAAAACCGCCTGCACATCGGAATATTGATTTTATATTAAAACGTTCTTCAGTCATAGAAACCTCTTCTTTAAATATTCAAATTAAATTCTTACGCCATTTTATTATATCAAACCAGTATCTTTTCGCAAGACTTCAACCAAAAGAAAAAAGAGACTATCGAAAGATAGTCTCTTTAATACAAATATGTAGATTCAATTATCTAGCGTTGTAAGCGTCCAGACCTAATCTGATCAGTTCAACAGCTCTCTTCATGTCAGCCTGGTTCAGAACGTAAGCGATTCTTAATTCGTCCTTACCTAAACCTTCAGTTGCATAGAAACCTGCAGCTGGAGCGAACATTACTGTTTCGCCGTTGTCTTCGAATTCTTCTAATAAGAAGATTAAGAAGTCTTCTACGTCAGCAACTGGTAACTTAGCAGTGATGTAGAAAGAACCACCTGGCTTCTGGCAAACTACGCCAGGAATCTTCATTAATTCTTCGTATACAACGTCTCTTCTTCCGCAGTATTCAGCCTTTACTTCATCATAGTAGGATAATGGTAATCTGAATAATGCAGCAGCACCTACCTGGTCAACTGTGGATACGCACAGTCTACCCTGAGCAATCTTCATAACGTTAGCCATGAATTCCTTGTTCTTGGATAATAAGAAACCGATTCTAGCGCCGCAAGCGGAGGGTCTCTTGGATACGGAGTCAACGATGATAACTCTGTCCTTAGCGGATTCGATCTGGCCGAAGGAAACTGCAATTCTGCCATCGTAAGCGAATTCTCTGTATACTTCGTCAGCGATGATCCATAAGTCGTGTTCTTCAGCGATGTCAGCGATTAACTGCATTTCTTCCATAGTAAGAACTGTACCAGTTGGGTTACCAGGGTTGATGCAGCAGATAGCCTTAGTCTTTTCTGTGATTAATGGAACGATCTGTTCTCTCTTTGCATAGTGGTATCCATCTTCAGCGGAAGTTGTGATAGGAACTACCTTACCACCAGCAGCCTTAGCGAATGTGTTGTAGTTTGTGTAGAA
>JAZUBY010000065.1:0-15040 GCA_045638885.1 Emergencia sp. | reverse complement strand
TTAAAAGCAAGAATCGCAAAGAGATGCGCAATGGAATTTAACGATGGTGACTTCATCAACTTAGGTATCGGTCTGCCAACACAGGTAGCGAACTACATCCCAGAAGACGTAATCGTAACATTACACTCCGAAAACGGTTTCGCAGGTTTAGCAGAAGTTGCTGCTCCTGGTGAAGAAGATGTAGACATCATCAACTCCGGTGGGGTATTCGTAACAGCAGTAGACAGAGTAAACTACTTTGACTCCGCTACATCCTTCGGTTTAGTAAGAGGCGGTCACGTAAGAGCTACAGTACTGGGTGCTATGGAAGTAGCAGAAAACGGTGACTTAGCTAACTGGATCGTACCAGGCAAGAAGGTAGCTGGTATGGGTGGTGCTATGGACTTATGTGCAGGCTGCCCAGAAGTTATCATCGTAATGCTGCACACTCAGAAGGGTGCACACAAGATCTTAAAGGAATGCACACTGCCATTAACAGCAGAAAGATGCGTATCCAAGATCATCACAGAAATGGGCGTTATGGAAGTAACTGAAGAAGGTATCGTAGTTACAGAATTACACCCAGACTTCACTAAGGAAGACATTCAGGCTGCAACAGGCTGCGAATTAAAGTTCAGCCCAGACCTGAAGCCTTACGCAGTAGAAGACGAAGAATAATTCAAATATAAAAGAGGATTGCAAATGCAATCCTCTTTTTTCATACATTATCTAATGTGCTTTTCAATTAAATCAATAAAAGTATCTACATATTCTGCTTTGCTGAAAATCGCACGGGCGGAGTTTTTGTTACCGCCGCCTTTACCGCCGTAAATGTCGGCATTTTCTTTTACCAGCTTACCGGCGTCGTGTTTGTCTGTGAAAATCAGTACCGTGTTAGATGGTTCATGTACCAGAAATGCGACTGTTGGAATCAGGCCTTTCAATTCTTTACCGATATCTAATAAATCGTTAATAGACAATTTGTCGTATTTTCTAACAAAAGCCGGGCACATTTGTGCCTTGATGTCATCGATTTCCTTTGCTACTACCCACTTCTTCAGATGGTATAGTTCATCGCGGATGCCTTTTGTCTTGTCCTGCTGTGCCTGATATTTTTCTAAAATATCCGCAGTACCGGCAGACAGCTTGTTTTCTAACGTTGTCATGACGTCGAAACGTTCCTGATACTGTCTAAACGCACGCTCACCTGCTTCAAAGTAAATACGGAACATGCCTTTGTTAGACTCTACTTTATAAAGCTTTACCAGACCAACCTGACCAGATGTTGCAGGGTGTGTACCGCAGCAGGCTACACAGTCAGCAGGGTTTTCGATAGCACCGACGCAGACGATGGTGATATCTTCATCGAAAGCCAGCTTTTTACGCAGTGGCAGATTCTCAGCTTCGCTTCTGTCCTCAAAGTGACGGGTAATGACCGGAAGGTTTGCCCAGATTGCCTGATTCGTTGCAAGCTCTGCAGCTTTTGCCATTTCCCAAGTGATTTTATCGTAAGCAGGGTCATCTTCCAAAGAAATGTCGATAGTCATATAGTCGTCACCCATGTGAAAACCACGGTTAACCCCACCGTACAGTTCATAGAATTTACCGGACAAGATATGTTCGCCACAGTGACGCTGCATATTGTCGAAACGATGTGCCCAATCCAGCTTCAGAGCAACTTCATCGCCTATTTGCAATTTGTCAATCTCTGTTAAATCGCCAGTAATCTGATGGTAAATTTCATCAGGAGTTTCGCTGACATCTACGACATCAAAACCGCCAAGTGTTCCCTTGTCGCAGCTCTGACCGCCACCGGTTGGGAAAAACAGTGTCTGATCCAGGGTAAGGGTTACCTTGCCTTCTTCTTTTATGATATTTGTAATCTGTGCAGTTGCTTCCTGCAGATATACGTCTTCTTTGAATAGTCTTCTTGTGTTCATAATACGTCTCCTTGCTTCTTCGCATGAATACCTACAGTATAACATATATTTTTGGAAGAATCGAAAAAAGAGAGGGATTTTGATGAAAATCAAAAAAATAATATTTCTGGCACTTTTGGCTGCAATCATAATGACCTTACCGGACCCGGAAGAAATTCATGTTTTGGCAACAAAGATGGCGATGCCCATAACTTTGGTAATCGATGCGGGCCATGGTGGACCAGACGGAGGTGCGGAAGCGGAAGATGGAACTTTGGAAGCGGAACTGAATCTTTCCATTGCAAAGCTGGTTAAGTCAGAAGCAACCCAAAAGGGCATTCAGGTTATTCTGACACGAGAAGAACAGGATGGTCTGTACAGCTTAGAAAATACAGAGAAAAAATGGAGAAAGTTGGAGGACATGACCTGCCGGAAAGAAATCATAAAGAAAGCAGAACCCAACGCAGTGCTAAGTATTCATATGAATTGCTTTCCCCAAGATCAGTCCGTTGGAGGTGCGCAGGTATTTTATCCTAAGAGCGGCAATGCAGAGATTCTTCATAAAAGTGAAACTTTAGCGAAATCTATTCAGAATCAGCTAAATGAGGGATTGAAAGACGGGAGGAATCGCATCCATATGGCGAAGGGAAATGTGTATCTTTTAGAAAATCCGGATGTGCCAATTGTATTAATAGAGTGCGGTTTTCTGTCAAACAGCGAAGATTTAGCCAAATTGAAGCAGACGAAATACCAAAAGAAGATTGCGGAGTGTATACTGAACGGGGTTTTGGAGCAGATAGAAATATAAATTGAAAAAAGAGATAGAATAAGCTAAAATAGAAGTAGCATCATATAAGGAGTGGACAAAATGGAGAAGAGAACCATTGCTATTATTTTTGGCGGACATAGCGCAGAATATTATGTATCCTGCATGTCAGCGGCGAATGTAGTTACAAATATTGATTTAGATAAATATAACGTGGAAAAACTGGGAATTACGGAAGATGGAAAGTGGATTCTGACGCAGGCATCTGCAGAAGAAATCCATGATGGAACCACATGGCAGAAAAGAGAAGATAACTGTAGCGCAGTCATCAGCCCGAACCGTAATGAGCAGACGCTTTTAGTTTTCAAAGATGGCACCGTGACAGAGAAGAAAATCGATGGCGTATTTTGTGTAATTCACGGAACAGATGGAGAAGATGGAAAAGTACAGGGCTTGCTGGAACTGGCAAATATTCCGTATGTAGGCTGTGGTATCGCAGCTTCTGCAGTAGGCTTTGATAAAGCATTAACTAAAGACATTGTGGCAACAACAGGGATTCCACAAGCGAATTTCTGGATTGTGAGAGAGCAGACTTTTGAACAGGAAGATATCGACAGAATCTCTACGTACTTTGATGACAGATATCCTCTCTTTGTAAAACCGGCAAGAGCAGGATCTTCCGTCGGCGTTTCCAAAGTGAACTGCAAAGAAGAGCTGGATGCAGCGATTCAACTGGGCTTTACCGTGGACAGCAAGCTGTTGGTGGAACAGGGGATTATTGGAAGAGAGCTGGAGATTGCTGTGCTGGGGACTAAAGAGCCAAAGGCCTCTTCTATCGGTGAAATTTTAGCTCACGGCGAGTTTTATACTTATGATTCAAAATACAACGATAATGAGTCCAAAACGCATGTAGTCGATGATATTTCGCCAGAGATTGCAGAAGCAATGAAAGAGGCGGCACTGAAAATCTACAAGAGACTGGAATGTGAAGGATTATCCCGTGTAGACTTCTTCCTGCAGGAAGACGGCAAGTATGTGTTCAACGAAATCAATACTTTGCCAGGTTTCACATCTATCAGCATGTATTCCCAGCTGTGGGAACATGACGGGATTTCCTATCGAGAACTCATTACTTACTTAATCGAAGATGCGTTCGCAAATCCGAAAAAATATTAATTCGTAAATATGTGGATAACTTATCCGGAAAATAAAAAAACCAACACGAAAAGTGTTGGTTTTTCAACGTTTACAGACAATTAAATTTTCCACATAGAACTATGCGAAAAAATGTATACAATTTCAGTTTTCCATGTGGAAAAGCCCTCAAACCCTCTATTTTGTAGGCCTTGGCCCATGTTGAAAATCGTTTGTTCAAAAAAGAACACAGGTTGACATAATGTTATATTTATGTGGCATTTATTCATCCCCCATGGAGATCGCAGCAACAAATTCCTCGAAATATGGGAATCCACTCTGAATAAATTCATAGAGCACTGCTTCCTGGAACTGATACTTATCCACAGGCGTCATACGCTTGCGATAAGGAGAACGAACCAGATCCCATTCCAGTTGCAATACATCGTCAATCGAGTAAGAAGCACAAATCAGCTGACCACTGTCAGACAAAAAGTAAAGTCCAAGCACGTCTTCGTTGAGACGATACTCCTGCTTATTTACGTGTTTGTTATTTGGATGGAAGATCATATAAAGGGTTCCGCTGTCGTACTTGGTAATCATAGCGTTGGCAGTCAGATCAGTGGCAGTTCTTCCAAAGTCGGACATATCTTCCGTAATATCATAAACGGTAATGTATTCAGGCCTTGCCAGCAGCATCGCAGCTTCCGTATTCGAAATCTGAAATGCAGAGATCTTTTCGCATTCACAGACCTTCATGTGATTTGTTTTGATGCTGGTAACAGCCATGTAGTACTTACTGTCGAACTCTACAAGTGATTCACTGACATAAGCACCATCATCCGAATCAACTTTGATGTGATTCTTTAAGAAGGTTGCCATCTTAAATTCCGGGAAGAAATCCTGCACCACATCTGGAGCAGCCAGATAAGAAGCTCCCGTAAAGTCTTTGCCAAAGCATCGCATTAAAAAATAGTTTACCAGTTCATATTCTGACTCCAGCTTAACACACTGCTTTCCCTGCAGGATATAACGCTCAGGTTCGCTAAGCACCGCATCTTTTTCTAAAAGAAACCGATACTCGGCTAATCCTTCCGGCAAAGGGAGATTTCTGGTTACATTGTACAAAACATATTCGTGAAGAAGGGCTTTTGCCTCTTCAAATTGCAGCGGAATTTTTTCGCCGCCAAGTCCTCCGATGAGAGAACCTTCGATTTCTTTGATTTTATCTGTATCATTGCCAAGGACACTCTTGTATGTCTCGAAACCGTATTCTTCCGCATCAAAGTAAAAGAACTGATGGAAATCATTGAGAATTTCATTGTCCGGCAGTTTAAAGTGGATATGCATGCCAATCACACCCATGAGACGTGTATTGGTCACATAGGCAGATACAAAGTCTTTTCTGCTGGTAATGGCGGTATCCAACAAGCCGCCTCGTAGTACTTTAAAGTCGGATTTGTTCAAAGTTTTCACCTCGCACGCAATATTCTTAACTATAGAGTATATCCTATTTCTGTAAAATTACAATATGCCATTGACAAACTTTTTTATTTGAGTATAATAGATACGATAATCCTTATTGAGAGTGACTGAGGGAATAGGCCCTGAGACGTCCGGCAACCTGGGTGTCAGCAATCTGGCTGATAGCAAAGGTGCTAAATCCTACAGAATATTTCTGTTCTGAAAGATGAGGAATGATATTCGAAATCAAACCTTTTCTTTCGTTGTGAAGAAAAGGTTTTTCTGTTTCCATAAGGATTAAGTAGAGAAGGAGGACAAGACCAATGAAAAAGTTATTCACTTCCGAGTCCGTTACTGAAGGACATCCGGATAAAATCTGCGACCAGATTTCTGACGCGATTCTGGACGCAATCTTAGAAGCTGACCCATACGGCAGAGTTGCTTGTGAAACAACAACAACAACAGGTTACGCAATGGTTATGGGTGAAATTACAACTTCCAGCTATGTGGACATCCCTAAAATTGTAAGAGACGTTATCGTAGGTATCGGCTACGACAGAGCAAAGTACGGTTTTGATGGCAGCACTTGCGCAGTACTGACAGCAATCGACGAACAGTCTGCTGACATCGCGATGGGTGTTGACAAGGCCCTGGAATACAAGGAAGGTACACTGGACGACCAGATCGAAGAAACTGGTGCTGGTGACCAGGGTATCATGTTCGGCTACGCATGTAACGAAACACCAGAACTGATGCCAATGCCAATCTCCCTGGCACACAAGCTGGCTTTACAGTTAACAAAGGTTAGAAAAGACGGCACACTGAAGTACTTAAGACCTGACGGTAAGACACAGGTAACTGTAGAATACGATGGCGATAAGGTAAAGAGAATTGACACTGTTCTGATTTCCACACAGCACGATCCAGATGCTACAAACGAAGAAATCAGAAGAGATCTGATCGAACTGGTTATCAAGCCAATCATTCCTGCTGAACTGTTAGACGATGAAACAAAGTATTTCATCAACCCAACTGGCAGATTCGTAATCGGCGGTCCAAATGGCGACTCCGGTTTAACAGGCAGAAAGATTATCGTAGATACTTACGGCGGCTATGCACGTCACGGCGGCGGCGCATTCTCCGGTATGGACCCTACAAAGGTTGACCGTTCCGCTTGCTACGCTGCAAGACACGCTGCAAAGAACGTAGTTGCAGCAGGTTTAGCAGACAAGTGTGAAATCCAGCAGGCATATGCAATCGGTGTTGCAAAACCTGTATCTATCAGGGTTGATACATTTGGCACAGGTAAGCTGGCTGACGAGGAAATCGCTGATATCGTAAATAAGCATTTCGACCTGAGACCGGCAGCAATCATCAGAGACTTAGATCTGAGAAGACCAATCTACAGACAGACTGCAGCATACGGCCACTTCGGCAGAACTGACGTACAGTTACCATGGGAAGAACTGAACAAAGTTGAAGAATTAAAGGCATATTTATAATAAGTAAACAAAGGCTTCGCAATATTGCGAAGCCTTTTTGTTTTTAACAAACAAAAAAAGTTGCCATTTTTCGTGAATTATAATATAATAACAACATATTGTAATATATTAGGAGGAGAATTCCCATGGGAGTCAAAGTAGCAAAGTTTGGTGGAAGCTCCGTCGCTGACGGCATCCAATTGACAAAGACAAAACAGATTATCGAAGCAGATCCGGATAGAAGATATATTGTTGTGTCTGCACCGGGAAAGAGATTTGACGGTGACAGCAAAATCACGGACCTTTTGTATCTGTGCAAGACCCATGCTGAACATAATCTGCCTTATGACCAGCTGTTCCAGGTAATTGCTGACCGTTTTATGGCAGTACAGATGAACCTGGATATCGACGTTAACCTGTATGACCATTTTGAAACAATCAAAGCAAATCTGGGCAAGGGATGCAGTGCAGATTACATTGCCAGCCGTGGCGAATATCTCAACGCAGTATTAATTGCGGCGTTTTTAGGTTATGATTTTGTAGACACAGAAGGACTGATTCAGTTTGACAGCAAAGGCCGTCTGAAGCAGAAGGAAACAGATGAAGCCCTTCGTGCTGAACTGGAAAAGCACGAAAGAGCAGTTCTGCCAGGCTTCTATGGTACGGGCCCTGACGGTCAGATTAAGACCTTCTCCAGAGGCGGCTCTGACGTAACCGGTTCTTTGGTTGCGAGAGCTGTAGGCGCTGATATGTACGAAAACTGGACTGACGTATCCGGCTTCCTCATGGCAGACCCTAGAATCGTCAAAAATCCAAAACCAATCCAGAAGATTTCTTATTTTGAATTAAGAGAGCTTTCTTACATGGGTGCATCCGTACTGCACGAAGATGCTATCTACCCTGCAAGAATAGCTAACATTCCAATTAATATTCGAAATACAAATAAACCGGAAGACCCTGGTACTATCATCACAGCTGAACCGGATGCAGAAAACACCCACGTTATCACCGGTATCGCAGGTTCCAAGGACTTTACGGTTATCGCAATCTATAAGAACATGCTGGCAGGAGAAAGAGGATTCATCCGTCGTCTGCTGAGCATCTTAGAAGACTTTGATATGAGCATCGAACACGTGCCAACCGGTATTGACACCGTTTCCATCGTACTTTCTAACAAAACATTAGATGGCAGACTGGACGAAGTTGTGGAAGCCATTGAAAAACAGGTAGGTCCGGACAGCATCGAAGTTTCTGAAGACATGGCAATGATTGCAACGGTAGGACACGGTATGAGCAGACGTCCTGGTACTTCTGCAACACTATTCACTGCACTGGCTAACGCAGATGTCAACATCAGAATGATTGACCAGGGATCCAGCGAGCTGAATATCATCGTTGGTGTACAGAACAAAGACTTTAACAAAGCCATCAAGGCGATTTATGAAGCATTTGAATATTAATCAGTATATTGTTTGAGGCGATAAACTCTCAGCCGAAACAATCATAGACAACGAACGCAAGACCTTTGGGGTCTTTCACGAATGGGTACCGCCCCGTGACAAGACCAGCCAAAGGTCTTTCTTGTTTCTTGTATGATTGTACTTCAGCTTCGAGAAAAGTCTTCTCAAACAATATACTGGATTTCACATAAAGAACATAGAATCTGCCTGCAATGCGTGATAAAATATATAGATATGGAAAAATAAAGAATATCAGATAGATAGCAAAGTAGGAAAGGAAAGAAGATGGGGAAAATACTGAAACATTTAAAACCTTATTGGAAGTCAGCCGTCATCATTATGGTGTTGCTGATTATCCAGGCTTATTGCGACCTGTCGCTGCCATCCTACACGTCTAATATCATCGACGTGGGGATTCAGAACAGAGGGGTTGAGCATGTGGTGCCTAACCGCATTACAGAAGAGAGCCATGACGAGGCCAAGCTGTTTATGACAGCAGCGGAAGCCGAAACATGGGAGAATATCTACGAAAAAGAGGGGGACAGCTACACCCTTATCGTTACAGAGGAAGAAGAACTGGACCAGCTGGATGAACAACTGCTGCTTCCACTGGTTATGAATTATCAGACTGATCAGATTTCAGAGGAGGAGATGGCTGCTTTGGCTCAGTCCATGCAGGCAGCCTATCCGGTAGAAGAAATCCGCAGTCAGATGCAAGATACTATCGATGCCATCGGTAGTGACACGCTGAAGGCCATGGGTCTTGCATATGCGGCAAATGCCATGGAAGAAGCCGGTGTGGACGTGGATAAGCAGCAGATGGACTATCTTTGGGAAACAGGCGGCAAAATGCTGCTGATGGCAGCTTTGATGCTGCTTGCATCCATCGCCGTTTCCTACGTGGCATCCAGAGTCGGTGCAGGTATCGGCAGAAGCCTGCGTCAGCGAATCTTCCATAAGGTTATGAGCTTTTCCAGCGCTGAGATTGACCAGTTTTCTACAGCGTCCCTGATTACAAGAAGCACCAATGACGTGCAGCAGATTCAAATCGTATGTACACTGCTACTCCGTATGTTGCTGTATTCGCCAATCCTGGCTATCGGCGGCATTATCAGAGTGTGGCAGACAGGTGCAAACATGGGTTATATCATCGCACTGGCAGTCATCGTGCTGATGGGCCTGGTAGCTCTGCTGGTATCCATTGCCATGCCGAAGTTTAAGGCGATGCAGAAACTGGTGGACAATGTCAATCTGGTTTCCAGAGAAATTCTGACTGGTCTTTCTGTCATTCGTGCTTTCGGTAGGGAAAAGACTGAAGAGGGGCGCTTTGATGTTGCAAACCAGGAACTGAAAAATACACAGCTCTTCACAAACCGTGTGATGACTTTCATGATGCCGGGCATGACTATGATTATGAACTGTCTGGTAGTAACTATTACATGGGTTTCTGCCCAGCGTATTGATGCAGGCACGCTACAGGTAGGTACAATGACCGCATTCATCACTTATTCCATGCTGATTGTCATGTCCTTCCTGATTATGACTATGATGTCGATTATGGTGCCAAGAGCTGCCGTTGCAGCAGAACGTATCGATGAGGTCCTGAACACGGAGATTACCATCAAAGAAGCAGAGGAACCAAAGGCGTTAGATACCTGCAAAGGCATATTAGAATTCAGAAACGTTTCTTTCCGCTATCCGGATGCGGAAGAAGACGTACTTCACGATTTAAACTTTACGGCGGAACCAGGGAAAATGACCGCTATCATCGGCAGTACCGGTGCCGGCAAGAGTACTCTGGTTAACCTGATTCCAAGATTCTTTGATGCCACTGAAGGGGAAATCCTCCTGGACGGCATCAATATCAAAGACCTGTCCTTGCATGATCTGCGCGGAACCATTGGTTTTGTGCCGCAGAAAGGTGTGCTGTTCTCCGGAACCATTGCGTCTAACTTACGCTTCGGTAACAAAGATGCCAGCGATGAAGAGGTGCGTCTGGCTGCGGAAGTTGCTCAGGCTACGGAGTTTATTGAAGCAAAAGAAGAGCAGTTCGACAGTTTCATTGCCCAGGGCGGAACCAACGTGTCCGGAGGACAGAAACAGAGACTGGCCATTGCAAGAACCATTGCCAAGAATCCGCAGATCTTCGTATTTGACGACAGCTTCTCCGCTCTAGATATGAAGACCGATGCGAAACTGAGAAAAGCTTTGGCGAAGCATGTAGCAAATGCAACGGAAATCGTTGTAGCACAGCGTATCAGCACCATTCTCCATGCAGACCAGATATTGGTATTAGACGATGGAGAAATCGTGGGTAAAGGAACACATCAGCAGTTGATGGAAAGCTGCGAGGTCTATCAGCAGATTGCCATGTCACAGCTTTCTGCCAAGGAACTGGCAGCTGCAGCAAAGGGGGAGGTGAAGTCTCATGAGTAATGATAGAAACCACAGACCTCCAATGAGACCGAGAAGAGGCGGCCCGCCGGGCATGCCGGTAGAGAAGGCAAAGGACTTTAAGGGTTCTTTGAAGAAACTCATTGCATATATTGGAAACTATAAATTTGCAGTTCTGGCTGTGATGGTCATTGCAGTCCTGTCCACGGTCTTTAATGTATTGGGGCCAAAGGTTATGGGCATGGCTACAACAGAACTGGCAGAAGGCCTCATGGGCAAGATTCAGGGAACTGGCGGTATCGATTTTGACGCCATCGCTAAAATCCTGATGGCCACACTGGCTCTGTATCTGTGCAGTGCCATCTTCAGCTTTACGCAGGGCTGGATTATGAGTGGGATTACGCAGAAAATCTGTTACCGCATGCGTAAAGAAATCGTAGAAAAAATCAATCTCATGCCGATGAAGTATTTCGAAAGCCGCCCTTACGGGGAAGTGCTTTCCAGAATTACAAACGACGTGGATACTTTGGGTATGGGTCTGAACCAGAGCATTACACAGATTATCACTTCCGTGACAACCATGGTTGGGGTACTGGTGATGATGCTGTCTATTTCGCCTTTGATGACACTGGTAGCACTGGTGATTCTGCCGATTTCCATTTTGCTCATGTCTCTGGTAGTGAAGTTCTCTCAGAAACACTTCAGAACCCAGCAGAAATATCTGGGCCATATCAACGGTCAGGTAGAAGAAAACTTTGCCGGTCATCTGGTTATCAAAGCTTTCAACAAGGAAGAAGACGTGACCAACACCTTTGACGAGACCAACGGTATCTTATATGAGTCTGCCTGGAAGTCCCAGTTTATTTCCGGCCTGATGCATCCGATGATGATGCTGGTAGGAAACCTGGGATACGTAGGCGTATCTATTACAGGTGCCATGATGGCAATCCGTGGCAATATCGGCATCGGTGATATTCAGGCGTTTATTCAGTACGTCAGAAACTTTACACAGCCGATTCAGCAAATCGCACAGGTCATCAACCAGGTACAGTCCATGACGGCTGCGGCAGAGCGTGTTTTCGAGTTCCTGGATGAAGAGGAAGAAGACCAGGGGGCAAACGAACCTGTGAAGCTGGAAGAAGTCCATGGCGCGGTAGAATTTGAGCATGTTCACTTCGGCTATGATCCGGAGCAGTCGGTCATCAATGACTTTAGTGTCCATGTTGAGCCGGGACAGAAGATTGCCATCGTAGGACCGACCGGAGCAGGAAAGACTACCATCGTCAAGCTTTTGATGCGCTTTTACGATGTGCAGTCTGGCAGCATCAAACTGGACGGACACGATATTCGTGAGTACAATCGTCACAACCTGCGTGACTATTTCGGTATGGTTCTGCAGGACACCTGGCTGTACAAAGGAACCATTATGGAAAACATCCGCTACGGCAGATTGGATGCGACAGATGAAGAGGTCATCGAGGCTGCAAAGGCGGCATACGCTGATCACTTTATTCGTACCCTGCCGGGAGGTTATCATATGGAACTGAATGAAGATGCATCCAATGTCTCTCAGGGACAGAAGCAGCTGCTGACCATCGCCAGAGCCATTCTGGCAGATAATCCGGTACTGATTTTGGATGAAGCCACATCCTCTGTCGACACACGTACGGAAGAAAGAATCCAGATGGCCATGGATAATCTGATGCACGGAAGAACCAGCTTCATTATCGCGCATCGTTTATCTACAATTAAAAATGCGGATCTGATTCTGGTGATGAAAGAAGGGGATATCATCGAACAGGGCAGCCACGAGGAGCTGTTGGCTGTGGGAGGCTTCTACGCAGACCTGTACAATTCCCAGTTTGAAGATATTGACCAGGAAGAGGATTTTGATATATAATGATAAGAAGAATAGGCAGGAGACTGCATAGAAAGGTGTCATTATGAAGAAATTAGTAACAATCAGTAGAGAATATGGCAGCGGCGGCAGAATTATCGGACGTCTTGTTGCAGAGAAACTAGGCATTCCGTTTTATGATAAAGAAATTCTGGATATGGCGGCAGCACAGAGTGGTCTGTCCAGAGAAATCGTAGAAACCGCAGAACTTCGTGCGAAGAGCAGTTTTTCTTACAGCCTTGCATCCGCTATGAACTTTGGCGAAGGCATGATTGGCGATACTGCTTCTATCAATGAAAAACTCTTTGTAGCACAGTATGATGTGGTGCACCAGATTGCAGAAGAAGGAGAAGGTGTAATTGTAGGCAGATGTGCAGACTACATCCTGAAGGATCTTCCAGGTGTAACCAACGTGTTCGTTTACGGAGAAAGAGAAGACCGTATCCGCAGAACCATCGATGTTTATGGTGCAGTCCCAAAGGATGCCGAAAGTATTGTGAAGTCTTATGATAAGGCACGTGCCAACTATTATCATTACCATACAAGCCAGAAGTGGGGCGAGTTCTCCAATTATAATCTGGCAATCAACAGCAGCTACATTTCTGACGAAGCAGCAGCTGACCTGATTGTAGAATATATGAAAACCAGAACTTATAAATAGAGAGACAAAAGGGAGGAAGTATTATGGCTAAGAAGACTGAAACAAAAACATATGGTGCTTCTGCTGCGGCAAAAGCTGCATTAGGAATTTTAGGTATCGGCATGGTTGCAGGTACAGCGCTGGTAGTCGGCATGGACAGAGTGATGAAGAAAATCTTTGTC
Organism: Emergencia sp.; assembly: GCA_045638885.1. GTDB lineage: Bacteria > Bacillota > Clostridia > Peptostreptococcales > Anaerovoracaceae > Senimuribacter. The sequence continues at coordinate 1,724 of JAZUBY010000065.1, read as the reverse complement.
AACGAAGACTGGCCGGAAGAAGAATGGTCCTCAGATGACTATGCAGAAGAAGAGTTAGATAACTAATGAATTTACGACCGCTCGCGTCTTTGATGGCGCTGAGCGGTTTCTTTTTTTGCAAGGCTCACAGTTGACGAAACCTTGCAAAATGTGGTATTCTGTAGGGTAGTAAACTACCTTATCTCATTCGATAAGGAGACGAAAGGAAGGCATAAACATGACTGAAAAAAAGGGAACATATTATATTTCCACCCCTATTTATTATCCAAGTTCCAACTTACACATTGGACACACTTACTGTACTGTAATGGCTGACGCGATGGCTAGATTTAAGAGATTATCCGGCTATGACGTAATGTTCTTAACAGGTACAGATGAACATGGACAGAAGATCCAGACAATCGCAGAAGAAAAAGGCGTAACTCCACAGGCTTACGTTGACAACATCGTTGACGGCATCAAAGATCTGTGGGCTACAATGGAAATTTCCTACGATGACTTCATCAGAACAACAGAAGACAGACACGTAGAAAGAGTACAGGCCATCTTTAATAAAATGTATGAAAAAGGCGACATCTACAAGGGCGAATACGAAGGTTTATACTGCACACCTTGTGAGTCCTTCTGGACAGAAAGCCAGCTGGTAGAAGGTTGCTGCCCTGACTGCGGCAGACCGGTACAGCCTGCAAAGGAAGAAGCATACTTCTTCAAATTATCCAAGTATCAGGACAAGTTAATTGACCTGCTGGAAAATACAAACTTCTTAGAACCGGAATCCAGAAGAAATGAAATGTTAGGTTTCATCAGACAGGGCCTGGAAGACTTATGTATCTCCAGATCCACTTTTGACTGGGGTATCCAGGTTCCAATCGATGAAAAGCACGTTATCTACGTTTGGTTAGATGCACTTTCCAACTATATCACAGCATTAGGCTATGCTTCCGAAAATCCAAGCAAGTTCGAAAAGTACTGGCCTGCAAACGTTCACCTGGTAGGTAAGGAAATCGTTAGATTCCACTCCATCATCTGGCCTGCTATGCTGATGTCCTTAGACTTACCTCTGCCAAAGCAGGTACTGGGTCACGGCTGGCTGTTATTAGAAGGCGGCAAGATGTCCAAGTCCAAGGGTAACGTAGTAGATCCTGTGAAGCTGATCGAAAGATACGGCATTGACGCACTGAAGTATTTCTTATTAAGGGAATACACATTTGGTCAGGATGGTATCTTTACCAACGAAGTTATGCTGAAGAGAATGAACTATGACCTGGCAAACGACCTGGGCAACCTGGTTTCCAGAACTGCTTCCATGATTGAAAAATACTGTGGCGGCATCGTTCCTGCAGCGACAACAGAAGATGAATTCGACCAGGATCTGAAGGCAATTGCAACTGGCGCAGCAACAAAGGTAGAAGCACAGATGGATAAGTTTGCATTCCACCTGGCACTGGAAGAAATCTGGGTACTGGTAAGAAGAGCAAATAAGTACATCGATGAAAAGATGCCTTGGGTATTAGCAAAGGACGAAGCAAAGAAAGACGAATTAGATACATGTATGCACAACCTGGCAGAAGCAATCAGAATCATCTCTGTTCTGATTTACCCATTCATGCACACAACTTCTGACAAAATCAGAAAGCAGATGGGTCTGTGGTTCGCAGATGTTGTTTGGGAAGATGCGTTCACATTCGACATGATGCAGGGTGAACAGGTAAAGAAGGGCGAAG